>NZ_RJVR01000219.1 GCF_003999195.1 Streptomyces soli
CAGTTCTACCGGGGCTCCGCTTTCCGTGTCCGGCACTCCGCCACACCAAGGCCGCCGTCCCTTGCCACCAGCCCCGCAGCCGTAACTTCACGGCCTTGCCCTTTAGGACGTCGCCTGCCAGCTCGGCCACCCACGCGCCGCGTGAAGACGGCCAGGACAAGATCCAGTTTCCGGGCCTGTGATCGACGATCAGGGCGCCTACCCAGCCGGATGATTTATCGGCACCCGCAGGGTCGCCGGGCGGCCCAGCACGACCTCCCGAGCCGGATCAGGCGGGGCCTTCGCCGAGGAGACAAGGCCGCCGCCTGCCCCACGGGGTGCTGTTCTTCACACGTTTCACACATATTCACGGATCTCCCTTGTCAAGCACTCGAACACGATGAGAACATCCTCTGGGCAAGTCGCCCGAGTGCGGACTTACGTTCATATGTAGTGCCCTGGGGGGGGGAAGCGTGGCCGGTGCTCCAGCTCGTCATCGCCGACGCCGCGTCATCGCCACCGCGGTCCCGGCGCTGTACGACACCGTGGTCATCGTCCCGGCCCGTAACGAGGAGGCGGGCATCCTGCTCGCCCTGGACTCCCTGGCCGGGCAGACCCACCGCCCCGACCTGATCCTGGTCGTGGTCAACAACTCCACCGACCGCACCGAGGACTACGCCCGCACGTTCGCCGCCCGGCCCGGCGCGCCCCGCACCGTCATCCTCAACGTGCCGCACAACCCCCACAAGAAGGCGGGCGCCCTCAACCACGGCATCCGGTGGCTCTGCGCCGCGGCCTCCGACGGCAGGCTCGTGACGACCGCGAGGTACCTGCTCGTCATGGACGCGGACACCAGCCTGCACCACCAATTCCTCGCCCGCGCCCGCCGCGTCATCCAGTCCGACCCGCGGCTCGGGGGCGTGAGCGCCACCTGCCTCGGCCGCACCGATCTGTGGAACAGCCCCTGGCAGCGCTATCTGACGGGCATGCAGATCATCGAATACGGCCGCTACTCCCGCTCTCGCTACCGGCGCGACATCCACAGCATGTCCGGTGCGGGCTCCTTCTACCGGGCCGAGGCGCTGCAGAGCGTGCTCCACTGGCGCGGCGAGGTCTTCTGGGAGGACCACGCCAATCTCGTCGAGGACTACGAGACCACGCTCGCCCTCAAGGAATCCGGCTGGAAGATTACCGCCAATCAGATGTGCGTCGCCTACACCGACCTCATGCCGACGCTGCGCGAACTCGTCCAGCAACGCGAGCGCTGGATGCGGGGCACCGTGGACACGCTGCGCCAGCGCGGCTGGACGCGGCACACCTGGTACTCCACCCTCACCATCTTGATGGGCTTCGTGGGCTTCGCCTACTCCATCGGATGGGGGTTGGTCTCGCTGGGCCTCATGGCCCAGCACGGATATCTCTTCGACCCGGCCTGGTTTGCGCTGATCGCGTTCTGGGCGGTGTACGCGGGGTTCAGGGTGCGGCATCTCGGCTGGAAGGCCGTCCTCGTCGAGTGCGCGCTCTTCCCCGAAGTGTTGTTCTCCATCGTCCGCAACTACTGGCTGCTGTCTTCGGTCGCCAAGTCCTATCTCACGCGGGTCTCCGCCTGGAAATGAAATGAGCAAGCCATGAAGTACACCTCTGGCATAGCCGGCGGCACCGTCGCGGGCGGCGCGACCCTGGCCTCCACCGGTGCGTCGAACACCGGCCAGCTGCTGCTGGCCGCCAGCATCGCCCTGGTCGCCGGCGCGGTGATGACCTGGGCCGCCTCCACCCGCCGACGCCGCTCCGACGTGCGCGTCGCGGGCGAGTAACCACAGGCGTCCGGGTGCCGGGGCGTCCCCGCCACGGCACCCGGACGCTGGGGCGCGCACCGCTGAAGTTCTCGGCCATCTTCGGCGTCTTTCGCGATGACCGGCCGTCGTCCTTCGAGCGGTGGCCGGAGTCCAAACTCGACGGCCTCGCCGTCGGCATCCGCCGCGACGTCGAGGACTGGGCTCGCGTGCTGCACAACGGCGGAACCCCGTCCCAAGCCCAGAACGCGACCGTTGGACTGTTCCCCTGAGCCCTCATCTCAAGCTGGCAAGTCCGTGGAGTGCGTGCGGGTGGTGGCGTCGGCGCCTCCTGGAGAACTGAGGGGGCGGGTGGTTCTTTGCCGATGCTCAGCCAGCCGCCTGCTGTTGTTCGGCGCCGGCGCGGGTGGTGGCGAGGCGGTAGGAGTCGGTGTCGCTCTCGCTCTCGCTGCTGAGCAACCTGTGCTCTCGTAACTCACGAACAAAGCCAGCCCTGTGAGGCTCAGGCGAAGACGGAGGATCTTCCTCGCCCAGGGGAAGACTCCTAGACGGGGGTGATGACAGCCAGGTGCCCCCGGCCCCGGCGATGCGCGCACACCGGTGAACAGGCGGCCCATTCGCCCCGTGCCGCACACGGTCCATGTCGTCGCTGCTGTCCGCCCTGGCCGCGATCCCGGCGACCAGCGCCATGGCCTTCGTCGCCGGGAACGCGCCCACTGTCTCGGCCGAGGCGGGCAGGTGCCTTAGGGTGGGCGGACGTAGGGCGCGGGGAACGCTTCCTACACCGAAGGACCTCGCGTGAGTGCTACCCCCGCCCGCATTCCCGAGTCGCTGGCCTCGCTCGCCGTGGCGATCGACGACCTCGCCCCCTACTTCCGCAACCCGCGCACCGGCGACGTCGACGCCATCGCCGAGTCGCTGCGCGTCAACGGCCAGTACAAGGCCATCGTCGTCAACCGCGGTACCCACACCGGCCGCCCCAACGAGATCCTGGCGGGTAACCACACCTGGGCTGCCGCCAAGCAGCTCGGCTGGGAGCAGATCGCCGCGACCTGGGTCGACGTCGGCGACGAGGACGCGGCTCGCATCGTCGTCGTCGACAACCGCACCTCGGACCTGGCCGGGTACGACAGCGAGCTGCTGGCCGACATCCTCGAAGAGCTGCCCGACCTGGACGGCACCGGCTACGACCAGGGCGCCCTGGACAAGCTGCTGGACCACCGGGCCCTGCCCACCGCGATCGACCTGCCCTCCGACGGGCAGGGCACTGGGGCGATGGCGAAGCTGGAGTACCTGCAGTGGGGCTACATGCAGTGGTCCACCATCCGCGTGCAGATCACGGCCGCCGAGGTGGAGACCCTGAACGCCATCTACGAGCGGTACGTCGCCGAGTCCCGCTCCGATCTCGGTTTCGGCTGGCACCTGCTGCAGCAGCCCCACGACGATATCGCCGCCGTGCCCGGCGACGGTGAGGCAGCCCAGATCAGCGGCCCCGACGACGGCGAGCCCGACGACGCCGGCGACGACGCCGCCGACGAGGACGACGACGCATGAGCAACGGACCCACCAGCAGCGCCCCCAACAGCAGCGGGCCCACCACCACCTTCCACGAGGCGTACCCGCTGAAAGACCTGCGCCCGGCCGACTACAACCCGCGTCACCTGTCCGACGAAGCCTTCGAGCGGCTCCAGAAGTCCATCGGCCGCCACGGCATCGTCAAGCCGGTCATCCTCAACGCCGACGGCACGCTGGTCGCAGGCCACCAGAGAACCAAGGCGATGACCGCGCTGGGGATGACGCACACCCCGGCGGTCATGCTCGGCCACAAGGTGCGCCTGACCGACGAAATCCAGTTCAACCTCCTGCACAACCGCGTCGAGACCGAGGCGTCGGTGGTGTACGCGCAGCCCGGCGAGATCGGCGCCTGGTCGTGGATCCCGTGGCAGACCATCGAGGTGGTCCAGTCCCGCAACAAGCCGTTCCAGCAGGCCATCTCCTTCATGACCGGCGGGCACGGCGCGTGGGGCTCCGTCGTCATCGACGACCAGGGGCAGATCGCGCTCAACGCCGAGTACGCGGTGGTCGCCGCGAAGAACCACTTCGACGTCCTCGCGTGGACCTGCGCATCCCTGGACGCGGCGCAGCTGGTCGCCGACCTCACCGGCGAGTACGGCGTGTACGACTGGACCGGCCTGGAGGACCAGGCGCCGGTCTACAACCAGCACATCGTGCAGCCCAAGCGGCTGCGCCAGTACACCTCGCTTCGCAAGGCCGGGAAGCTGGCCTACAAGTCGGAGGTGTGGGAGAAGCTGGCGCTGCCCCGGCTGCGCGAGCGCCCCGACATGCGGGTGGTGGACTTCGGCGCTGGCCACGGCGACTACGCCAAGAAGCTGCGCCCCGAGGGCTACCTGATCGACGACTACGAGCCCTACCGCACCACCCCGGGCAAGTACGCGGTGGACATCAGGGGCGTCGTCTCGATGGTCCGCACGATCGAGAAGCGGGTGGCCCAGCACGGCCTGTACGACATGGTGGTGCTCGACTCCGTCATCAACGCCACCACGTCGCTGGACTACCAGCACTGGGTGCTCACCGCCGTCAATGCGCTGTGCGCCGGCGACGGCACGGTGTGCATCGGCACCCGCAACCTCCTGGCCGAGCAGGCGTTTGAGCGGTCGCAGCATTCCACCAGCCGCGAATCCACCCGGCTGTCGTTCCTCGACCACGAGAACGTGGACATGCGGTTCATGCAGGGCAAGTGGATGCGGATTCGCTTCCACACCCCCGAGTCGCTGGCCGAACTGCTGGGCGCGTACTTCGGGGAAGTGACGGTCGCCGGCCGCTCCAACGCGACGCTGCGGGCCGTGTGCAAAAACCCCCTGCCGCTTTCCGACCTCGATTACGAGAAAGCCCTCGACGAGGAATTCAACATGCCCTACCCGAACGACTTCCGGCACGGGCGCCATAAGCAACTCGTGGAAAATTTGGTAAAATTGGTTAAAGAAAGGAATATCGCCCGCGCCTAATCCGCTCGGCTAATTCAAAGGGGAATGCACGTAATGCCACAGCCGCCCGTGAGGGTCGGTATCACTGCCGCCGCACCGTACCTGATCATGTGGCTGGCGGGGGTCCGCCACATCAATCTCGACAAGCACTGCCTGGAAACCTTCGGCGAGTCCGACCGCAACCCGCTCAACCCGAGGGCGCCCCACCAGAGGGTCACCCTGCGGGCGGAGCACCCGCCGCTGGCCTGGTACCTGTGCGCCCTGCCCCACCCCTGGGACTGGGTCGCCAACGCGCACCTGGCGTTCGAGTACGCCGAAGGCCACCAGTGGCAAGGCCCGGCCCTGGTGCCGGGCCTGCGCGTGACGCTGGAGAACGCCCGCCCCATCTTCGGATGGGGCGAGCACTCCATCCCCGCCAATGCGGCGCACCGCCAGCGGTACCTGTACCGCACCTGCCGCAACTGGCAGTTCGCGTGGTGGCTGCGCACCAACCGCGCCGCCCCCGACGCGCCACCACCCGGCCAGCTGCCGCCGCCCGACCCTGACGCACCCCAACAGCTGACCTTCATGTAGCCCCGCTCCGCACCTCGGCCCGGCGACCACACCAGGTCACCGGGCCGTGGTGCCATCATGTTTCGTGGCGTGGGGGCGCGCAGCAGCGAGAGGACCACGGCTGGTGGGACGCCCCGACAAGGCCGCGCGGGCCGCCATCGCGCAGCGGCGAGCGGACGCCATCGACCTACGCCTGGCCGGCGTGGACTGGCTCACCGTCGCCCGCAAACTCGCCGCCGACCCGCGCATCAACTCCGACCGCGTCGCCTACCCCCAGGGCTACGGCGTCGACCGGTACGCCAAGGGCCTGGAGCCGCCGGCTGATGACCAGCTCATCAACGCGGCCTGCAAGGACGTGCGCCAGGCCCTCAAGGAGCGCACCACCGAGGTGGACGAGAAAGCCGACGAGCTGCGCGCGGTGGAAAACCTGCGCCTGGACCGGCTGTTCTTCGTCGCCTACCGCCAGGCCGTCAAGGACGGCGACCTGCCCGCCATCGACCGGGCCCTTCGCATCATGGAGCGCCGCGCCCGCATGAACGGCCTCGACAAGCCGTCCAAGACCGAGCTCGTCACCCCCGCCGACAGTGGCAGCGACCTGACCACCGCGACCCTCGACGAACTCGAAGCCCTCATCGGCATCACCGAGGAGGCCGCACGTGGCTCCCAGTGACCGCGAGGCGGCGCTGCTCGCCCACTACCGCACGCAACCCCCCGACGTGCGCCGGGCCATGGCGGGGCGGGCGTCGCCGGAGCTGCGCGCCCACCTCGCCCGCGTCGAACGCGGCATCGCCATGGACGCCTCGCCTGGCGCGCTCGCCGCGGTGCTCACCGAACGCCGCGAGATGCAGGCCCGCCACCTTCACCTCATCGACCAGGCGTGGATCGACATGGCTGAGGGTCGCGCCGACCGCGTCATGATCACCATGCCGCCGCGTCACGGCAAGTCCCGCCGCGCCTCGCGCTGGGCGCCCCTGTGGTACCTGCGCCAGCACCCCGACCGCCGCGTCATGATCGCCTCGTACTCCGGTGACCTCGCCGAGGAGCACTCCCGCTGGATCCGCGACGCCATCGAAACCTGGGGCGACGACCTCGGCATCCGCCTCAACCCCTCCAGCCGGGCGGCGATGCGCTTCGACATCGCCGGCCACCAAGGCGGCCTCGTCGCAGCGGGCATCGGCGGCAGCCTCACCGGCAAGGGCGCCACCATCGCCCTCGTCGACGACCCGGTGCAGGACATGGCCTCCGCCGACTCCCCGAGCATGCGCCGCAAGACGTGGGAGTGGTGGCAGTCGGTGCTGCAGACCCGCCTGGAGCCCGACGGCGCGATCTGCGTCATCCAGACCCGCTGGAACGAAGACGACCTCGCCGGGCGCATCCTGGCCGACGCTCAGGCCAACGAGTGGCACGTCATCGACCTCCCGGCGCTCGCCGACTCGCCCGACGACCCCCTGGGCCGCAAGACAGGCGAGCCGCTGTGGCCCGAACGCTTCGACGCCGAGCACCACGCCACGACCCGCCGCCGCGTCGGCGAACGCGTGTGGGCCGCGCTGTACCAGCAGAAGCCGCGCCCTCCCGAGGGCGGTGTGTGGCAGCGCGCCTGGGTCACCGACAACCGCATCACCACGATCGAGTTCGGCGGCCTGGACATGGCCCGCGTCATCGTCGCCGTCGACCCCGCCGGCGGAGAGTCCGCAGTGGGCGACGAGACCGGCATCATCGGCGCTGCTCGCGGCTTCGACGGCCACCTGTACGTCCTCGAGGACCGTTCGGCTTCCATGGGCGCCAACGACTGGGGACTCGCCGCGTGCCGCCTCGCGCTCGCCCTGCGCGCCGACGCCATCGTGGTGGAGTCCAACTACGGCGGCGACATGGCCCGCCAAGTCCTCTCCCAAGCCTGGGAGCAGCTGCGCCGCGACGGCACCACCGCCGGACAGCTCATGCCCCGAGTCCTCGAAGTCACCGCCAAGATCGGCAAACGCCTGCGGGCGGAGCCCATCGCCCAGCTGTACGAGCAGGGCCTGATCCACCACGTCGGCACCCACGTGCGCCTGGAGGAGCAGATGGTGACGTGGGTTGTCGGCATGGACTCCCCCGACCGGATGGACGCCGCCGTCCACGGACTGACCGAACTCGCCGACCCCGAACAGCTCGCCGCGGTCGCCGGACACATCCACGACGACCGCCTCGGCGGACGCCGATAACAGCCCGGAAACGGCCCCATAAAGGGAAACGCCCCCCTGGTCGTATCGGCTGCTAGCCTCTGCGGCCATGAAGATCAGGGGGAAAGTCGCCGCCGTAGCACTAGTGTTGGGGGCCGCTGTCGCTGCCGCTGTCGTGCTCTGGCCCACGCCCGCAGCGCCGACGCATGAGCAGATCTCGGAGCAGATCAGGGCCTCCGCAGATGCCCGCGCGCAGGCCTCGCTGCTGGAGGGCCGCAAGGCGCAGCTGGCAATCCTGGAGACCGGCCAGACGCCCAGCGACGAGCTGTGCCAGGCCCTGTGGGACCGCAAGACGAAGGCCGAGCAGCAGGACCTGTGGTGGGCGAATTGGTTGACCGGCTGCTCAAGCGCCCCCTCCCCGTAGCGGCCCTGCGTATCCTGGTCGGCGCGGGCGCGGGGCTCGACGCCTGGAGGGGCTGTGCGTCTGCGTACGCTGGTCATCGACGCCTGGAGCTGGCTCAACTACAAGCCGGTGATGGCCGATCCGGATCGGCCCGCGCACAGCCGGGCCTTCCCGGAACTCGCCGGATCGTGGGTGCCCGCCGCCGACATGCGGCGCCTGGCCGCGTACAAGCTTCTTGCCGCGTACGACAACAACCAGGCCGGGCAGCTCGCCGCCGTCACCGGCGACCATCACTGCATGGAACGAGGCGAGTTGGGCGACGCCTCCAAGCTCATCGACACCACCTTGGGCTACCTGCTGGGCTCCGAGCAGTCCATCCTCCTGCCTGGCGCAGAGCACGCCGACGATGACAACTCGCCTGCGGGCGTGGCCAAGGCCGCCGCCATGCAGGAGCGGCTATGCGAGGGGGCCGACAAGGAGCTGCCGCTGCGTATCCAGCAGGCCGAGCGCAGCGCCGTCTGCTGCGGCGATGGCATCTACACCTTGGCGTGGGAGCCTGCCAAGGACACGCCCGCGGCGCCCACCTCGGAGCAGATCAAGGCCTCCGCGCAGGCCCGCCTGGACGCCTCCCTGCTGGAGGGCCGCAAGGTGCAGCAGGTGATCCTGCAGCAGGGGAAGACGCCCAGCGATGACCTGTGCCAGGCCGTGTGGGACCGCAAGACCCCCGCGGAACAGCACGGCCATGCTGACGCGCAGTGGATGCCCGGCTGCGCGGACAGCCCGCAGTAGATGGGGCCCGCGCGGAGCAGCACCGGGCGGGCCCGGCCTGGCTACGGCAGGTCTTCCAGGCGGGTCAGCAGCCCGGCCGCCGTCGCGACCGCCGCTACCGCGTCCGCCCGAGTCCAGGCAAAGTGCTCGGTGGTCCCCTCGTCGTCGTGCGGCGCTCCGCTGAACAGGGCGTAGGCGTTCTGGATGAGCATCGCCCACCGCTCCTCCTGCGTCCGTTCCTTGGCCTTCTTGTTCACTGCCTGGCTGTGGAGGGCTTCGGTGTTGCAGGCCGCGCGGACCGGGTCCAGAGCCGAGCGGGCCTTGCCGACTGCGCCCTCGAAGTCCCCGCTGCCGATCAGCGCCTTGGCCTCCCGCAGGCGCCGGGCAGCCAGCGCGCGGTCCTCGACGTCGGTGATCGGCACGAGGACATCAACGAACGCGCCAGCGTTGAGGCCGGCGAGAGCCTTCGCCCACTCCTCGTGCGAAATCCGGATGGTCAGCTGATGCTCGCGGGCAGGCCAGCCGTCGACGGCGCCGAGCTGCACCACGGTCAGGTCCGCGCGCAGTTCCAGCTCCCTGCCCTTGCGGGCCTTCTCCAGCCCCATGATCTGAGCGTCGGTCAACGTGACGTCGAGGGTCACGTCCCGACCCTGGGAGTCCGCTTGCAAGGGCCACTGGGACACCATCGAGCCGAGCCACCCGGCGTGCCCGAGATCGTTGGCCCACAGCTCGCCCGACAGCTGGAGCGCCCGCGGCGGAAGGAGCATGCCTGTTGCCCCGGCCTCGAAGATCAGCCTGAGGCGGTGGACACCCCATCCCGGTATGAGCTGCACCGCCGTCCGGGCGGGCTTGAGGGACAGCGTGTAGCCGCCGAAGTCGAACGCCATCAGGGCTCCTTGTGAGTCGTTCCAAGAGAGCCCTGATGGTGCCAGCCCACCGGCTGCCTACGCCAAGGCTTACTCCGGCCCCCAGCTGTCGACGGCACGCAGTGAGTCCGGGCCCCACACCACGGTGCGCACCATGCGCTCGACTCGCCGGGCTCGCGTAGCTCCACCTGGTAGCCGGTCAGGCCCGCGTCGCTGCGTCTGCTCAGGAGATGTGCGACAGCCCGTCCGGGACCTGGCCAGGGCCGCTGTCGGCGCAATCGCCCGTGCCAAGGTTGTTGGCGATACGGTACGCGGTCCGTAGGTCGGCGTTGAGTTGGTCGATGGCCTTGTTCGTGGTGGCGACCGCGCGCGCGTTGTTCGCCTCAGCCTTGGAAATGGCCGCGCTGGAACCGGTAAGCGCCGGAAGGCCCGCAGCGGTGAGGGCTGCTTCAGCTTCCTTCAGGGCAGCGATCTGGGTCCTGATGTCCTGGATCGCCTGCTGCTCCTGGTCGACGTCGTATGAAGCCGAGTTGAGGACGTCGTAGCCGACAACGTTCTCCGCGTCGTAGCCGACTACGTTCTCGACGTTGTAGCAGGAGTCGCCGTTTCCGCCCTTGGCGTCGACCCGCTCGTTGGCCAGGTCGTCGTCAGCCGTCTGCACGTCGTCACGGACGGCCTTCGCGTTGGTGAAGGACTCGTTGGTGCTCTGGATGCCCGAGAGCGCGTCTTGGGCATTGCTCTGGTCCGCTGCCAGTGCACTGGCTTGGGCGCTCGCCTGCGCTGTCGCCTGGTCTTGCTGCTGCGCCCCCTGCTCGGCGGTTGCGTCCTCAGTCCAGCCGCTCTGGAGCAGGGTGCTGCACAGGCTCTGCCCGTAGATCTGGCTGTTGTTGTCGCGGACGACGACGACTTCATTGTCCTTGCGCACCGCGCATACCACGGGCACGACCCCTTGCACGTCGCTGGCCTGGGTGGTCCAGAACTCCCCGCCGCTGGACAGGGACTTAGCGAGACGTGTGCACTCGTCCGCCGGGTTGGACACCCCGCTCACCTCGGCGCGCGCCGCATGCCCGTACAGGGAGACCACGCAGTCACCCCCGGCCGCAGCCTGCCCCCCGCCGGACGCAGACGGAGACGGCGTGGGGCTGGTGTGAGCGGCAGGAACGCCACCGGGTATGGGTGTTGACGCGCAGGCGGCCAGGAGCAGCGAGCTGGTAGCGAGCACGGCCGCAGCGGCAACGCCTGTTCTCATCGTGTCTCTCCTCGTCGATTTCTTGTGAACCCCGTGTGTGGGAGCTGTACTGTCCCAGACCCGTCGCTGTCGCCGCAGCGAAGTGCTGCATCCCTGGCCGCGTACCCTGGTGAGCGGCGTGGGGCCGACTGCCTGGAGGGGCTGTGCGTCTGCGCACGCTGGTCATCGACGCCTGGAGCTGGCTCAACTACAAGCCCGTCATGGCCGATCCGGATCGGCCCGCGAACAGCCGGGCCTTCCCGGAACTCGCCGGATCGTGGGTGCCTGCCGCCGACATGCGGCGCCTGGCCGCGTACAAGCTGCTCGCCGCGTACGACTCCAACCAGGCGGGGCAGCTCGCCGCCGTCACCGGCGATCACCACGGGCTGGAGCGCCGCGAGTTGGGCGACCCGTCCAAGCTCATCGACACCACCCTGGGGTATCTGCTGGGCGCGGAGCAGACCATCGTGGTGCCCGGCGCCGACCATGCCGGGAACGACAAGCCGTCCGGCGGCGCCGCACAGGCAGCCGACCTGCAGGAGCGGCTGCGCGCCTGGGCGGACAAGGAGCTGTGGCCGCTGCGGATCCAGCAGGCCGAACGCTGCGCGGTGCGCTGCGGCGACGGTGTGTTCACCCTGGCGTGGGAACCGGCCAAGCAGCGGGTGCTGCTGCGCACCTACGACCCGGGGTTCTACTTCCCGGAGTGGGACGACGGCGAGCAGGACAGTTCCGAATACCCGGCGCGGGTGCACTTCGCGTGGGAGCTGCCCGCCGACCCGGTACGCGGCCTGAAAGCCCGCGTGCGGCGCATCACCTACGAGCTGGGGCCGATCGGCGCGGCAACCCAGCCTGGCGTCACCGAGGACGGCCGCGCGATCCGCGAGCAGGTCGTGGGCGCCGAGGGCGACCCGGTGCTGACCGTCGGCGACACCCTCGATGCGGTGACCGGCGCGGTGCAGCGCACCTACCCGTGGGCGCCCGGCCGCCCGTCCACCACGACGTGCTACCTGTCGGACGCCGAATGGCTGCTGGAAGACCTCGGCGCCGCCCACGACCTGTACTCGCTGCCCCCCGACAAGGCCTCCTACCGGGTCCGCTCCGACGGGCAGGTCCTGCACCGCCTGGACCTGATGTGCGACTTCATCCCCGTGGTGCACGTCCCGAACACCATCCCCGACGGCGGCGAGCACTGGGGCAAGTCGTCGCTGGGCACCGTGCTGCAGCTCCTGGATGAGCTCGCCGCCACCGACACCGACAGCGCCTCCGCATCCGCGACGACCGGCACACCGATCGTGTCCCTCGCCGGCGCGCGACTGCCCATCGACCGCACCACCGGGCAGCCGCTGCCGGTGCGCGTTGAGGCCGGGACGGTGTGGCAGCTGTCCGACAGCGGGCGCATGGACGCCTTGGACACCTCGGCGCAGCTCGCCGAACTGCGCCAGCGCATCGACCACATGCTCACCCGGCTCGCCGCCAACACCCGCCTGACCACGGCCGGGCTCGGCAGCCTCGACCCCGCGTCGGTGCCGTCCGGGTACGCGCTGCAGCTGGCATTGGGCCCGCTGGATTCCCTGGTGGGCGCGATGCGCCTGGCCCGCGCCCACAAGTACCAGCTGCTGCTGCGCATGGTGCAGCGTCTGCATCAGGCCGGGCAGGTGTGGCCTGCCGGCGAGTCGCTGCCCGCACGCCTGGTGTGGGGTGCGCACACCCCCACCGACCGCACCACCGTTTTGGCCGACGTCGTTTCGGGCTACGGCGCGGGCGTGTTTTCCCTGGAGACCGCGGTGCGGATGCTGCAGGAAGCCGGGTATCCCATCGACGAGGTCGCCGGGGAGGTCGAGCGCATCCAGAAGCGGGCGTTCGACCAGGCCGCCCGCCTCGCGGACGCGACCGGCGACAACGCTGCGGTGCGCGACTACCTGGGCCTGCCCGAGGCCGATCTGGTGCCGACGGTGCCGCTCATCCCCACCCAGCCGGGCCAGCCTGCCTCGGACGCGGTGCCGACCAGCCCCGCACAGGCCACGCCGCTGCCGCCCGTCGCCACCGGGCGGGCAGGTGCGGGCGGGGTCGGCCCGAGCTGACCTGGCGCGAGGGCGCTGCTGTCGATGAAGGACAGTGTGATCCAGCTGCGGGCCGCCGCGGGCTGCAGCTCCATCCTCTCCGGATGGGCGCCGTCCTGGCTGTGGCACGTCGACCGGCCCCGACTGTTCGGCGTGTGGGCGCTAGGCCTCGGCGTCTTCTGCGTCACCCAACTGCCAGCGCTGCGCGGCGGGGTGACCCGGCTCGGCTCCGCCGCCATCGACGTCCGCGTCGCGCTGCTGCTCGTCTCGGCGGCGGCACTACTGCTGGGTCTCAGGAGGGCCCGCGGTCAGTAGCGGTCCTGCACGACACTCAGGGTGCCTCCCCGGCAGGGGAGGCGCCCTCCCGCATCTCCCGACTCTGCTCCTGCGTCGCTTCGGATGCCGATGCGGCGCCGTGTCCTATGCGGTGCCGGGACCGTCGAGGAAGCGAAGCAGCACGGCGGCCTCCGCGCGGAGCTGCGCGGCTCGGTCAGCGTGCGCGGGCGCAGTCAACTGCGCTGCAACCTCCAGTCGCTCGGCGGCCTCGGCGCGCACGACATCCACCACACTGCGCTCGCTCAGCTCACGCCGCGCTGCTTCGGTGGTGCCGACACCTACCGGCGACTGCTCAAGGGCCACGCCGCGGAGCTCAGCTTCGTCGACGGGCACCGCCTCAGCGTTGTCCAGCGCAGCAAGCGTTGTGCGCAGGGCACTCACCGCGGCCTTGTCACGGGCGCGCATCGCTTCCGGCAGTGCTTGACGCATACGAAGACGTAGAGACATGCCGGTGACCTTATGGCGGCGCCCCCGAACCCACAACGCGATATACGGCCATCCCCGCACTTATCGCCCACCGTTGTCTGGGCTACCCCGCCGGCTATGCCAGGCCCACACTGCCGCAGCCAACGCCGCTGCGAACGGGAGGAAGGCGACAGTGTCGAGCGTCAACACGACGCCATGCAGCCACCCCAAAAGCCCAAGGCCGTGAAGTTACGGCTGCGGGGCTGGTGGCAAGGGACGGCGGCCTTGGTGTGGCGGAGTGCCGGACACGGAAAGCGGAGCCCCGGTAGAACTG
>NZ_RJVR01000144.1 GCF_003999195.1 Streptomyces soli
CCAACTCCACCTCGCAGCCCCCGACATCTGACCAGACGACACACACAACACCGGAGCCGAAGTCAACCCCCGAAGGACTTCGAGCACGGACCACTTAGCATCTCCTGCCATGAGCGATTCGGAGCCTCTTCTTGGCTGGCTGCAGAGCCGGTACGCGCGGCAGTGCGACGGCGACTGGGAGCACGAGTGGGGCGTGAGGATCGCCACGCTCGACAATCCCGGTTGGACCGTCGAGATCGATCTGGAAGAGACGGACCCGGAAGAACGCGAGTACCCCCGTCAGGACGTCAACCGCAGCACGCAGGACTGGGTTCCGAACTGGACCGCTGAGAAAACCTTCCACGCCGCGTGCGGCCCCAGAAACCTCACCGAGGCCCTCACGCTGTTCCGTACCTGGGCGACCTCGACCGCTCCCTGAGCCGGTGCACAGCCGGAGATACCAACCCGGTGCACCTATGCGGTCAGAGCACTAGAGATACCAGCAGGGGTATCACAAGGTGACGCACCGGACATATCTAAACCCGTACGGCGCCCGCTTTTCCAGCACCAGGCTGCGCTCGCATGGTCGTGGGTTAGTTGGCCAGCGCCATTCCGCTGTGAAGGGCGGTGTAGGCGGCGACGGCGAAGAGGAGGGTAACGAATGCTCTGGTGAGTGTCCTGGCCGAAATCTTGTCGGCGATGCGTTTGCCGGCCAGGGAACTGGCGACGGTGGCGAGGGTGAAGGGAACGATGACCGACCAGTGGAAGGTGTCATGGCCGGCTCGGGCGAGAAGGGCGGCGGCGGAGTTCACTGCGATGACCAGCAGCGAGGTGCCGATGGCCACCGGCATCTCGTAGCCGCTTACCATGACCAGCGCGGGGACGACGACAAAACCGCCGCCGACTCCGAAGAGTCCGGTGAGAAAGCCCACGGCGAGCCCGGCAGCAATGATCTTGGCGGCGGCGTTGGGGCCGATCTTCCTGGCCTTTCCTGTCCGGCCGGTGCCGCCTGTTGCGTCCAAGGGGTCGAGAAGGTGGCCGGTACTGGGCGGAGGCGGTCCGGTCCGTGGCTCGCCACGGGGGGCCTTTACCGCGACGACCGCCGGTTCCGCGCGGGCGACCACCCGTGACTGCCCTGAGGTCCGGCGCAGCATGCCGGTCGCGGCGACGGCGACGAGGACGGCGAAGGCCAGAAGCAGCACGTCGGGATTGACGTGCCGTCCCAGCGCGGTGCCCGCGTAGGACGATGCGATACCGGCGAGGCCGAATGCGGCGCCGGCTCCCCAGCGGACGTGCCGCGCGCGTGCGTGACCCACAGCGGCCACGGCGGAGGTGATGCCGACGATGACTAGGCTTTCGGTCGTGGCGGCGCCGACCGATTGGCCGACGGCGTAGACGAGAGCCGGCACCGTGAGGATGGAGCCGCCGCCGCCGAGGGCGCCGAGACTCAGGCCGATGAGAGCGCCGAGGACGACAGTCGCCATGACGGTCATCGGAGGCTGCCGGCGGTCCCGGGCGCGGTGTGAACGGGCAGGCCGACTCGGACCCAGTCGTTCATGCCCCCGGTCATGTTGTGGACCGTGAGGCCTGCGGCGCGGAGGATTTGCGCGGCTCTGGCGGAGCGTTTGCCGGAGCGGCAGACGGCGACGACGGGTTTGCTCCCGTCGATCGTCGCGATCGTCACCGGATTGAGCGTGCCCAGCGGTATGAGAACGGCGCCGTCGATATGACCGGCTGTCCATTCCTCGGGTTCACGCACGTCAACGACGATGACGGCGCCACTGGCGAGCAGCTTTGCGACAGCGGCTGGGCTGACGTCGGCGGTGTGGTTGTCAGACGGGTTCACGGGTGGTCCAGTGCTCGAGTCGGATGGGGGTCGGTGCGAGGTCGAGGCGATAGCCGCTGCGGGCGTCGAACTGGGCCGTGGCGCTGAACCGGTCGCCGCGGATGAGAGTCGTGCGCCATTCCACGGCACGGCCCGATGCGCGGCCGAGGCGTTCGATGGAGAAGGCGGCGACGTCCTGTGGGAGGTCCAGCAGCCGTCTTTCCGCCGCGGTGGGAACGACGGCCTGGATGCGTTCGTGTCCGCCGGTGAGGCGGATACCGCACCGGCGGGCGAGTTCGTCGTAGAGCGCGGTGTGGCTGAAGTCGGCGTCAAGCAGCGGCCGGGCGTCCGCGGCGAGCAGCCACACCCGGTCGTGAGCCAGCGGTTCCCCGCCAGCCAGCCGCAGGCGTTCGAGATACAGCAGCGGCGTCGACTCCTCCATGCCCAGCCGGACCGCGACATGCGCGTCCGCACGGACGTCGAGACTGCGCACGACGCTGCGCTGCTCCAGTCCGGCGGCCTCGACGGAGGCGAACAGGCTGTAGAGGGCGCCGAGGGGCTGCTCTACGAACGCCTCCCCCGCCGGGCGGGGCTGCTGCCCCCGCGCCGCGGTCACCAGACCCTCCTGCCTCAGCTCGCGCAGCGCTTCGCGGACGGTGTGCCGGCTGACTCCGTACTGGGTGCGCAGTTCGTGCTCGCCGGGGAAGGAGTCGGTGAACTCGCCGTGCTCCAGACGCATCCGCAGATCGTCGCGGACCCGCTGCCACATCGGCGTCTTCCCCCTGGCCGCAAGGGCGCGCGTCGGTGCGGTTGAGCCGTGTTCGGAGTCGGTGCCGGTCATGATTGCTTTCCTCCGAGTTTCGTCCGGACATTTCTAGGATTAATGTTCGTACATTACCCTAGCCCATGAGAGGCAGGGAATCCATGCAGGTAGAAGTCTTCAGCGCAAACTCGGCGACCGCAGTTACCTCGTGCACGACGGCAGGGTGGCCGTGGTCGTGGACCCGCAGCGGGACATCGACCGGGTCGAGCGGCTCCTCGCGGACGTCGGCGCCACCCTCGACCTCGTCGTCGAGCCGTGTTCGGAGTCGGTGCAGGTCGTGATCCTTTTCCTCCGATGTTGTGTCCGGACATTTCTGGAGTTAATGTTCGTACATTACCGAAGCTCATGAGAGGCAGGGAATCCATGCAGGTAGAAGTCCTCAGCACCGAAGAACTCGGCGACCGCAGCTACGTCGTGCACGACGGCAGGGTGGCCGTGGTCGTGGACCCGCAGCGGGACATCGACCGGGTCGAGCGGCTCCTCATGGACGTCGGCGCCACCCTCGACCTCGTCGTCGAGACGCACATCCACAACGACTACGTCACCGGCGGATACCAGCTCGCGCAGCACGCCCGCGCCAGGTACGCCGTGAACGCGGCCGACCCGGTGGCCTTCGACCGGGTCAGCGTCCAGGCCGGTGACACGCTCGAGGTGGGTAGCCTGCGCGTGCGCGTGGTGGCCACGCCGGGACACACCGACACCCACCTCGCGTACGTCGTCACCGACACCGCGGCCCCCGACGAGCATCCCGCGGTGTTCACCGGCGGCTCGCTGCTCTACGGGAGCGTCGGCCGCACCGACCTGGTCGACCCGGCGCGCACCGACGAACTCACCCGGGCGCAGTTCCACTCCGCCCACCGGCTCGCCGACGGGCTGCCCGACGAGGCCCGGATCTACCCGACGCACGGGTTCGGCAGCTTCTGCTCCACCGGATCCGCCACCGGCGGAGACGCCAGCACCATGGGCGCAGAACGCCTGCGCAACGACGCGCTCACCGCCTCCGGCGAAGAGAGCTTCGTCGAGCACCTGATCGCCAATCTGACCGCGTACCCCGCCTACTACGCGCACATGGCACCGCAGAACCTGAGCGGTCCCGGCCCCGTCGATCTGTCCGCACCGCAGACGCTCGACGCCGAGGAGCTCGCCGAACGGATCAGCGCGGGAGAGTGGGTCGTCGACCTGCGTGACCGCGTCCTATACGCCGCCGATCATCTGGCCGGCACCGTCGGCATCACCCTGTCCACCCAGTTCGCCACCTACCTCGGCTGGCTCGCACCGTGGGGAACGCCGATCACTTTGATCGGCGACTCACCCCAGCACGTGGCCGCCGCCCAGCGCCAGATGGTCCGCATCGGCATCGACAGGCCCGCAGGGGCCTGGACCGGCGGCCTCGACACGCTGACCGCCCCCGACCAGAAGCGGCAGGCCTATCCGCGCGTCACCTTCGCCTCGCTCCGCGATGCCGGGGAAGGCGACATCATCCTCGACGTACGCCGCGACGACGAGTACGCCGCGGGCCACATTCCCGGATCCGTCCATATCCCGTTGCACCAGCTGCTCAGCAGGATCGACGACTTGTCCACCGGACGGTTGTGGGTGCACTGCGCCAGCGGATTCCGCGCATCCATCGCCGCGAGCCTGCTCGACCGGGCCGGGCTCGACGTGATCTTCATCGACGACGACTACAGCAACGCCGTCGCCCTCAAGCTGACCACGAGCTGACCGCTCGGGCCAGCAGAACGGAAGGAACCACCATGGTCACCACCGCGCACCACCAGGTACTCATCGTCGGCGGGGGCACCGCCGGCATCTCCGTCGCCGCCCGCCTGAAGCAGGCCGGGATCCACGACATCGGCCTCCTCGACCCCGCAACCACCCACTACTACCAGCCGCTGTGGACCCTTGTCGGCGGCGGACGTGCCCCGGTCGAGAAGAGCGCCCGGCCTGAACGCTCCGTCATGCCGAAGGGCGTCACATGGATACAGGAGCGTGCCGAAGACATCGACCCCGACGAGCAGACCGTCAGCACCGACCGCGGTAGCAGGATCGGCTTCGACCGGCTCATCGTGTGCCCCGGCATCCAGCTCGACTGGCACAAGGTGCCCGGGATGGCGGAAGGGATCAACACCCCGCAGATCTCCAGCAACTACCGCCACGACCTGGCGCCCAAGACCTGGGAACTCATCCACACGATGCGCTCAGGGACAGCCGTGTTCACGATGCCGTCCGGACCGATCAAGTGCGGTGGGGCGCCGCAGAAGATCGCCTACCTCGCCGCGGACTACTGGCGCGAACAGGGCGTCCTGAAGGACATCAGGGTCGTGCTCGTACTCCCCACACCGACCATGTTCGGGGTGCCGGTGTTCTCCGAAGAGCTGGAACGGGTCGTGGCCCGCTACGGCATCGAGGTGCACAACAGCAGCGAGCTCGTCGAAGTGGATCCGCACAACCGCCGCGCCACGATCGCCGACCACGCAACCAGCACCAAGGATTCCATCGACTTCGACATGCTCCACCTCGTGCCGCCCCAGTCGGCCCCCGACTGGCTCAAGGCGACACCGCTGGCCGACCCGGCGAATCCGGCCGGATATGTCGAGATCGACAAGCACACCATGCGCCACGTCCGCTACCCCAACATCTTCGCCCTCGGCGACGCCGGTTCCTCTCCCAACTCCAAGACAGGAGCGGCGATCCGCAAGCAGGCGCCCGTCGTCGCACAGAACGTCACCGCCAGCCTCACGGGCTCCGCCGCTCTTCCCGCCTCCTACAACGGCTACTCCTCCTGCCCGATCACCACCGGCCGCCACAAGATGCTGCTCGCCGAGTTCGACTACGAGGGGACGCCGCGACCGAGCCTCCCCGTCATCGACACCACGCACGAGCGTCGCGACATGTGGTACCTGAAGCGCTACGGGCTGCCGTACATGTACTGGAACCTGATGCTGCGGGGACGCGCTTGATCTACGGCCGCTGGTGAAACGCCGGCCCGCTGTCCCAAGCCGTGTCCCATCGCGGCCAGCGGCTGGCGGGCTGCCCGTTGGGCAGGGGCTGTCCCGCCGGCCCGCCGCGACGCCATGGGCGGCCGTCAGCAGGGGGATGCGCTGCATGACGCGGGCGATGACCCCACCGCGCGTGCGTTCGTCGACGACTACCCGCCGGGCGTGGGATCCCCCGCAACGACCCGCTGCTCAAAGAAAACCAGCGGAAGCCGCGATGTGCCTGGACTGCCGCACCGTCCTTCTGCCACGGCCCCGCCCTCACCGGCGCCGACGGAAGTATCACGGTGCTCGCCGAAGGCTCCGCGCTGCGCTTCCAAGGCGATGACGTCAAGGTCATCGGTGGTGGCTTCCCTTCGGGCAACCGCCGCGCCGATCTCGTGGAGTTCCGCGACATGCCGGGCGAGGTCCCCTGGGGCCCGGAACCACCTCCACGGCATCCTGGAGCGGGGTGAGCTCTGCTCCGACGCCTGCCGCCAGGCCGCCTACCGGGCCCGGAACCGGCCCCCGGCCGAACCGGAACCGAGCGCGCCCCGTCCCTTCCCATCCGTCGGCCCGCCGCGCCCGGAGAGTCGCGGCCAGACCTGCGGCAGCTGCGGGGCAGCACTCCCTCGGTCCTCATCGCGCCGCCGGAGGTACTGCGGCACGGCGTGCCGGTCCCGGGCGTACCGCCGCAGCCGCACCGCGTGAGGCGCCCGCCGCGGGCTCCGGGCTCTGCCGTGTCATGGCGGTCTACAGCACGCCGATCAGGGCGTTGTCCTCCCACTGGTCGACGATCTCCAGGTACCCGGCGAGCACCTTGGAGTGCGGGGCCCATCCGCCCTGCTTGGCGATGACGATCTGGTCGTGGCCCTTGAGGCGGGATGAGGTCGCCTGGCCGTCCTCGTCTCAAGCGCGGCGGTCAGGGGGTGTGTCGCCACCGGCGGCGGGGCGCGGCCCGGGCAGCAGTCGGGCGGACTGGGACGCGATCGGCAGGGCCATCGGTGCGACATGGCGGGCCGCGTACCAGCGCTTTGCCCGGCGCCTCCCGCGAGACTGACCTCACCTCACGAGAGCAGGAGTCGCATGACCGAGACCGTCCAGACCCAGAGCTACACCCACACCGTCCAGATCTGGACCGTGGGCCGCCTGCGCGAGGCGCTGGCCACGTACCCCGACAACATGCCGCTGCACATCGCCATGCCCGACGATCCGGCACCTCACACGGCGCAGACGGTCGACGACCGCTACGTCGTCACCGGAATCGGCATCGGCACGTCCGAGCACGCCGACGCCGGCCTGGTCGACGCCGACTACGTCACCATCGAGGCTGACTTCCCCAGCGGGGAATACGAACAGCACCCCTGACCGCCGTGCCAACGGCCCCGTCGGCATCGCGCTAGGCCAGCAGTGGGTTGCAGGCGCATACCGGTGTCTGTCGGCCGCCGGTGCAGCGTAACGACCTGTCCGTCGGCCCCGGCGGCCTGGCACGACACGCCGCCGGGGCCCGTCACAGCGGTCCCGGAGCGGCGTCCGGAACGCGGGGCGGCCGGCCTGGGACAATCGCCGCCGAAGAGCGGCCACGGCAAATTCGACAGGCAGGTAGGCGCGGTGATCCCCTCCCCCTTCCGTCTCAAGGGCGGTGGCCCCCTGCTCGGAGCCGATGTGCACGGCCAGCCCGGACCGTTTGGGACCTACCGGGACAGGGAGCCCGAGGACGACACGGCGCCCGGGCAGGTACCGGTGCGGCCCGCGCTGGCCCGGTGGCTGGCCGGCGCCCGGCCCGGCCACCCCGTCCATGCCCTGGCGCAGCTGCCCGGGGCGGGGCCGGTCATGGCGCTGGACACGCTTGAGGAGCTGCTGGGCGTCTTCGACTGCGCCGCCGCGGCGGTCCCGGTCGAACTGAACAGGAAGCGCACGGACTTCGCCCGGCTGGCGGGCATGGGCGCGTTGCTGGACACCCGGACGGAGCTCGTCGTCGCGGCCGCTTTGCAGGCGGCGGGCGTCGGCTCCGGCTGGGGAACACCAAGGTCTCCAACCCCGACCTGGTGCTCACCGGGCCGTCTGGAGACGAGGTGGGCATCGAGGTCACCGCCAGGGCCCCGCACAGCATCAACGAACTGTGCGAGCGGCTGGAGACCGAGATCCTCGCCCCGCACGGCTCTGGTGCCTGGCCCAGCAGCGGGGGTGGCGGGCGACGACCTCGCCGCCTGCGGCGGTGATGACGGTGATCTCCTCGTTGTCCGCGCGGACCATCACCGTCCTGCCGATCGCGCGGGGGTGGACGGAGTAGTCGCATGTGTCGACGCGGATGTAGTGATCGCGGCCGATACGGGTGTGGAAACGCCACCAATGGGGCGGGGTGACCGGCGGGATGGTGAGCATCACGGCGCGGTCGGCCTCCCACCGGTCCACCGGACGGGCGTCGATGCTTCGATGAATCCGCCGGTTGGCGATGGTCAGCCAGGCGCCGGTCCGCTGGTAGATGCTCGGCAGGGCTCATTCAGGCGGACGGGACAAGTCGGACGTCAGCTCGTCCAGCACCGCCTCCTCCTCGACGCGCACGCCGAGTGCGGCGAGGGACAGGGCCAGTTCAGGGTCCCAGGGGGATTCAGCGGGGGTGCCGATGAGCGGGGTGCCCGTGCCGGGGGCTGCGGCGCGGTAGTCGGCGGCGGTGAAGCGCCAGGGGTGCCAGGGGACACGACGCAGGAGGGAGGAGGCGATGCGCAGTCCGCCCCAGTCGAAGTCGCCGTGGTAGTGCAGGGTGGCGCCCTGGTGGTGGAGGTGGCGGAGCAGGGTCACGGCGGCGGCGGAAGGCTGGCCCTGGAGGCAGACCAGCGGTGGGCAGGCGGAGCCGTACGTGTCGGCGGCGGCGGAGAGGACGGCCGGGTTCTCGCAGATCCGGACGGCAGCGGGCGCGGTCATCGGGGGGCGACGGTGGAGCTGTCGAAGGGTCAGTACGGCGGGTTCGCCGGTCTCGGCGAGCCAGTCGAGGGCGGGGGTGCCGCGCATTCCCAGGGTGAGGACGGTGGACGAGAGGTCGTCCCTGAGCAGTCCGGCGGACGCCCACGCCTCGCGGCGCCACTCGGTTCCGGAACCGTCCGGGAAGCCGGTCAGGGCGCGGATGGCAGACAGGACGAGGGTGGCTGGCGGCTTGCCGTCGTCCAGGGCGTGGGCGCTGCCCAGGACACGGGCTGCGAAGGCGGGGAGGGAGACGGCCGGGGCGGCGGGCAGCTCGCGCAGGGCGGTCACGGTGTCGGCGACCAGGTCTCGCGCCGTGTCCGGGGTACCGGCGAGGCGGCGCACCAGACCGTCGGCACGGACCTTGGCGGACCAGACGGCAAGCTCGGGGCGCTGTGCGGCGAGCGTGCGCAGCGGGACGTACGAGTCGTCCCAGGCCCGCGCTTCTCTGTCGCGTACATCGCTGAGCAGAGCCACCGGGCTGGTGAGGGCGGCGACGGCGGTGGCGAGGCCGTCGGGGCTGACGCCTGAATGGCGAAGGACGGCGTCTACGGCGTCGAGGCGCACGGTCAGGGTCCGGCCGGTGCCCGGGGGGCGGCCCAGCAGCCGCTCCACGGCGGCGCGTTGGGCCGGGCTGGGGCCAGTCAGGGAGATGGGCCCGGTCAGGGGTTCGTCACGTTCCAACCGGCGGCGCACCCGGTCCCGCAGCCAGCCCAGCTCCGGGCCGCCGAGCAACCGGTCGAGGCGGGCCCGGTCGAGGCCGGCCGAGGTGGGGCCACCGCTGCTCATGTCCACAGGGACTCCTGGTCCGGGTCGGTGGCAGCGGCGCGGGTGGCCGCCAGGGCGCCCCGGCGCTCCGGCTCGGTTCCTCGGACGCGTTCGGCGCCGTCCCACTCCCAGCGGGTGACCAGCACCGCCGCCAGCTCGTCCATGCGGGAGAGCTGGGCGATCGCGATCCCCGGCACCTGCGGGTAGCAGGCCCACTCGCGCTCGCTGGTCATCACCACGTCCAGGTCGAAGGCATGGAGCAGCCCCAGGCACTTGGCGCGGGAGTCGTCGTCCACACCCGCGAACGCCTCGTCCAGGGTGACCAGGCGCGGGGCGTAGGGGCTGGCCGCGGTCGCGTAGTGCGAGGACGCCGCCGCGAAGAGGGGTACGGACACGGCGAGGACCCGCTCGCCGCCCGAGGCGGGGCCGGTGGCCGGGACCCAGCGGCCGTGCTGATAGCGCTCGATGCCGAATTCGTGCCAGCCACGGTAGTCGAGAGCCGTCGTCAGCTGCTCCAGCCGGCTGCCGGAGCCGTCCTCGCTGCGCTGCCGCGCGATCTGGCCCTGGAGGAACTCGCCGACCACCTCACGGTCCTGAGGTGACCAGGCGTCGGCCGACTGCCGCAGCCGTTCGCGAGAGTGGGCCAGCCCTGCCGGTGCCTTGCGCGAGGGGCGCCAGACCAGTCGCAGCTTCATGCCGGTGGAGGTGGGCCGTTCCTCCAGTTCGGTGTTCATCGCCCGCACTTGGCGTTCGGCGGTGCCGATCAGTTCCTGGAGAGTGCCCGCGACCTCGGTGAGCAGGTGAGTCTCCAGGATTTCACGTTCGTGCGTGGACAGGATGCGGGTCAGCTCGGCGACCTCGGCGCTCAGGGCCACGGCGAGTTCGGGCACGGCCCGTGCCCGGCCCTGATAGACGATGTCGACGACCATGCCGTCCTCCACCATGCGGGCCGAGGCGGTGTGCCCGTGTCGCGACAGGGCGTTCTGCAGCTTGGTGAACTCCTCGCTCAGCCGCTTCTGTACGCGTTCCCAGTCGCCGTCAGAGTCATCGGTGCCGGAGAGTTCGGCCTCGATCGTCCGGGCCAGGGCCACGGCCGGCGTCGGCGACCACGGCCCGCCCTCCGGGTCCGGCACGGCCGCCTCGGGCAGGGCCACGGCGAGCAGCCCGGTCACGGCGAACCGCTGGAGGGCGGCGATCGCCTCCGCGCGCGCCGCGATCGCGTTGTCGACGTCCGTCTCCAGCTGCCCGATACGGCCGTCGGCGCGGGCGGCGCGCAGGGCGGCTTCGGTCTGCGCATCGCGGGACTGCCGCTGCTCACGTTCACAGGCGCGCTGCGCATCGGCGGTTTCGGTCAGGCGGCGCTGGAGTTCGTCGACGGCGGCACCGACGGTAGAGCGCAGGGTGGTGTGGCGTTCGTCGGCGGCGGCCGCTGCCCGGAAGGCGTCCTCCACGCGCAGCACCAGTTCCTGGACCCGGGCTGCGGCCTGCTCGGTTTCGGTGCCTTCCTCGGCGGCGGCACGTTGCGCGTCATCGCGCTCGCGCAGCGCGGGCCAGAGCGAGGCGAGGGCCACAGCGTAGTCGGCGAGGGCCTGCCGTACGGCGGCGAGCTCGGCGCGGTCGGCAGGCAGCCCCAGGTCGGCGGCCGTGCCGGTGAGGTCGGTGGCGGCTTCCCGGGCCCGGCGGTCGGCCTCGGCGAGTTCGGCGGCGCGTTCGTCGTGCCGGGCGCGGGCCCGGCGGGCGGCGTCGGCGGCG
>NZ_RJVR01000148.1 GCF_003999195.1 Streptomyces soli
TGGTTGCCCACGGGTCGTCGGCCGGAGCGCCGCCCTGGCCGCCGCCGGAGCCTCCGCCCCAGCTGCCGCCCTGGCCGCCACCGCCGCCGCCGCTGTAACCGCCGCCGCCCTGGCCGCCGCGCGAACCGCCGCCACCGGCGGTCTTGGTGACCTTGGCGGTGGCACTACGCAGGCTGGCGCCGACCTCGTCGACGTCCAGCTCGTAGACCGTCCGCTTCTCGCCCTGCGCGGTCTCGTAGGACCGCTGCTTCAGCCGGCCCTGCACGATGACGCGCATGCCGCGCTGGAGCGACTCGGCCACGTTCTCCGCCGCCTGCCGCCAGACCGAGCAGGTGAGGAACAGGCTCTCGCCGTCCTTCCACTCGTTGGTCTGCCGGTCGAAGGTGCGGGGTGTGGACGCGACACGGAACTTCGCGACCGCCGCACCCGACGGGGTGAAGCGCAGCTCGGGGTCGTCGACGAGATTGCCGACGACCGTGATGACGGTCTCGCCTGCCATGGTGGGTGACCTCTCGGCGTTTCTTGGCTTCTCGGTTTCCCGATGTGCCTTGAGCCGTCAGGCTCAGTGGGTGTCGGGGCGGAGGACCTTGGTCCGGAGGATCGACTCGTTCAGGTTGAGCTGACGGTCGAGCTCCTTGACAACCTCGGGAGTGGCGTTGAGGTCGATGACCGAGTAAATGCCCTCGGGCTTCTTCTTGATCTCGTACGAGAGACGACGACGGCCCCAGGTGTCGACCTTCTCGACCTTGCCGCCGCCATTGCGGACGACGCCGAGGAAGTTCTCGATCAGCGGGGAGACAGCGCGCTCCTCGAGATCGGGGTCGAGAATGAGCATCAGCTCGTAGTGACGCATGTGGAACCCACCTCCTTTGGACTCAGCGGCCACGGCATTTCCGTGGCAGGAGGGTTTTTCATCGCGTCGCAACGGTATCGCGGGCCACTGACAATCGAGCTTGCCGCTCGTTTGGGCAGCGCAGACACCGGTGCAGACGGTACACACTACCCGCACGGGGCTTCCGGTTGAAATCCGCCCCCCAAAGCCCGCAATCTGTACACATCGGGTGTGACCGGCGCCACGTTGCGCCACCTCTCCACGACCGGAGGTTCCCCATGGCACAGGCAGTACGGCAACAGACCCAGCAACAGCCCGCCCATCGCCGGATCACCCTCAACACGGACGGGCAGCCCCATCCGCTGGAGAACACCCTGGTCGCGGTCACGGTGACGCTGGGGCTCGTCGCGTTCGTCACGGCCTTCTTCGACAGCCTGCACCTGGTCAGCTCCTGGGCCGGGCTGGCGGGGATCCTGACTGGCGCGTACGGCCAGTACCGCTCGGCGACCACGGCGGAGCGTTACGCACTGATCATCGGCCTCGGACTGGCCGGGATCGGCTTCTACCTGGGCATGGCACACGGCGGGCTCTTCGGAGGCGTAGTGGGGTAGCCCGGCGGGGGCGTTGCCCGTTCGCAGTAGGCTTCGGCGCAGTAAAAGGCAGCAAGGCCGTTCAGCCGCAGCGATGGGGAGCGCCCCGCATGAGCTTGACCCTGAGGAACATCAGTCGGGAACAGCACCTGGCGTATATCCAGAGCCTGCCCTCGGCGAGCCACTGCCAGGTTCCGGCATGGGCGGACGTCAAGAACGAGTGGCGGTCCGAGAACCTGGGCTGGTTCGACGACAAGACCGGTGAGCTCGTCGGCGCGGGTCTGGTGCTGTACCGGCAGCTTCCGAAGGTCAAGCGCTACCTGGCCTACCTGCCCGAGGGCCCGGTCATCAACTGGTACGCGCCCAACCTGGACGAGTGGCTGCGGCCAATGCTCGCCCACCTCAAACAGCAGGGCGCCTTCACCGTGAAGATGGGCCCGCCCGTCGTCATCCGCCGCTGGGACTCCACCGCCATCAAGGCCGGCATCGCCGACCCGGACGTCAAGCGCCTGCGCGACGTCGAGGCCACCGTCATCGAGCCCCGCGCCTTCGAGGTCGCCGACCGGCTGCGCCGCATGGGCTGGCAGCAGGGCGAGGACGGCGGCGCCGGCTTCGGCGACGTACAGCCGCGCTACGTCTTCCAGGTGCCCCTGGAGAACCGCTCCCTGGAGGACGTCCAGAAGGGCTTCAACCAGCTCTGGCGGCGCAACATCAAGAAGGCCGAGAAGCTCGGCGTCGAGGTCGTGCAGGGCGGCTACGACGACCTGCCGTTGTGGCAGGACCTGTACGAGGTCACGGCGGTCCGCGATCACTTCCGGCCGCGCCCCCTCTCGTACTTCCAGCGCATGTGGAAGGCGCTGAACTCCGAGGACCCCAACCGCATGCGGCTCTACCTCGCCAAGCACGAGGGCGAGGCGGTCGCCGCCGCGACCATGCTGATCGTCGGCGGGCACGTCTGGTACTCGTACGGCGCCTCGGCCAACCACAAGCGCGAAGTGCGGCCCAGCAACGCCATGCAGTGGCGGATGCTGCGGGACGCCTACGCGCTCGGCGCGAGCGTCTACGACCTGCGCGGCATCTCCGACTCCCTGGACGAGACCGACCATCTCTTCGGCCTTATCCAGTTCAAGGTGGGCACGGGCGGCCAGGCTGCCGAATACTTGGGCGAGTGGGACTTCCCGCTGAACAAGCTGCTCCACAAGGCCCTTGACATCTACATGTCCCGCCGCTGAGAAAGGTCGCTGCCTTAGCCATGGCGCTCACCCTCTACGTCGACTCCGCACGCTGGCGTGCACACCAGCAGTCCGTGGCTGAGCAGTTCCCGGGCCTCGTCCCCGTCTGCAAGGGCAACGGCTACGGCTTCGGCCACGAGCGCCTCGCCGACGAGGCCACCCGCCTCGGCGCCGACACGCTTGCGGTCGGGACCACGTACGAAGCCGCGAAGACCAAGGACTACTTCAGCGGTGACCTGCTCGTCCTGACCCCCTACCGCCTCGGCGAGGAGCCCGTGCCGCTGCCGGACCGCGCCATACGGTCCGTCTCGTCGGTGGAGGGCGTACGGGGGCTGGTGGGCGCCCGGGTCGTCATCGAGGTCATGAGCAGCATGAAGCGGCACGGCGTCAGCGAGGACGACCTCGTCAAGCTGCACTCCGCGATCGACGACGTACGGCTCGAGGGCTTCGCCATCCACCTCCCGCTGGACCGCACGGACGGGTCCGACGCGGTGGAGGAGGTCTTCGCCTGGATGGAGCGGCTGCGGGCGGCCCGGCTGCCCCTGGGCAGGATGTACGTCAGCCACGTCAAGGCCAACGAGCTCGCCCAGCTCCAGCAGCAGTTCCCCCAGACCCGCTTCCGGGCCCGCATCGGCACCCGCCTGTGGCTCGGCGACCACGACGCCACTGAGTACCGCGGCGCCGTCCTCGACGTCACCCGCATCGCGAAGGGCGAGCGCTACGGCTACCGCCAGCAGAAGGCCGCCGACGACGGCCACCTGGTCGTCGTCGCCGGCGGCACCTCCCACGGCGTCGGCCTGGAGGCCCCCAAGGCCATGCACGGCCTGATGCCGCGCGCCAAGGGCGTCGCGCGGGCCGGGCTGGCCACCGTCAACCGCAATCTGTCGCCCTTCGTGTGGGCCGGCAAGCAGCGCTGGTTCGCCGAGCCGCCGCACATGCAGGTGTCGATCCTCTTCCTGCCGAACGACGTCGCCCCGCCGGCCGTCGGCGACGAGCTGGTGGCGCACCTGCGGCACACCACGACGACCTTCGACCGGTCCGTCGACCGGTGAGCGCCTGACCTTCCACAGCCCAGGAGGGGGCGGCCGCGAGCTCGACTCGCGACCGCCCCCTCCTGGGTCTCCTCCGGCTGAACTCAGGGCGCCTCGGGCCCGCTGACGTAGTGCGCCGCCGGCGCCGCCGCGTGCCGTCCCTCATGGCGCCTGCCGAGTACGAACACGTCCTCCGCCCCGTCCAGCACGCCCCCCGAGGGGTCGTCGGAGCCGTCACCCCGCACCGGATCCCGCTCCGGGAAGAGCACGTCGCGCACGACGACGGCGCACAGGTACAGCGTGCCCAGCAGATGCACCGCGATCGCGACGTCATAGCCGTCCTGGGGCAGGCCCTTGTTGTTGCCGCCGCTCGTATAGGCGAGATACATCCAGATGCCGAGGAAGTACGCGACCTCGGCCGCCTGCCAGATCAGGAAGTCACGCCAGCGCGGCCGCGCCAGGGCGGCCAGCGGGACGAGCCAGAGGACGTACTGCGGCGAGTACACCTTGTTGGTGAGAATGAAGGCCGCGATGACCAGGAAGGCGAGCTGCGCGAAACGCGGCCGGCGCGGGGCGTACAGCGAGAGCGCGGCGATGCCGGCGCACAGCAGCAGCATCAGGGCGGTCGCGTACCAATTGGCGCCGCTGATCGTCTTGCCGCTCAGGTGCGTGATGATCAGCCAGACCGAGCCGTAGTCGACGCCCCGCTCCTGGCTGAAGGTGTAGAACTTCGCCCAGCCCTTGGTCGCGAACAGCATCACCGGCAGATTGACCACCAGCCACGCCCCCACCGCGCCGCCGAACGCCGCCCCCCAGGCCCGCATCCGACCGGCGCGCAGGCACAGCAGCAACAGCGGCCCCAGCAGCAGCACCGGATACAGCTTGGCGGCCGTGGCCAGGCCGATGAGGATGCCCGCCGCAAGCGGGCGACTGCGGGACCAGAACATCATTCCCGCCGCCGTCAGGGCGACCGCGAAGAGGTCCCAGTTGATGGTGGCGGTCAGCGCGAAGGCGGGCGCGAAGGCGACCAGCAGCGCATCCCAGGGGCGCCGGCGGTTGGTGCGCGCGACGCAGACTGCGATGACGACGGTGCAGACGAGCAGCATGCCCGCGTTGACCATCCAGTAGATCTGCTCGCGGCTCTGGATGGTGCCGCTGTGCGGCGTCAGCCACGACGCGACCTCCATGAAGAGGCCGGTCAGGACCGGGTACTCCAGATATCCCATGCCCCCGGAGACGGCGTCGGGGATGTGGTTGAAGTACGGGACCAGGTCGTCGGCGAAGCCGCGCCCGTAGTACAGGTGCGGGATGTCGGAGTAGCAGGCGTGGGAGTACTGCGCGTTCGCGCCGTAGAACCAGCCGCTGTCGTAACAGGGGATCTTCTGCACCATCCCCAGCGCAAACATCCCGATCGCCACGAGAACGATCACCCGCAGCGGATTCCACCACGAGTGCCTCCCGATGGCCGCCCACCGCCCCAGCGGCCCCCCGATGACCTCACTCCCGGCCCGGGCCACCGGATCCTCCGCCGTCGGCGGCACGGTCTCTTCGCGCACACTCGTCATGGCGACATCCTGCCCTACGTAGCTGAGCGAGGGCCGTCGTGTCCTCCACTCCTCTCCTCACACTCCGCCCGGGAACGGCCGTGGCCGTGGGGAGCGGGTGCTCTCCACGGCCACGGTGCGGGGGTCCGGGGCGGCGCTAGCCGCCGGTGGCGCCCCCGTTGAAGAGTCCCCCGTTGCCGTTGCCACCTCCGCTGCTACTGGTGGAGCTGGCGGAATTGGTCGGTGTCGGCGATCCCGTGTTTCCACCGTTCCCGCACGTCGGGTCCCACTTGTTCTTGCAGGTCGACGACACCGTCGGGGTGGGCGAGCTCGAAGCGGTCGGCGTGTCGGAGGGAGTCACGCTCGGGGTCGCGGACGGGGTGATCGTCACCGACGGGGTCGGGGACGGGGCACCGGACTCGTTCTGGGCCTTGCCGACCGTGGTGGCCTTGGGGAAGGGCTGATCTTGCTGGCCCTTGAGCGCGGCCATCATGTAGTCGGTCCAGATCTCGGTGGGGATGTCACCACCATGGATGGACGCGACACCCGCCGTTCCGTTCATGGAGATCAGTCCGGGCTTCTTTTCGTTCTCCCGGAACATGACGATCGAGGTCGAGAGCTGCTGGGTGTATCCCACGAACCAGGCCGACTTGTTGCTGTCGGTCGTACCGGTCTTACCGGCCGCCGTCAGCCCGAGCGCCTTTGCCTTCGTCGCCGTACCGTTCTGGATCACGTTCTCCAGGGTGTCGGTGACGTTGTTGGCGACGTTGGCCTCGATCTTCTGCGTGCCCTTGTGCGTGGGCTTCTTGAAGCTGGGCACGTCGATGCCGTTCCGCACGACCGATGTCACCGAGTACGGTTCGGCCTGCTTGCCCGAGGCGGCGAAGGTCCCGTAGGCGTCGGCCATGCGGATCGCACTCGGGGTGGAGGTACCGATGGAGAAGGAGGCGTTGAGGCTCGCGAAGCCATTGTTGATTCCGGCGTTCTCTGCCATCTTCTGCACATTGCTCAGCCCGACGTCCTCACCGAGCTGGACGAACGGCGTGTTGATGGACTGCTCCATCGCCTTGCGCAGGGTGATGTAGCCCCACGCGTAAGGGCTCTCGTTCACCTGGTAGAACAGCGAGCCGTCCTTGTTCTTGACGTACGTGCCATCGGGTTGCTTGACCTTCAGGTGGTCGTTGCCGTTGTACTTGCTCGTCGGGGGCACGGGCACGCCGGGGTTGTTGACCGTGCCGTACTGCATGCCGGCGGCCAGGACGAAGGGCTTCCAGGTCGAACCGACAGGTACGGAGGTGGTGTTGGCGTTGTTGGTGAAGTGGTTGTTCTCGTAGCCGGCGCCGCCGTAGATCGCGACCATCTTGCCGTCGCCCGGCACGATGGAGGCTCCGCCGAACTGAACGTACTTGTCGCTGGACTTCTTGGGGTTGATCCGTGCCTTCTGGACCTTCTCGACGGCCACCTTCAGAGCGTTGACCTTCGCCTTGTTGAAGGTCGTGTGGATCTGGTAGCCGCCCTGGTCGAGCTGCGCCTGGGTGATGCTGGAGTGCTGCACCACGTAGTTCTTGGCGGTGTCGACGAGGTAGCTGACCTGGCCGGTCATACCGGCGGTCGCCTTGAGCCCTTGGGGCATCGGGTACGTCTTGATGGCCGTGTCGTACTCGGCCTGGGTCAGGTAGTGCTGTGCTAGTTCCGCCTCGAGGGTTGTCTTCCAGCGGGACATGGAACGGGCTTTGTTCGCCGCGGCGGTCGCGGAAGGGTCGATGCTGGGCCAGCCCACCGGGTCGTAGTACGTCGGGCCCTTCAACAGGGCCGTCAGGAAGGCGCACTGACTCGGGTTGAGCTGCTCGGCGTTCACGCCGTAGTACGTCTGGGCGGCGGCCTGGATGCCGTACGCGCCACGGCCGTAGTACGAGGTGTTCAGATACCCAGCGAGGATGTCGTCCGGCGACTTCTGCGCGCGGAGCTTTATCGCGATGAACAGTTCCTTGAACTTACGGGTGAGCGTCTGCGACTGGTCGGCCAGCAGGGCGTTCTTCACGTACTGCTGCGTGATGGTGGAACCACCCTGCGTGTCACCGCCCTTCGCCATGTTGAGCAGTGCGCGGGCGATACCCTGGGGGTCGACGCCTGAGTCGGTCCTGAACGTCTTGTTCTCGGCCGCGATCACCGCGTTCTGCATGGCCAGGGGAATCTTGTCGATGGGCACGACCTGCCGGTTGTCACCACTACCGGAGGTGGCCATCTGGGTGCCGTCGTCCCAGTAGTAGACGTTCCTCTGCGAGGTGGCCGCCACGTTCACATCGGGCACGCTCACCATGGAGTACCCGATCCCGGCCGCCGCGACGAGGCTGCCGAAGAACGTGAGACACATCCCCGTCACGAGCTTCCAGGACGGCATCCAGCGGCGCCAGCCCTGCTTGCCCCAGCGGGGGTAGTCGACGACGTGCCACTTCGACCGCGGCTTGGCGGCTGCGGGCGCCGAGGCGTTGGCCGCGCGGCGCCTGCCGCCCTGCTGGGCACGGCGGGCAGCGGCCCGGCCCTGGTACGGAGCCTGCGGCTCGGTGGGGGCTGAGCCGGCGCCCCGGCCGTGGCCGGAGTCGTACGACTGCGATCGGGGCGCAGGCCGGCGGCCGCTGGG
>NZ_RJVR01000242.1 GCF_003999195.1 Streptomyces soli
GGGACCGGAACCGCGCCGCGCAGCGGCGCCGTACCGCTGGCCGCCACCAGGCAGCCGCACGACAGGGCGGCCTCGGCCACGGCGTGCCGCAGCCGCAGGAGGTGGCCGCCGACCTCTTCCAGGGCGGTGCAGACCGGGGTGGCGACTTCCACTTGGGCCTGCAGCAGTTCCGGATGCACCTCACCTGCCTCAGCCCCGGGCGCGAGGCTGGCCGACGCGCTCACCACGTCGGCGACCGGCACCGGCAGCGCGGTGACCGGATCGAGCAGCAGATATTCTTCCTCCACGCCGATCGTGACCATGCCGGTTCACCCTTCCACTGCTTCATCGGAAGGCGTACGGCCCGCACGTCCGAGTCATAACGCCTGGCGATGCCCTATCCGCACAAATAATCCTAAAACGGACATCGAAACGGCTCGCGCGACGAAACGGCTCGCGCGACACCCCCGACCTTCGACCAGCGAGGGTGAGCACAAGCAGCTCACCAGCTGACCGCCAAAGGGCACGGCCCGTAGCCGCGACCCATCACGGCTCGCCCGCCCCGGGGCCTGTCACGGTTGGCGATGCGGTGGCAGGTGTGATCACTACTGGCTGTGTAGCGGGTCGGCTTCACCTGCGGGCACTGCTGGCACCGGTGGACCGTCGACTACGACGTCCAGCAGTACCGGGATGGGGCGGGTGAGAACATGGCGCTCCTCTGCTCGGCGTCACCGCTCACCAGTGGCCCGCCGCGCTGCCATGCCCAGTCGGGCATGTCGGTCGGTACCAGCGCGGTCGCCATCAACGCCCCTGTGTCCACAGCGGGATGGAAAGTCATTCCACCGTGTGATTACCGGTCGGGTTTCGAGCCGACACGGTGTGTCAGACGATCCTGCAAAGGTGCCCCGACCTCCCGCTCACTGCCTGGACTGGCTGCCCGCCGGCCGCTTGGTGGCCATGCGCCTGGCGGGCGAGTGGTGGGATCCCGTCCGCGCCGAGCTTGTCCACGCTCAGCCGGGGGGCGTGGCCGAACCGACGCCTTCATCCGCGCCGTCCTGCGCCGCGTCCCATCTCCGCCCGGCCGGTACAGGACGCGCCAGTCGCCGGCCGACAGCCGCCGCCGGACTCGCCCAGCGCACGCGCCTGAGGCGGGCGGGGGTCGGCGGCCAGGGTGCGGACGACAGCGACGCAGTCCTTGGCGCCTGCGGGGTCGAGCCGGCGCGGCCGGCGGAACTCGTCCATGGCCTGGTGCTGCCACACCACGGTGGAGGTCACGAGGCGGCCGCTTGGCCGTCCTCGGCCTCGAGTTCGGCCATGAACGCCTCGTGTGTCATCGCCTCTCCGGTGGGAGCGGCCTCGCGGCGGGTTGCCTCGGCGATGTCGGCCTCATCGCGCAGACGACGCAGTTCCTCCAGCTCATCGATCGGGATGAGGGCGGCTGCAGGCTTGCCGTACTCACTGATGACAATGTGCTCGTGCCCATGGCGGACACGGCCCACGAGGTGGCCGAGCTGGTTGCGGGCTTCGACTAGCGGATACATCTCATCCATACCAGAACAGTACACACCTGCGGGTATGTACAGTGGGGGTTTGGCCGCAATACCATCCGGCTGGTCGTCGACGGGTTCAAGAAAGGCTCGCGACGTACCTACAGCAGTTGCTGGATGACCAATCGCCTCATCCGATGTTCTGGGCTGCGTGCATGACGTGTGAGGAGCAGTCGCCGGGCGCGGATGACCCGGACGCCCTGCAGCTGTGGTGTCTCCAGCACTCCGGCCGCACCAGTCATGAGAGCTTCCGGTGCGAAATCACCACGCACGGGCGCGTGTTCCCAGCCAACGACGGGACGTAGCCGCGGGCCCTGCCCTGAGACGGGGTGCCGCCGAGACCTTCTTGGACTCCTGCAGGTCGGCGCAGAAGGCCAGCGAGGGGGCTAGTGGGATTTCGTGCGGCCGTTGCTGCCCCGCGCTGCGATGGGGCGTCCGCGGCTCGATGACCGGATGGTCCTGAACGGCATCGTGTGGAAGTTCCGGGCCGGGGTGGCCTGGCGGGACGTGCCCGAGCGGTATCACCCGTGGGCCACCCTGTACACGCGTCGGCGTCCCGGTCGCGGCCGTCGCCCGCCACCAGGCCGAACTGCTCGACCGTCCGGTCTACGGCGGCCCCTACGCTCGCGCCGCCGCCCTCACGCACACCCTGGGACGCTGCCGCTGGCTGGAGCGCTCCAACCTCACCGTCGCCTGCGCGGCGGCCGCCATGTACCTCGCCGCAAGCGGCATCGAAGTCCACCCCGACAAACAGCACCTGCGCGCCCTTGCCGAGGAACTGTACGACCCTCGCAGCACCGCTGCGAGCATCGTCGAACTGCTGCGCACCTGGCCCACCTGAACCGGGCATGTACGCGTAGGTCTATGCCCGGGCCGGACTTTCCTGGCCCGCCGGCGGCCAGGCCACCGCACGGGCCTGCATGCTCGGTCACGGGACCAGCCCGATAGCGCACGCAGCGCCGCGCTGCCAGGGGAGTCGAGGGAAACCGACCACAACCCGCCTGGCCTGCGGCATGGGCGGGCTGAGCTGCGGCTACCTGGGCGCCCACCTTGAGCCCCACCTACCGGACAAGGCCCTGCGGCTCCTACTGGCATCCCTCGCGATCGGCGTCGGCGCCCTCTATGCCCTCCAAGCCTTGCTCTGACCACAACCAACCACAGTCACGCGGCCCTCAGCGGGGACGCCTCGGCCCCGTCATTCCAGTTGCTGCAACGGTGGCGATCGCCACGTCGCGATGGCTACCCATTTCGCTGCCTTAATCCAAGGCCAGGGGTCATGAGCGGCGTGGAGATGCCTTCGCCAGCCCTGTCCACTGGGTGGGACTTAGTTCGGCGACCATCAGCGGCTGGTGGCCTGGCCGAGGCTTGTAGATCACGGCTCCGCCTTCGGCCGGGACGGGCATCTTTGCGTTCCGGAGCGTGTTTGCGTGGGTAACCAGCCCGGTGTCCGTACCAGGCTGCGGCCTGGTGTTGAGCAAGGCCCGCACCTGGGCGGCTTGCCGCGCGTGGTTGACACCCGGGTAGCCCGAGGAGATCAATGCACGGGAGGGCTGTCCGACCTTGCCGAACGCCAGCCGTGCGGTGGTACGCGTACGGCAGAACGGGCTGTAGAGGACCTGTCTGATGGGCAGCTTGAGCGCGCTGATCGCTCGGCCGATCTGGCGGGCCTGAGTGATCCCGAGCCCTCTCTGTCAAAGTGTGATGAGTCGGGTAAAGTGACCGATTCATTCAGTCGAGGGCGGAGAAGGAGGAGTGCCCGAAGTGGCCAGCACCAACG
>NZ_RJVR01000258.1 GCF_003999195.1 Streptomyces soli
GCGCGCTGGTCGTCGGTCATCGTCAAAGGCGGAGCGATTCGGTACACACCTCAGCATAACAAACTACTGACAGTCATTTGAGAGTCACTACACTAGGGGACCGCCGGCGGCATCTGCCCGGCGATCCACCGCAGCGCGGTGGGCAGCATCGCCCGCCAGACACGGGTGTTGTGGCCGCCGCGCGTCAGCGTGAGCAGCCGGCTCGCCTCCGGGTCGCGCAGCTCGCTGAGCAGCGCCCGCGCGGCGTAGACCGTGTTGCCGTCCTGTTCGCTGCCTGCCATGAGGAGGGCGATGCCGGGCTGGCGCTTGGCGTCCCGCAGTTCGAGGTACGGATTGTTGGCGCGGGCCAGCGCCGGGTGACGGGTCACCAGCTGGGCGACCGGGGCGTTGTAGCCCGAAAGGCTGACGGCGGCGTGCAGCGTGTGGGGGTGGTGGAGCACGAGGTTGACCGCGCAGTAGGCGCCGGCCGAGTAGCCCATCACGGCCCAGTGCGCGGCGTCGGGGGCGACCCGGAAGTTCTGCTTCACCGCCTCCGGCACATCCACGCCGAGCCACGTCGAGGTGCGGCTGCCGTGCGGAAGGTCCGCGCACCCGGGGTCGACGTTGCCGAGGACGTTCATCTTCGGGGCCACGAGGATCATCGGCCGGACCTGGTGGGCCCGGATGAGCGCCGTCAGCTCCCGCTGCACCCCCATCGCCCCGAACCATGCCCGTGGCGTCCCGGGATACCCCGGCAACAGCTCCACCACCGGGAACGCCGTCCGCCGGTACGCCGGTTCGTAGTATTGCGGCGGCAGCCACACATCGACCTCCCCGGTGATGTGCGAGCGCGGCCCCGTCACCGTGGTGCGCAACACCCCGTTCTGCAGGGGTGTGAACCGCACCCGCCGTACGTCGGCGGCCACCGCGCCGCCCGCCACCTGCGGGCCTCTCCGTCCTGTCGCGAGGTGGACCTGGCCGTTGCCGCCGCCGAGCAGGTCCGTCCACGAGTCGTACAGCCCGTAGGTGTTGTTCACCCACACCAGAACCGTGAGCACCGCGGTCGCCTGACAGGCCATCGCCATGACCGCCCTGGCCACCACCCGCACCGGCAGCGGCCCCGGCACCCGGTTCCAGCCCACCACCAGCCCGGCCAGCGCGGCCACGACCAACCCGATCGTCATCCAGAAGAACGCCGTCCCCGTAAGACTCATGACACGCCTCTCCGGCATCCTGGCGTCCCGCCCCGTCCCGTTGCGTGTGCGCGGACACCCTTCGATCCAAGAGATGATGATTCCGCCCCCGGGGTTTCAGACAGAACTCCCCTCACTCCTTCGGCGCGTTGTCAGTGGCCGGTGCGATGATCTGTCGCGTGGGTGTTCTCTACGGCTATTACGCCGCCGCCGATGACCGCGACGCCGTCAGAGCAGTCGTCCGGGCCGATGACCAGCCCGTCGGGACGGGCTTCGACCAGTTCGTGATCAAGGGCATCGACCCGGCAGTCGAGTTGCTGCCCGCCGAAGCACTGATCACCGGCCGGGACCATGACGAGGTCACCGCGGATCCGCGGCGTTGCGCGCTCATCGGGATGGTCGGCGACGGCGAAGTGGTGGCGGTGTCGCTCACCGACACCTTCCGGGACGAGTTGGCCGGCTTCGACAGGACCATGCTGAATGATGTCGCGGTCGGGTGGGCCCGTTCTCCCCAGGCCTTCTACGGGACGCCGGACCCGGATCCGTACATCCTGGCGGACTTCCTGACCGACCTGGCCGGTCTCGCAACCCGCGCCCGCACCGAAGGTCACCGGCTGTACTGCTGGATCTGCCCCTGACGGGCCAACTCGGTCCGGGGCCGGTGCGCGTCAGGTCAGGGTGTCGAGCCAGCGGGTGAGGCGGGCTCCCTCGCGGGTCATGATCTCCGGGTCGCGCAGGGCGTTGGAGAGCAGGGACATGCCCTGGTAGGCGCCGACGAGTGTCAGGGCGAGTCCTTCGGGGTCGGCCAGGCCCATCCGGCGGTACTGCTGTTCCACCCAGGCCAGCAGCCGGCGGATGACATGGCCAACCGCGGGGTCGAGGCCGCCGTCGGTTCGCTTGCCGAGTTCGACGGCGAGGGTGCCTGCGGGGCAGCCGTAGCGGGCCGCGGTGTCGCGCTGGCCGACCCACGCCTCCACGAGGCCCTTGAGGCGTTCGCGCGGGTCGGGGAGCTGGTCGAGCCGGTCAGTGAGGGCCTTCAGGTGGGTGGTGTGCTCGGAGAGGGCGGCCTCGACCAGCTCGTCCTTGGTCTTGAAGTAGTAGTACACGTTGCCCACCGGGACATCGGCGGCGCGGGCGATGTCGGCGATGGTCGTGCGCTCCACGCCCTGCTCGTACAGGACCTGGGCCGCGGCGGCCATCAGCCGCTCCCGCTTACCGGCGGCCCTTCCCGTACGGGCGGGGGAATCCGTTGAGTTAGTCACCCGACTAACTATAGACAACCGGCGACCAGTCCGTGCTAGCGTCTGATTCAGAGGAGTTAGTCAGCCAACTAACTCATTTCTCGGAGTGGGGAGATCGACATGATCGTGGTGACGGGTGCGACCGGGAACGTCGGGCGGGCGCTGGTGCGGATGCTCGCCGAGGCTCAGGTGCCGGCGACGGCCGTGGCCCGGCACATCACCGAGGCCGACGTGCCGCCAGGGGTGCGGGCGGTGGCCGCCGACCTGGCCGATCCGGGCGGTCTGCGGGGCGCTTTCGCGGCGGCGGAGGCGCTGTTCCTGCTGGTGGCGGGCGAGGACCCGAACGGCATCCTGGACGTGGCGAGGACCGCCGGGATCCGCAAGGTGGTGCTGCTGTCCTCGCAGGGCGCCGGGACCCGCCCGGAGGCGTACCGGCACCCGGGCCAGTTCGAGGCGGCCGTGCGGGGGTCCGGGCTGGGCTGGACGATCCTGCGGTCGGGCGGGATCGCCACCAACGCCTTCGCCTGGGCCGAGTCGATCCGCACGGGACGGGAGGCCGCAGCGCCGTTCGGCGACGTCGGCCTGCCCTTCATCGACCCCGATGATGTGGCCGCGGTCGCCGCCGCCGTCCTGCGCAAGGACGCTCACCTGGGCGCCACCTACACCCTGACCGGCCCCGCACCGACCACCCCGCGCGAGCGGGCCACGGCGATCGCGGCGGCGCTGGGCGAATCGGTGCGCTTCACCGAACAGTCCCGCGAGGAGGCCCACAAACTGATGGCGCAGTTCATGCCGCTGCCCGTGGTCGAGGGCACCCTCGCCATCCTGGGCGAACCGACCGAGGACGAACAGCAGGTCAGCCCCGACGTCGAACACGTCCTGGGCCGGGCGCCCGGCAGCTTCGCCGCCTGGGCGGAGCGCAACGTCGGGGCCTTCCGCTGAGCACGCCGGTCGAGGACTTCCTCGCCGAGCCGCACGTGGCCACCCTGACCACCTCGCGTCCCGACGGCTCGCCACACGTCGTCGTGGTGCGCTTCACCTGGGACGCCCAGGCGGGGCTGGCCCGTGCGGACAGGCTCGGCCTTCGCCTCCCGTAACTGCCGCCCGCGGGCCGGAGGCCAGGGCCATCCGGAAGCATGAACGGCGCGACCATACGCCCCCACCGGATGCGGCCCGCCCCGCCGTCGAATCCCACGACGTGAGGAACTTCCAGCTGGTGGAACCCCGTGCCCCACCATTCCCTCTTGTAAGGCGAACAGGAGGAATTCGGCATGGACGACAGCCCCCAGGGGGTCATCGGCACAGCCACGCGGCAGCTCGTGTCGCCGCCGCAGCCCGCCGCGCCGCCCCGGGTGTGGTGGTGGCGTGCCGAGCTGAGGCGGGCAGCGCCCGCGCTGGCGTTGTTCGCCGCCGTGCGGCTGACGGGGGTGGTCATGGTGGCCATCTGGTCGCTGCACCTCCACCGGCATCCGCGTAACGTGCTCGGCCTGGAATGGGACGGCGGGTGGTACTGGCACATCGCCCGGTACGGCTACGGCACGATCGTCCACACCCCGGGCAGCAGCCGCGTCTACAACGACCTGGCCTTCTTTCCTCTTTACCCGGGGCTGGTGCGCACCGTGAGCACGGTGCTGCCGATCGGCCCGGTCAACGCGGCGCTCGTCGTCTCGTGGGTCGCCGCCGCCTTGGCCGCCTGGGGTGTGTACGCGATCGGCGAGCTGCTGCACGGACGACGGGTCGGCATCGCGCTCGTGGCACTGTGGGCGCTGCTGCCGCACGCCGTCGTCCTGACGATGGCGTACACCGAGTCCCTGATGACGGCCTTCGCCGCCTGGGCGCTCTACGCCGCTCTGACCCACCGCTGGCTGACCGCCGGGACCCTGGCCGCGCTGGCCGGGCTGTGCCGCCCCAACGGCGTCGCGGCGGGGGCCGCCGTCTCCGCGGCCGCCGCCGCCTACCTCTGGCAGCGCCATCGCGTCGGCGAGCCCACCGTCCCGCGCGCCTGGGGGGCAGTTCTACTCGCCCCCGCCGGGTGGGTCGGCTATGTCGCCTGGGTGGGATTCAAGACGCACAGCCCCGCCGGCTACTTCCAGGTGCAGAGCCGATGGGGCTCGAAGTTCGACTTCGGCCACTACACCCTTTTCATGCTCAAGCACCTGATCACCGGCCACGACACCCTGGTCGTCTATCTGACCGCCGGAATCGCCATGGGCTCCGTCCTGCTGTTTCTCCTGGGCATCCTGGACCGGCAGCCGGTGGCGCTCATCGTGTACTCCGCGTTCCTCATCACGATGGCCCTCGGCGGCGCCCACTTCTTCACGAGCAGACCGCGGCTCCTGCTGCCCGCCTTCCCTCTCCTGCTCCCACTCGCCCTCGCCCTGGCCCGCGCCCGCCCGCGCACCGTCGCCGTCCTGCTCACCGGCCTGGCCGGGTTCTCCTTCTTCTACGGCACCTACCTGCTGACCGTTTCCCGGCACCCCCTGTGACGGCTTGTAGCTCCCTGCGCCCTGGATCCTGAAGCGGGTCCGGCTACCAGGCGTCCGGGCCGCCGCCGCGCCATTCGATGAGCTCGGGGTCGGTGAGGGTCGAGTCGTCGGCTTCGAGTCCGGCGCGGCGGAGGAACTCCACCAGGTCGGCGACGCCTCGCGCGGTACCGACACGCTCGCCCCGTACGGCCACCCGGCGGTGTCCGTTGAGCGCCGGATACACGATCACGGGCGGGGGCGCGTCGGGGTTCATGGGGCCAGCCTTGCGGGCCGTCGGCGATGCCGCAATGGCAGGGGTCCACCGGATGCCGCGCGCGAGTGGCCGGGGGTGGCGGGCGCTGCGAGCGTTTGGGGGGGTGCCGGGTCGCCGGCGCCGGTGCGCGGTGAGGAGGGGCCAGGGTGTCCGATCACCTATTCGACCGAACGAGGCCCGCCGCACCGCGCACCCGGGCGGCGGGCGAGCGGGTGCCGCGTGCCCTGCCCTGGCTCGCCGGGGTGAGCGTGGCCTACATCCTGGTCCAGCTCGCGCTGGTGGTGCCGGGGTCGGGGCTGGGCTGGGACGAGACGGTGTACACGAGCCAGGTCAGCGGTTCGGTCCCGGCGGCCTTCTTCAGCGCGCCGCGTGCCCGGGGCATCACGTTCCTGGCCGCGCCGGTGGCCGAGCTGACAGGATCGACGCTTGCCCTGCGCGTGTGGATGGCGCTGCTGTCCGGGGTGGGGCTGTTCGTCGCGCTGTGGGTGTGGCGGAAGCTGCTGCCGGTACGGGTGCTGGCGCTGGCCGGGGGGCTGTTCGTGGGGCTGTGGATCACCCTCTACTACGGGCCGCAGGTGATGCCCAATCTGTGGGACGCGTACGGCGTGCTGGTGGCCGTCGGCTGCTTCCTGCGGGCGGTGCGGGACCGGGCCGACCGAGCTGCCGTGGTGGGCCTGGCGGCGGGGGTCGCGGTGGCCGGGCTGATGCGGCCGCCGGACGCGGCGTGGCTGGCGATGCCGCTGGTGGGTGCCGCGCTGTTGGTCCGGGAGTGGCGGCGGCCCGCGCTGCTGGCCGTGGTGGCGGTGGGCTTGGTGCTGGGGTGCGGGGAGTGGGTCGTCGAGGCGTTCGTACGGTATGGGGGGCTGGCGGAGCGGCTGCGGCTGGGTAGCGACATCCAGGGCGGCATGGGCCGGCACTTCGCCGTGGACGATCAGATCCGGGCGCTGGACGGGCGGGCGCTGTGCCGCCCGTGCGACATTCCGTGGCGGCACCGGATCACGTCCGTATGGTTCTTCGCCCTGCCGGTGGTTGCGGTGGCCGGCGTGGTGGCGGCGCAGCGGGCCGGGCGCCGGGCCACGGCGCTGCTGCCGCTGGTGGTGGCGGCGTTCCTGGCGGTGCCGTACCTGTTCCTCATCGACTACGCGGCGCCGCGGTTCCTGCTGCCCGCGTACGCCCTGCTGGCGCTGCCGGTGGCGGACTGCCTGTGGTGGGTCGTCACCGGTCCCGGCGGCCGGCTGCGACTGGTGGCGGCGACGCTCGTCGCGGTCGCCCTGTGCGGGCACCTGGCCGTCCAGTTCCGCGTGCTGACGCACATCGTCCACAACAACCGGGTGCAGCGCGCCGCGAACGACTCCATCGCCGACCGCCTACGGGAGGCCGGGGTGCGGCCGCCCTGCATGATCACTGGTGACTCATCGGTCCTGATCGCCTTCTACGCCGGCTGCGCCTCCCGGGCGATGGGTGGCGCCGACGCCAGCATCACTCCGGCGGGCGTCCGGGCCGTGGCCGGTGACAAGCCGGTGGCCATCCTGCTGAGGGAGGGCCAGCAGCCTCCTGCCTTCGCCCGTCAGTGGCGGGTTGTGCAGCTGCGTGACGGCGTTTCGTTCCGGGGCTACCGCGCCTACGTCTCGACCTAGCCAGTGGCTCGTGGCGCAACCTGGACCGGCTCGCGACGTGCCCCCAGGCACCGCACCTCGCTGCGTTGTCGCATCACCCGAGTACACCCAGTACGAGAGCGATCTCCCCCAGCCTTCGGCCGGTGGGGGTCCCCCCGGCCGAAGGCTGGGGGACCCCCACCGCCTTGCGATGCACGGCACCAGACGCCGCTCGTTACCCGGCCAAGGTTGCGCGACGAGCCACTGGCCTCAGTGCGTCAGGTCCGTACCGAAGAGTGCGGACAGCCGCTGGCCGAGAACGGGAGCGATGGCTTCGGCATACGACTCGGCCATGTGGCTGTTGTCGCGATAGGCCACAGTGTTTCCCACCACCACAGGACAGTTGCCCGCAGGGCTGCACAGCCAGGGCACGGGGTCGATCACCGAAGCGTGGGCCAAGGTTGCCGCGTTCCTGGTCGCGGTCCTCCGGGACGCGTCCTGGATCGCCTTGGACGCCTGATTCGCACAGCTCTTGAGCTTCAGCGGATGCGCGGCCGCACAGTCGACCGCGTCCACCTTCGGCCACGGAGTGTCGAGGAGAGCGGCCACCCGGGTGCCGGAAGTCCCGAGCCTCTGGAAAGTGTTCCGGAATCCGTCCGTCCAGCCCTGAAGGGAATTCTTCATCGGCTGTGCGGGGGTGCCGGCCTCCGAGGACGAGACGATCACCAGGGCGGGGTGGAGCCCATTGATCTTGGCAATCGCCTTGTTACGCCAGGTGTCACAGGATGTGTACGGATTGCCGTTTCTAATGATGGTCACCGCGGCCGTTTTGCAGGATGCCTTTGTCAGCGATACGAGTTTCCAACCGCGCTCCAGCGCGAGCCGGTTCATCGCCGGAAACCACTGAGCCGCGTGGGAATCACCGAAGAGCACCACGGTCTTTTTCGAGGAGGTGTCTCCGTAGACACAGGGGGGCGTTTGTGTGCTCACGTAGTTCAGATGGCATCCGTCCTGATAGACCGCGGACTTTATGGCCTTGATCTTGTCGAGTGACGGCGTGAGGTTTCTCGGCAGGCGCGTTGGGGACGTTTTCAGGAGTTCCGTCAACCGCGCCTGCGGATCCGGCGCGGCGGTGAGGGTTGCTTTCAGCCCGGCCGCGGACCCGCCGGTGTTGACCGACGGGGGAAAGGCCGCCGCGACCAGGGCGATGGACGCGGCCCCTGCCGAGAGAGCGAGACCGAGCCACAGCGCCCGGCCGGGCCGGTCCAGCCGGTTGCGGAATGCCTTGTGGAAGCGCACCGGATTCTCGACCAGGCGGAGCGTCACCCACGCCAACGGCAGCGCGGCCGCGCTGAGCAGAAGGGCGAGCGGAAGGCTGTTGGGCATCTTCAAGGCCATCGGTCCAATGATCAGAAGTGGCCAGTGCCACAGGTACCAGCCGTACGACAACCCGCCGAGCCACACCGCCGGTCGCCTCGCCAGCAGCAGTCCCGCGCCCAGTGGAGCGGGTGCACAGCCGCCGGCCAGCACCAGCCCTGCGCCCACAACCGGCAGCACCGCGTCATACCCGGGGAAAGGCGTGTTCGGGCCGAAGACGAGCGCCGACAGCACGATGCAGAGTAGCCCGATCCACGTCATCGGCGCCGCGATCCTCGGTGACAGCCGCTCCAGCCGGGCCACGGACAGCGCCAGCAGCGAACCGACGCCGAGCTCCCAGATACGGGTCTGCGAGCCGAAGTATGCCCAGGGCGCCGAGGTCTGCGTCGTCGACACGCTCAGCCCGAACGACACCAGGCAGAGCACCACCAGCGGCGCCGCCAGAAACCCGCGCCGCCGCGCCACCTTCCAGCTGAGGAGAAGGAGCACCGGCCACACCAGATAGAACTGCTCCTCGACGGCCAGCGACCAGAAGTGCTGGAACGGTGAGGGCGGGCTCCCCTGTGCGAGATAGTCCGTGCCATTGATCGCCAGCCGGAAGTTCACGGCGTACAGCGCGCTGCTGAGCGCGTCGCCCGCGTACTCGGTGAAGCGAATCTTCGAAAGGAACAGCCAGGCGCCGCCAAGTGTGGTGACGATCACAAGTGTTGAGGCGGGCAGCAGGCGCAGGGCCCGGCGGGCGTAGAACTTCCGGATCGAGATGCCGTCTGAGGCGGATATCTCACGCAGCAACAGCGAGGTGATGAGAAAACCCGAGATCACGAAGAAGACGTCGACCCCGACATAACCACCGCTGAGCAGGCTCACCCCCGCGTGGGAGAAAACAACCAGCGAGACCGCCAGGGCGCGAAGCCCTTGAATGTCCAGCCGAAGCGTGTGTTGTGCGGCATTTCCTTCGCGCGGCGAGTTGCTGAGCCCGGCAGGCGCCGCGCTCAGCATCGACGGGCCCGAGCGCCAGTGGTTGAAGTCGTCACGGAATGGAAGACGGGCTGAATCAGTGAGGGTTCACCGTGCCATGGTGAGAGTTGGTTAAGGGCCGCCTACCGCTACGCCGCGCCGCCCGCCGCCCGCCGCTCAGAGCGAGTGCGCCACGACCCGGCCCGCCATGACGGCCTCGACGAAGGCGGCGGGCGGGGCGTAGCGGTGGGCGGTGACGTAGTGCACGACCAGGTCGGGGGCGATCAGCCAGGTGCCGGGGGCGGCTGAGCGGAGGCGCAACTCCCCGTGGCCGACCAGGATTTCCTCACCATGGCGGGAGACCTTGACCGGGTAGGGGCGGCCGCCGGTGCCGAAGAGCCGGCGGGGGCAGAGCAGGCAGCCGTGCCAGCTGCTGGTGACGGCGCTGCGGTGGTCGCGGGTGAGGGCGAAGAGGCGGTCGGCGAAGGCGCCGTCGGGGTCGGCGGTGGGGTGGTCGTGGGCGGGGTGGAGCCAGCCGACGCAGGAGGCGGAGATGCCGGGAGGAATGGTTTCGGTGAAGTAGCCGTACGGACTCAGGTCCTCGTAGTACGCCATCGCCGGCCTCCCCGCGCGCCCCGTTTGCGGCGCCCAGCGTCCACGCAGGCGCGGTGGCAGGTCAATAACCCATTCGGGCCTTGCTGCGGCCGGGCGTCCGCGCGTCATCCGTATGGACCGTACGGCTGCTGCCGTGGTCGCTGTGCCGCAGCCACCCCCGGAGCACCGCGTGCACCGCCTCGGCGCCCACCAGGCGCTCCTCGGGGCCCTCGAGTGCGTACGGGTGCATCAGGAAGGCGCGGCTCTGGTCGCCGCCGAGGCCGCCGTGTGAGCCGACCTGCTCCTCGAAGGCGTGGACGGCGCCAGTGGCCGGGTCGCACGCGGAGTTGACCATGATGTCGGCGGCGTGCGGGAAGTCGGCGGTGCGCCGCACCGCGGCGGCGGCGCCGGCGCCGGCGCCGAAGGGGGTTAGCGGGTCGGTGCCGGTGACGCGGCCGGTGTCGAGCTCGTGCTCGCCGCCGCCGGGGCCCAGGACGAGGGGGCCGCGCAGTTCGCTGCGTACGAGGACGAAGCCGACGCCCCGATGCTCCGCCAGGGTGCGCAGCAGGGCGGGATGGCGGCGGTCGATGTCCTCGCGGGTGGCCCGGCCGGGGATGTCAGGGAAGCTGATCAGGCCGAGGTTCCCGGAGGCCAGCACCACCGGGTCCGACACCGGTCCCGCGCACTCGGCCTCCTCCTCCGCCCGCCACTTGTGCTCCGGGCGCCGTAGCGCCGCCCGCGCCGCCGTACGGGCTTCGGCGCCGCTCGCCGTATGCCTCGCGCGGCGCGACACCGGCAGCCCGCAGCCCGCGCGGACCAGGTCCTTGAGGCGGAGGCCGTACGCGCCGGAGAAGGTCTCGCCGTGGCTCTGCCCGTGGTCGGACAGCAGCACGATGCGGTACGGGCGGGGGGCGTAGCGCGAGGCGTCGGCGATCAGGCGGATCATGCGGTCCAGGCGGGTCAGCACGCGCATCGCGTCGGCGCTGCGCGGCCCGGAGTGGTGCGCCACCTCGTCGTACGCGACCAGGTCGGCGTAGACGGCGTTGCGGCCGGCCAGCATGTCGCCGATCACGGCGGCCACGGCGACGTCCCGTTCGATGACGGTCGCGAAGGCGCGGGCGAGGGGGTAGAGCCCGCCGCGCTTCACGCGGGGACGGTCGCGGCGCACGAAGCGCGATGTCGTCGACTCGGCGATCTCGCGGGCCCCCTCGGCCAGGAAGGAGGCGGCGGTGCGGACGGCGTTGGCCGGGTCGGAGAAGTACGCGAAGTAGCCGGTGCGCGAGCGCGTCAGCCGGCCGCGCCCGGACACCGACATCACGAGCGCGAGCTGCTCCGCGCCGCCGCTGAACAGATTCCCCCGGCTCGCCCCGCCGCCGGCCAGCAGTCCCCGGTCCCCGGTGCGGGCCACGGCCCGGCGCTCCAGTTCGGCGGCGCTGGACGGACGGTTGCAGACGATCAGCTGCCCGGTTTCCTTCTCGTACCAGCGGAAGGCCGGCACGTCCTCGTTCGTCCCGTGCAGGATGCCGAGCTGGCTGGCGCCGGTCTGGCTGCTCCAGTCCGTACGCCACGGTACGAGGCGGTGGCTGGAGTCCAGCCACTCGGCGACCGTCTCCATGGCGGCCGGGCGGGCGCGGCCCTTGCAGTGCGTCGGGCGCACCGCCTCGCGCAGCACGTCGTGGCCGACCCCGTCGAGCTGGAGGAACACGATCCCGGGCGGTGGCGGCGGGCTGACGTCGGCCGCCACCCTGCGGCTCCCCCGGCGCCCGGCCAGTCGGGCCAGCCTGCGGCCGTACGCCTCGTCGTCGCGCATGGCGAGCGTGGTGCTGGTCGCCGACGAGGTCGCCGACATCGCGGCGGCGATGAGCACGGCTGTCACCGGGGTCACGTCGCCCCGCCACTCCGGCGCGATGCGCAGCGCGATCAGTAGCAGCGAACCGTTCAGGAAGAACACCAGGCCGCCGAGGACCAGGGCCGGCACCAGGAGCAGCGCCCGGACCAGCACCGGCCACACCAGCGCGCTCAGCAGTCCGAACGCGCCGGCGCCGACGGCCGCGGTGACCGCGATCCGCGTCGGGCTGTCGCCGCTCGCCGACTGGATCCTGAAGTCCGGCAGGATCCCCGCCAGCACGGCCATCGTCGCCGTCGCCACCGCCCACACGGCCAGTACGCGGCCGATCGTGCGGCCCACTGACCGCCACCGACGCAAGTTCATGCCTCCAGCCTGGCCTATTTTCCGCCGCGCCGTGGGCCGGGGGCTTCGCGCATGGTTTCGGGTGGCTGCGGGGGTAGGGGAGGAACACCCGGCAGCGGCCCCGGGGCATAGGCTCGGCGATGAAGCGAGGAGGCGGTGTGGTCAGCGAGGCGGCGGTCGGCGTCACCTGGTGGGGACATGCGACGGTGACCGTGAGGGACTCGGGGGTCCGGGTGCTGACCGATCCGCTGTTCGCGCCGCGGTTGGCGCACTTGCGGCGGCGCGGGGGGCCGGTGCCGCCGATGGCCGCCCTCGCGGCGGATGTGGTGGTCGTATCGCATCTGCACGCGGACCACCTGCACGTGGGCTCGCTGGCTCGGCTCGCGGACGGCACCCGCGTGCTCGTGCCGCGCGGCGCGCACGACGCGGTGCCGGCGCTGCGGCGACTGCGGCGGCTGGACGTGGTCGAGGTGGGCCCAGGCGACGAGGTGAAGGCGGGCCCGCTGACCGTACGGGCGGTGCCGGCGGCGCACGACGGGCGGCGGTTGCCGTTCGGGCCCCGGCGGAGCCCGGCGCTGGGATACGTGATCGAGGGTGAGGCCAGGACGTACTTCGCGGGGGACACCGGTCTGTTCGACGCGATGGCGGAGGCCGTCGGGCCGGTCGACGCGGCGCTGCTGCCGGTGGGCGGCTGGGGGCCGTTCCTGGGCTCCGGGCATCTGGACGCGGGGCGGGCGGCGCAGGCGCTGGCACAGCTGGGGGCGCGGGCGGCGGTGCCGATCCACTACGGGACGTACTGGCCGATCGGAATGGACGGCGTGCGGCCGCATGAATTCCATTCCCCGGGTGACGAGTTCGTACGGATCGCGGCCGGGCTCGCCCCGGAGGCTCACGTGCACAGGCTCGACCACGGCGAGAGCGTGGAGCTGGGAGGGGCCGCCCTGTGATCGCCTTTCTGGCGGAGCAGACCTCGACCTCCGCCGACTCCACCCAGCAGGTGGTCGGCTATCCGACGCTCTTCTTCCTGGTGGCCCTCGGCTCGCTGGTGCCCGTCGTGCCGACCGGTGCGCTGGTGAGCGGCGCGGCGGTGGTGGCGTTCCACCGCCAGGACGCGCCGGTCGCGCTTGCGCTGGTGTTCGGGACGGCGGCGCTGGCCGCGTTCATCGGCGACATGGCGCTGTACTGGCTCGGCCACCGGGGCGTGCACTCCAAGAACGGCTCGCGGTGGCTGAAACGGCTGCAGGACCGCGCCGAGCCGGGCCGACTCGAAGCCGCCCAGCACAAGCTGGAGGAGCACGGCGTCACGGTGCTGGTCCTGTCCCGGCTCGTGCCCGCCGGGCGGATCCCGGTGATGCTGGCCTGCCTGCTGTCCGAACTGCCGCCGCGCCGCTTCGCCCGCGGTGACATCCCGGCCTGCCTGGCCTGGGCCGCGGCCTACCAGCTGATCGGCGTCCTCGGCGGCTCGCTCTTCCCCGAGCCCTGGGAAGGCGTCGTCGTCGCGGTCGTCCTGACCCTCGCCGTCACCGCAGCCCCGCAGGCCTGGAAGTGGCTGGTCACCGTCACCCGTCCGACAACGCGCTGAGCGCCTCCCCCAACTCCCGCAGCGCCGCCGCGACATGCGGCACCGCCGACGGGTCTTCGGCGCGCAGGGCCGCCCGTCGCTGCTCCTCACCGGCGCCGCACAGCGGGCCGACGTCGATCCGTACCCGGGGCGCCGACTGGTCGTCACCGAACCGGTGGCCGCCGAGCACCGGCCGCCCGAGCCGCCGGGTCAGCCACTCCTCGACGCCGGCCGCGTCCCGCTCGGTGCGCAGCGACGCCAGGTCCGCGTACAGCTGGAAACCGCACTCCGGCGGCCGGCACAGCGCGCCCGACCCCGTCACCGCCTCGTGCGCGGCCGCGCCCAGCGCCGCGTGCAGCCGCTTCGCCGCGTCCGTGTACGCCCGTACGTCCTCCGGCTCGCCCAGCGCGTACGCGGCTGCCCACGCGACCGGTTCCGGCAGCGCGACGACGGCCGCCAACGCCTCCGTACGCAGTCGAGCGCCCTCGTCGGTCGAGGGGAAGCGGGCGATGGCGGTGGGCCAGGCCTGCGGCACGAGGGAGGCGCCGAGGTCGGTGAGCACGACGGTGCGGTCGGGGAGGATCTCGGCGGGGCTCAGCAGCACGACTCCGTGCCGGACGGTGTCGCTGTACGTCTCGTCGGAGACCAGCAGCAGCCCCGCCTCGGCGGCCGCCTCGCACACCTCGTGCAGCGGCTCGGGCGGCGTGACCGTGCCCGTCGGGTCGTCGGCGGCGGACAGCACGAGAGCCCGCGGGTCCGCGCCCTCCTCCCTGGCCCGCCGGACCGCCTCCAGCAGCGCGAACGGGTCCGGGGCCCCGCCGCCCTCCGCCGGGGTCTGCACGCGCAGCGTCCGGCGCCCCAGCATCCGGCCCGGCACGGTGTGCCATGCGGCGGCCGGCCGGGCCAGGACCACGGCGTCCCCGCCGATCGCGGTGAGCACCGCGAGCAGCAGCGCCTCCCCGCCGGCCGCGGCGGCGGTCTGCGAGGGGTCCGTGTGCAGGCCCCGGCGCTGCCAGTACGTCGCCGCTGCCGCGGTGATGTCCTCGGTACCGGCCGGCGCCGCCAGGTGCGGGGCCCAGTACGGCGGCGTCGGCAGGCCTGGGTCGGGCCATGCAGCCAGCATCCGCGCTCCTTCTTTTTTGAGGCGAGTTGCCGCCGCTGCGCTTGTGGGGGTCCCCCCGGCCGAAGGCTGGGGGAGTACCCCCATTTCGACAGCGGCCGCTCCGCTTTGGCTCACTCGCCCCGTGGGCACCGGTTCCGACCAGCCTTGCACCGGCGCGCGCCCGGGGCACTTCAGGCTTCGGACAGGGCCTGCGCGCGGAGGGCCGCACAGGTGCGACTGATGAGGCGGGAGACGTGCATCTGGGAGATGCCCATGATCTCGGCGATCTGGCTCTGCGTCATGTCGTCGAAGAACCGCAGGTAGAGGATCTGCTGCTCGCGCTCGGGGAGGACGCGCAGGCAGGGCGCAATGGAGACATGGTCGACGACCGTGTCGAGGCTGGGGTCGGCGTGGCCGAGGGTGTCGAGGAGGGCCTGGCCGGCGGCGCCGGGGAGTTCGGCGTCGAGGGACATGGTGGCGTAGCTGTCGAGGGCTTCCATGCCCGCGTTGACCTCGTCCTCGGTCATGCCGCTGCGTTCGGCGATCTCGGCGACGGTGGGGCAGGCTGCGTCCGCCGAGAGTGTGGGTGAGCTCCTGACGGGCGGCGCGGACACGGTTGCGCAGTTCCTTGACGCGCCGGGGCACGTGCATGGCCCACAGGTGGTCGCGGAAGTGCCGTTTGACCTCGCCGACGACCGTGGGGACGGCGAAGCTTTCGAAGGCGGTGCCGCGCTCGGGGTCGTAACGGCCGACGGCCTTGACCAGGCCGAGGGCGGCGACCTGACGGAGGTCCTCGGCGCTCTCGCCGCGGTTGCGGAAGCGGCCGGCGAGGCGTTCCGCCACGGGGATCCAGGCGGTGACGACCTCCTGCCGGAGGGCGTCCTTCTCGGGGCCGTCGGGGAGTCGGGCGATGCGCCGGAAGGCCTCCGCGGTGTCCGGTGCATCGTCGTGCGGATGTGGGCGTGTTGTCATCTCCGTCTGCGCCTCCTGCGGAATGGGGGCGTCCGGACAGGTTGGCGGGGGCGTCGGGGTCGCGCGGCTCGGGGGCCCTCTCGTCGACGGGGAAGATCCGCTGTGCGTTCATACGCTGCGGCTACTCGGAAGGGCGTCGCGCTAACTGCGCTCCCGGGCGCCCTCACGCGTTCTTCCCGCGAGCACGTCGCGGTGGGGGTGACGGCGGAGGTACTCGGCCTCCAGCGCGGTCATGCGCGTGGTGTGGGCCTCCAGGGCCGAGGGCGAGCCGTGGAGAAGGGTCTCGTGCCGGGTGCGGTGGACCGTTTCCAGCTCGTGCAGGAGTTGCCGTTCGTCCAGGTCAACGGGGTCGACGCCGCCGTCATTGGGGCTCATGGGCTGCGCATACCCCAGAGGGGCGGATTCATCCCCCGCCACCGGGTTAGGCGAAGGACGACCGAGAACCCGAAAGCTGAAGGGAGGAGTCATCGTGCAGCGAGGCAGTAACCGTCTCAGCGTCCACAAGGACGAGGAGATGAAGCACGAACTGGAGGGCCTGCTGCGCTCCGGACATCCCACCCGGACCGAGGAGTGGTACGACCCGGAGCCGGCGGCCGACGACGACCCGGGGGTGGCGGGCGGCCCGGAAGGGGCCCAGCTGAACATCGAGCTGGCGCGGCACCTGACCCGCAAGACCTTCCCGGCCAAGCGCAACACGCTGGAGCGGGTGCTGGAGGGCAACCACGCGCCGGATCCGGTGATCGATGCCGTGAGCCGGCTTCCTGACGGCGACCACAAGTACCGGAACGTCCAGGAGATCGTCACGGCCCTGGAAGCCGTTAGGAGGCGAAAGCCCGTGGCAGAGCTGGTGAAGGACGTCATGACAGCCGGGGTCGCCGCGGTGCGGCCGCAGGCGTCGTTGGTGGAGGTCGCGACGTTGATGCGTGACCAGGACATCGGCGATGTGCTGGTCGCCGAGGGCGACCGGGTGGTCGGGGTGGTCACCGACCGGGACATCGCGGTGCGGGCGGTCGCCGACGGGGTCGACCCGCACTCGGTGAGCGCGGCCTCCGTGGCCAGCGGCGATCCGGTGACGGTGACCCCCAGGGACACGGTGGGCGAAGCCGTCACGCTGATGCGGGAGCACGCGGTGCGCCGCCTGCCCGTCATCGAGGACGGCCGGCCGGTCGGCATCGTCAGCCTCGGCGATCTCGCGGAGGAGCGGGACCCGAACTCGGCGCTCGCAGACATCAGCCGGGCGCAGCCCGACAGGTGAGCCGAACGTGTGACGTGGGCGGGTGAGACCCGCCATGCGGCCCCGGTTCCGACACGTGAACGGGCCTCATGCGGGTACCCGCACCCGCATGAGGCAGAAATTCAGTAGCTGGGACCGGACGCTGTTCCATCAGGTCGCCACCCGGCAGTGGCCGGCCGCCGAGCGGGTGCTGCCGAGGCTGAGCCGCAGGGCCAACCACGGACTGCTGTGGTTCGGCGTCGCGGCCGGCATCGCGGCGGTGGGCGGCCGGCCGGGGCGGCGGGCGGCTCTGCGCGGGGTGGGGTCGCTGGCGCTGGCGTCGGCCACGGTGAACACCATCGGCAAGGGGGCCGTGCGCCGGTCCCGGCCGCTGCTGGACGCGGTGCCGGTGATGCGGCAGCTGCGCCACCAGCCGGTCACCACGTCGTTCCCGTCCGGGCACGCGGCGTCGGCGGCCGCCTTTGCCGTGGGCGTGGCGCTGGAGTCACGGCGGTGGGGGGCGGTGGTGGCGCCGGTGGCCTGGTCGGTGGCTTTTTCGCGGATCTATACGGGCGTCCACTACCCCAGTGACGTGGTGATCGGCACGGCGATCGGCGCGGGCGCGGCCCTGGCCGTACGCGGTGTCGTGCCGACCCGCCGGGATCTCGCGGTGCCTGCGCGGCCGCGCGCGGACGCGCCCGCGCTCCCCGAGGGGCGTGGGCTCTTTGTCGTCGTCAACGAGGCGTCCGGGCCGCCGGCACTGCTGGTCACGCCCACCGAACGGCTCAAGGGCGCCCTGCCGCAGGCACAGGTGACCGAGCGTACGGAGGACGACGACCTGGCCGAGCTGCTGGAGAAGGCGGCTCAACGGGCCGTCGAGCAGGGCGGGGCACTGGGCATCCACGGCGGTGACGGCAGCATCAACCTCGCGGCGACGATCGCGCTCCGGCACGGCGTACCGCTGGTGGCCTTCCCCGGCGGTACGTACAACCACTTCGCCCGGGACCTGGGCATCGAGACCGTGGACGACGCGGCTCGGGCGGTCGAGGAGGGCAGCGCGGCCGCCGTCGACATCGCCCGCTTCACCTCGCAGGACTCGGGGAACGCCGAGCCGGTGCCGTTCCTCAACACCTTCAGCATCGGCGCCTACCCAGAGCTGGTGCGCTACCGCGAACGCTGGGCCCGCCGCACCGGCAGCTGGCCCGCCGGGATCCTGGCGGCCCTGCACGTCCTGCGGACCTCGCAGCCGATCGACGTCGTCATCAACGGGCACCGTCGCCCGGTATGGCTGCTCTTCGCCGGGAACTGCGCCTACCGCGGCGTGGGCCTGGCCCCCGTCCGGCGCCAGAACCTCGCGGACGGCCTGCTCGACGTGCGGATCGTGGACGGTGGCCCCTTCGCCCGTACGCGGCTGATCGCCGCCGCCATGACCGGCGGCCTGGCGAACTCACCGGTCTACTCGGCCGCTCTGCTGCGGCGGCTTCGGGTCAGCGGAATGGCCGCGGGCGCGCACCTCGCCTATGACGGCGAGGTGGCGCCCGCACCCACCGAACTGGTCCTCGACAAGGTCAACGAGGCCCTGACCGTGTACCGACCGGCCACCGACGCGACCTGATCCGACCGGCCGGGCTACTGACTGGACAGGCCCGCCAGCGCCCGGACGCCCTCGCCACCGATGGTGAGGGTGTCCGGCGAGCCGGCGTCGATGGACAGCGTCAGCTCGTCCGAGGGCCAGCTGCTGCTGAGCACCGCGAGCGGCACGATGCGGTAGCTCTGCGTGGTGGGCAGCGCCTGGGTCAGCCGTACCTCGTCGGTGAAGACCGGGACCAGCTTCGTGCCGTCCTCCTGCTCGTAGACCGGCAGCTGGATGGCCTGCTCCTCCGGGCCGCCGCCCGAGGCATCGGGCTCGCCCGGCACGGGCAGCAGGACGTCGCTGACGGCGAGCGTGCTCAGCGCCGCGGCGTTGTCACCCCCCACGGCGATCTCGTGCAGCGCACGCTGCGCGGGCGGCAGGGCGCCATTGGGGTTGCTCTCTGTCATGGCCGGTTCCTCCCAGGTGCGTTTTTTACTACTTCGTACGGGGGTTGAAGGGGCCACTTACCCGAAGATGCGCCAGACATGCGTCCCGAGGAAATGAGGAAATAGGGATCGCGGAGGCCGGGGTGGGCGGAGCGTAGGGAAACCCCTCGCTTAGCGGCCGCCCCCACGGGTAGGCAGACGCAAGGGTGCCCTCCGCTTAACCTGCCTGACAGGTAAGGTGACCCTCATTTTAGATTCTCTTTGCCATGCTTGCCATGCCCAGGTCTCATCGCGGAGGGTTGGTTTGTCGATCATGCTGTCTGCCCCATGGGGCCCGCCGACCGAAGTGCCGGGCCACCCACCCCGCGCCCCGCGGCCGGCGCCTGTGGAACGCGTACGCAGCCCGAGAATCACCGCGCTCACCGAAGCCCCCGAGAAAGCACCGGACTTCTGGCGCGCGGTCGAGGCCGAGGGCACGCCGCTCGTCGAGCCCATCGCCGGGGACCCCGGGCATGCCGCCGTCACGTTCCTGTGGCGCGGCGCGGCGGCCACCACGCGCGCGGTGCTGGCGCTGCCCAACAAGCTTGCCGATCCTGCTGAGTTGACCGGCAACCTCATGTCCCGCGTACCGGGCACGGACGTCTGGCACTGGACCGTCCGCATGCGCACCGACTGGCGGGCGACGTACGCGCTATGCGTGGACGACGACCCGGCCGCCGAGGTCCCCCGGGGCCCCGCCTACCTGCGGTGGCTGCACACCCGGCCGCGCCGCGACCCGCTCAACCGGACGTCCTTCCCCCGCCGTTGGGGCGGCGAGCCGCTGTCGGTCGTTGAACTGCCGGACGCGCCGCGCTCGCCGGCCGCCCACTGGGAGAGACGGCCGGGCGGCCGCCGCGGCGAGGTCGCGGTCCACACCATGCGCAGCGCCAACCTGCGCAACTGGCGCCGGGTCTGGACCTACGCGCCCGCCGGCTACGCGGATCTGGCCGACCTGCCGGTCCTGGTCCTGCTCGACGGTGAGATGTGGGGGCCCGAGCTCGGTATCACGACCCTGCTCGACAACCTGATCGCCGACGGAGTGCTTCCGCCGCTGGTCGCCCTCATGCCGGACTCGCTCGACAGCGACACCCGCTGGGACGAACTCACTTGCGACGACTCCTTCGTGGACTACCTCACCCGCGAACTCCTCCCCTGGGCCGCCGGCCGCTGGCCCGTCACCGCCGACCCCTCCCGCACCGTCCTGGCCGGCCAGAGCCTCGGCGGCCTGATGTCCGCGTACGCGGCCCTGCGCTGCCCCGAGCGCTTCGGCAACGTCCTGGTCCAGTCCGGCTCCTTCTGGTGGCCCACCTGCCCGGCCGACCCGGCCCGCGGCGAGGAATGGCTGACCAACCGCCTCGAGGCCACCCGGCGGCGGCCCATCCGCTTCCGCCTCACGGCCGGGCTGCAGGAGTGGGTCGTGCTGCCGGCCAACCGGCGGCTGCGGGACGTGCTGGTGGCCAAGGGGTACGAGGTCGACTACCGCGAGATCAACGGCGGCCACGACTATGTCTGCTGGCGGGAGGAGTTAGCGAAGGGGCTGGTCGCGATGCTGGGCGGCGTTGTCGTAGGCGGGTGGTAGAAAAAACCGCATGATGCCGACGCCTGAGCCACTGCCCTCCTTTGCTGACCTTCTCACCCTGATCGACGACCGCTCCGCCGCCTTCCGCAAGGCCCTCGCCGGCGCGGACCCGGCCGCCAGGGTGCCGAGCTGCCCGGACTGGTCGCTGCGCGATCTCGTCGTCCACCTCGGCGAGGGGCACCGCTTCTGGGCCACCGTCGTAGCCGCCGGGCCTGCCGACACCCGCCGAGCGCCTGGCGCGATGTGGCAGCGCGCGCCGCCGCGCCCCTCGCCGAGGTCGAGGTGATCTGCTCGGACCCCGCCGAGCACCGCCGCCGTGCGGCGGCCCGCACCGTGGATATCGCCGGTCTCCCGCTGCCCGACTGGCAGTCGATCACTACCCGCGCTTACGAGTCGTGGGACCGCGACCGGATCGTCGTCGACACCGCCGGCCGGCGCGTCGAGGAGTGCCTCGGCGAGCTGCGCCGCGCCCTCGGGCCGCCCGTGGCCGGCTCGTAGGGCGGCGCTGTCAGCCGGTCGCCTCGGAGAGAATCTCCGTGAACCGGCTCAGGCCGACATTGCCGCCGGAGATGACCACGCCGATGCGGGCGGGGAGCGGGTCGAGGCGGCCGGAGAGGAGGGCGGCGAGGGCGGCGGCACCGCTGGGCTCGATGACGATCTTGAGCCGTTCAAAGGCGACCGTCATGGCGGCGCGGATGTCGTCGTCGCTGACCAGCACGATCTCGTCCACGAGGCGCTGGTTGACGGAGAAGGTGAGTTGACCGGGGGTGTCGGCCGCGAGGCCGTCCGCGATCGTTCTCGCGACCGGTACCGAGATCCGCGTATCCGCCGCCAGCGACTGCTTGGTGTCGTCGGCCTGCTCAGGCTCGACGCCGACGACGCGGATGTCCGGGGCGAGGGCTTTGGCCGCGGTGGAGCAGCCCGCCATCAGGCCGCCGCCGCCGATGGGAGCGAGGAGCGCGTCGAGCGGACCGGTCTCCTCGAGTAGTTCCAGGGCTACGGTGCCCTGCCCCGCCATCACGTGGGGGTGCTCGTAGGGCGGGATGAGGACCAGACCGCGGTCGGCGGCGATCTTGTTGCCGAGCGCGACCCGGTCGCCGTTGTAGCGGTCGTAGGTCAGGATCTCGGCGCCGTAGTCCCGGGTGGCCGCCAGCTTGCTGGCCGGGGTGTCCTCGGGCATGAGGATCACGGCGGTGGTGCCGGCGATCCGGGCGGCCAGCGCGACTGCCTGTGCGTGGTTGCCCGACGAGTAGGCCGCGACGCCTCGCCGGAGCTGGTCGGGGCTGAGCCGTGAGACGGCGTTGTAGGCGCCCCGGAACTTGAAGGCGCCGATGCGCTGGAAGTTCTCGGCCTTGAGGTAGACCTCGGCGCCCACGAGGTTGTTGATCGTGGTGGAGGTCAGGACCGGTGTCCGGTGGGCGACTCCGTGGATCCGCTTCTGCGCCGCCCGTATGTCGTCGATCGTCAGAATGCCTTCGGAGCCCAATGCTCGTCCCTCCACTACTCGGATCGCCTCATTTCCCCGGTAATCGCCGCGGCGGTGTGACGTTCCCCACCTACCTGGAATGAAACGTAACGGACTGGCAAGCCTCCCCCTCATGCAACAAATGGAAACCGCACGTCAGGTGGCGTCATGACGACGGCGACCGGGGTGACCCGGACGCCGCAGGCGCCGTCGAACACGGCCGAGGCCGGACCCGAGGCCGAGGCCGAGTCGTCAATTCCCGCCCCCGGCGCGGCCCCTGCCCGGGCCCCCGGACGGGGCACCGCTGCGGTGCCCTCGCTGCCGTCCTTGACTGGGTTGCGGTGGATGGCGGCGCTGCTGGTCTTCGGGCTGCATGTGCGTAACTTCGGCTACTTCGGTGGCACGGGCGCCCGCATCGCGACCTGGGGATTCGGGGCCGGCGCCACCGGGGTGTCGTTCTTCTTCATCCTGTCCGGCTTTGTCCTGATGTGGTCCGCCCGGCCGGGCGACCGGGTGCTGGGCTTCTGGCGGCGGCGTGTCGCCCGGATCTACCCGGTCCACCTGGTCACCGCCGCGATCGCGCTACTCATGGGATTCACCCTGGCCCACCAGCCGAAGCCCACCCTGCACCAGGGCCTGGCCAACGTGCTGCTGGCTCACTCCTGGTGGCGCCCCTGGTGGCAGACGCTCGACCCCGTCAGTTGGTCGCTGGCCTGCGAGGCCTTCTTCTACGCCGTCTTCCCGCTGCTCGCCTTCCTGCTGCGCCGCCTCGGCGCCCGGGGCTCGGCCGTGCTGGCCGCGGTGTCGGTGGTGGCGGTTCTGGTCCTGGCCTGGGCGGACGCGCACCACCTGATGAGCCAGCCGGTCACTTCCTTCCCTGCGGCGCGCCTCCCCGAGTTCGTCCTGGGTGCCGCCGTCGCCCGCCTGGTGCTCCTCGACCGTTGGCGTGGGCCCAGCCTGGAGGGCTCGCTCGCCCTGGCGATCATCGGCTACTTCCTGGTCCCCCAAGTCACTGCCGGGTACCCGACCAACGCCTGCACCCTCATCGGCTTCACCCTGCTCATCCCGGCGGCGGCCGTCGCCGACATCCGCGGGCTGCCCTCACTGTGGCGGCACCGGCGGCTCGTGCGGCTGGGCGAACTCTCCTTCGCCTTTTACATGATCCACCTGCTGGTGCTGCGCGCCGGGACCAATCTGCTGGGCAGGTCCCCGCACTTCGGCGTCCTGACCGGACTGGCCGCCACCGCCACCGCGTTCGCCGTGGCGCTGGGTCTGGCCTGGGCCCTGTACGAGGGCGTCGAATCCCCCGGCAGGCGTCTGCTGTTGCGCCGCCGCCGTTCCGCGAAACTTTCGACGCCGGCGGCGCAAGAAGACCCGGCTGCCGTACGGGTCGGCTAGGCCCTGTCCGGTGCGGCGAAGCGCAGGCCGTCGATGACCAGATCGAGCAGTCGCGCGGCCCGCGCCTCGCCCTCCTTGCCGGGGCTGACCCGCCACAGAAAGCCCAGCATCAGCAGCACGTCGTCCGGGTCGACGCACGGCCGGATGCTGCCGTCGTCCTCGCAGGCGCGCAGCAGCGTGGTGACGGCCCCGACGATCGGCCCGTACGTCTCACCCACCAGGCCGTCGTCGGTGAGGGCGTGCAGTACGTCCGACAGGCCGTGCTTGATCCGCCCGTAGTACGCGAGCCGGTCGAACCACAGCCGCAGGGCCTCCAGCGGAGGGTGCTCCGCGAGCAGTTCGGGCGCGTATGCCGCGAGCCGCTCCACCTCGTGGCGATAGACCGCCACGATGAGCGCCTCGCGGGTGGGGAAGTGCCGGTACAGCGTCCCCGGGCCGACGCCGGCCTTCTTGGCGATGGAGTTCAGCGACGCGTCGCCGGCGGCCGTGAGTGCCTCCCGGGCGACCTCGATGATGCGGGCGCGGTTCTGCCGCGCGTCCGCCCGCACGGGCTCGTGCCGCTGCTCGGCCATGCCGACTCTCCACCCTCTCGTCAGGGACCGCTCGCCAACCGGAGACCCCTCCGCTAGTCAAGTAGATCACACCGGCTCACCGGGCCTTGGCCGCCCGGATGTGACCGTACGCATGGGTGCGCAGCTCGGCGAAGCGCGGCAGGGAGCGGGTGACGATCTGGTCGCGGTCGTCCGGAAGGTCCACGCGGAGGTCCTCCTGTACGACGGTGGGCGCCGAGGAGAGGACGATGACGCACTGGGCGAGGTACACAGCCTCGTCGATGTCGTGGGTGACCAGGACCGTGGTGATGCCGAGAGCCGCCACCACAGGGCGAGGAGCAGGTCCTCCAGGTCGGCGCGGGTCTGGGCGTCGACGGCGGCGAACGGTTCGTCCATGAGCAGGACTTGGGGTTCGTACGCGATCGCGCGGGCGATGGCGACGCGCTGCTGCATGCCGCCGGAGAGCTGCCAGGGGTGGGCGGAACCGGCGTCGGCGAGGCCGACGGAGGCGAGGGCGGAGCTGACGAGCAGGTCGCGGCGCGCGGGCGGGACGCGCTTTTCGCAGAAGGGAGTTCGACGTTCTGGCGGACGGTCATCCAGGGGAAGAGGCTGCGGCCGTACTCCTGGCAGACGACGGCCATGCCGGGCGGCGGCCATGGGACCAGCGGCTCGCCGCGATCAAACGGCTGGCGGAAACCGCAGAGCGCGCGGAGCCGTAGCCACCGCCACCGCCGCCCTGTACCCCACCGGCACCGCGAGGTCGCCGATGCTCCACCCCGGCACCGGATACGGAACCGGCCCCGCCCCGACCCTGCTGCGGTGCGGATTGTCCCCGAGCCCCGCCCCCGTGCCCTTCAGATACGCCTCCTTGCGCGCCCAGCACCGCCCGAAGGCCCTGCCCCGCTCGCCCCTCGCCAAGGCGTCCAGCTCGGCCCGCTCATCGGGGTGCAGTATCACGTCGCCCAACTCCTCGACGATCTCCGGCCCCGGCTCCTCCTCCACATCCACGCCCACCGGCCGCCCCGCGAAGGCCAGCAACACCAGTCCCCCACTGTGCGACAGCGAGAAATGCAGCCCCTCCGCCCCCACCACCGCCGGCCGCCCATGCGGCCCCCCGCACACCGGGCACTCCTCGCGCCCGATCACCACATCCCCCGGGGCCTCCCCCAGATAGGCCCCCAACAGCCTCCGCAGCACCACATGCGCGGCCCCGTACACATCTCGGTCGCCGTCCCGCACGAACCCCTCGTACCGCGCCCTCTCCCCCGCGTCCAGCACCTCCAGCCCTCCGGCCGCCACATGCTCCATCGCATGCACCAGCCACACCTCCGGCGCTTCCCCCGCCACCCCCGGCCGAACAAGCCCCTCCGGCAACGGACCAGGGCCCAGGACTCTCACGCACGGGCTCCTTCAGCTGTCAGGCCGCCGACAAGTACGGCCCGATCCTGCCAGAATTCGGCGCCCAAGGGCGCTCTGTCCGGCACCTCATCCGCACAAAGATTCGAACGCGGCGCCGGCGCCCTCGTCAGTGCAGGGCGCTCCCGGCCTGCCAGTCGGCCCAGCTGACGTTCCAGTCACCGTAGCCGTTGTTGACGGGGACGGTGGCGGTGGAGTGGAGGACGGTGACGACGTCGCCGACGCCGACGTGGTTGTAGAACCACTTGGCGTCGGCGGTGCTCAGGCCGATGCAGCCGTGACTGCCGTTGATGTGGCCGAACTTGCCCTGGTTCCAGGGGGCGGCGTGGGCGTAGGTGCCGGAGGGGGTGAGTTGGACGTCCCATTTGACTTACCGCCGCTGGCGGTGCCGCTGGCGGTGACGGTGTAAGTGACGCCGGGTGCGAGGCGGTCGGCGGAGGTCCAGGTGGCCTTGTCGCCGGAGAGGGTGCCGCGCAGCTTGCCGGGGCCCGGGGCGGTGACCTCGACGGCGGTGAGGGTGCCGGAGGTGACGCGGACGGTGACCTTGCGGTTCACGGCGACGGCCCGGCCGCCGGAGGCGGGGCTGACGGTGATGGTGGCGGCGGCGGGCGACTTACTCGAGCCGCCCGATCCGCCGGAGCCGCCCGAGCCACTGCAGGCAGCGGTGAGGGTGAGGAGGAGGGCGGATATGACGGCTGTCGCGGCAAGGACGGTGGCACGGGGCTCACGCTTCATACGGGGAGGTCCTCCCTCGGCGATTCGCGCTTGTGTACGTACAGACGCGGGCCGCCGCCCTTCCGGCTCCAGGTTCGGCGAATGAGCGTCCCACCGAGTACGACTAGCCCGGCAGCGCCATACGAAACGCTCTGCTGGACACCGCCCACGTAAAGAGCCGCCCCGGCGGCCGGAATCGCAAGCCACTCCCAGCGGCCGTCGAGCGCGACGAGGGCGACCACGAGCAACGCGTACCAGGGGTAGGCCGGTGAAGTGAGCAGCAGCGCGGTGCCGGTGACCAGCAGTGCGCCGCGCCAGGGCCGGGCGCAGTCGCCGCGGCGCCAGACGTACAGCGCGGTGGCGGCGATCAGCAGGACAACGGCGGGGCCGGCCGTCCGGCCGGGCAGGAGGAGGCGGAGCAGCGCGAAGCGGCGTACGTCGCCCGACGCGTAGCCCTCCTCGTGCAGATAGCCGGGCAGGTAGCCGAGGACGCCGGCGCCGGAGGCCAGGACGTACGGCAGATACGCGAGCCCGACGGCGAGGGCGGCTCCCAGGACGACGCGGGCGGTCCTGCCGGGGCCCGGTCTGCCGGACAGCGCGCCGGGCAGGGCGAGTACGGGCAGCAGCTTGACGGCGATGGCGCCCCCGAGCCACACGCCGCGGCGGGCGCCGGGCCGGCCGGTGCCAAGGGCGAGGACGGTGAGCAGCACGCCGAGCGTGTCGATGTGCGCGTTGTTGACCGCGTCGAAGGGCACCGCCGGGCACCACGCCCACAGCGCGGCACCGCGCGGATCGCCACCGCGCCGCCGCAGTACGGCGAGCAGCGCGAGGGTGGTCCCAGTGGCCAGGAGGGCGCCGCCGATCTGCGCCGGCTTGTGGCGGGCTCCGGCGGGGCTCACCTCGTGGACGGCGAGGAACCAGCCCTCGGCGACGGGCGGGTAAATGGTGTGCACGGTGGGCCGGTTGATGAGGGTGCAGAGGCTGTCGCCGACCTGGTGCGACTGCCAGTCGTCGCAGACGGTGCCCTGGGGGAAGAGCCAGCCGTCGCGCAACGCCGCCAACTCGGGCGCGGCGGGCGGATAAGCGTACGGGGAGATCCCGGCGGCCTGCACGCGGCCGTCCCACGCGTAGCGGTACATGTCGTCGCTGGTCCGGGGCGGTGCCACCAGTGCCGCGACGGCGATCGCGGCGCCGCCCACCAGGACCAGGACGGTCGCCGCCCGGACCGGGACCTTGCGCACGGTCCAGGCCGCGGCCCCGAAGAGCGCCCAGGCGGCCGCGTACCAGAGCAGCGGGCGGCCGTGGTTGTCATCGGCACGCACGCCGCCGAGGCGGAGAGTGGCGGCGACGACGGCGGTGAGCGCGGCGAGGAGGGCGGCGGTGACGATGGCTCGGGCGACGGTTCTCGCCGCTGCGATACGGATTCCCACGCCGTCCACCGTCGCAGCCGGAGGCGGCCAGGGGGATCTTGCGGGGCCGTCCGTCCGCATTCCGTAAGGCGGCGGCGGTCCCTTTCCGGGCCTGGTCGGGGGTGTGATGGAGACATGCGATCCAACCTCCCCCGCCGCCTCCCCAGGCCTCCGCTTCCGGTCTTCAAGGGGCGGCCGCACGACCCGCGTACGGCTGAGGCTCTGGACAGACCCGGTAAGGCTCTGGACAGACCCGGCATTCCGGGGCCGGGGCATCGCGTCCGCTCTGGTCAGCGTCGCGATTGCGCATTGCGCGGAAGGCGGAGTCAGCACCGTCCGGCTGTCGGTGTGGAAGCGGCGGCAGGTGCCATTGCCCTGTAACGAGCGGCTTGGTTTCACTGTCACCGAGTCGTGGGACGAGCGGGATGAACTGGTGTGCATGGAGCGCGCCGCGTAAGTGCCTTGTCGGCGCGGGCCTTCTCCACGGCACTCGGGATCGCCGGACAGTTCTAGCGCCGCAGTTCCGCGAAGCGCCGCCCCTCGACGGCCCATTCGCCGGCCACCGCCCACCTCGTGCCGGCCGCCGCGACCCGCAGGGCCGTAAGGCCGAGGCGGGCCCAGGGGAAGTCGCGGCCGTGGTGGCCGAGGGCGTCCTCGACGCGGACGGTGAGGCGTTCGTCGACGTCGTACGGGGCGGCCTCGGCCAGCAGGGAGCCGCCGGGAGCGACGAGTTCGCGTACCCGGGTGAGCAGGGCGCGCGGGTCGCCGCCGATGCCGATGTTGCCGTCGACGAGCAGGGCTGTGGCCCACCGCCCTTCCGCCGGGAGCCGGTCGAAGACGGAGCGGCGCAGCACCGCGCCCCCGGCGCCGCGCGTGCGGGCGACGGCGGCGGGGCTGACGTCGACGCCGAGCGCGGGCAGCCCGTATGCCGCAAGGGCTGCGACCAGCCGCCCGGGACCGCAGCCGATGTCCAGCACGGGGCCCCGGCAGCGGCGCAGCAGTGCGGCGTCGGCGGCATCGGGCGCGGCGCACCAGCGCTCGACCTCCAGCGGGAGCAGCCAGCCGTCTGAGCGGCGCAGGAAGAGCGGGCCGCGGCCGGTGCGCAGGGCGAGGGCGTAGGGGTCGTCGACCCAGGGCTCGGGCTCGGCGGTAGTGGCGGTCACCGGACGGCCACCCCGAGGGCCCGCGCGAAGCGGGTGCCGGGGGCGAGCGCGGCGACCTCGGCAGCATCGGCGGCGGTGTCCACGTCACGCAGCGGCGCCAGGTCGCGCACCCGGAGCCCAGCGTCGGTCAGCCTGCGCCGCTGGACCGCGCCCGTCGTGGGCGTCGACATGGGCACGCCCCGCACCAGCTCCGGGTCGGGCTCCGCGAAGCCGAGCGCCCAGAAGCCGCCGTCGGCCGCCGGGCCGAAGTACGCGTCGCAGTGCCGCCAGGCGTCCGCCGCCAGCGCCGGGGCGAGGAGCGCCGGGGTGAGCTGCGGGGTGTCCATCCCGACCAGCAGGGCCGGCCCGTCGCACCCGGCGAAGGCTGCGGCGAGCCGTTCGTCCAGGCCGCCCGGCACCTGCGGTACGACGTCGAAGCCGGCCGGCAGCCACGGCCCCGGCGCCCCTTCCAGGACCAGGACCCGGCGCCGGGCCGGGGCGCGCAGGACGGCGTCGAGCGTGTCGGCGAGGGCGGCCTCGGCCAGCGCGGCGGCCTCTTCCGGGCTGTACGGCGGCGTGAGCCGGGTCTTGGCCCGGCCGGGCACCGGCTCCTTGGCGATGACGACGAGGGTGGTCATCGCACGCCGCACGCCGGTTCCGCCAGCACAGCCCGCATGTCCCGTACCGCGTGCCATGTCCCCCGCCATGTGCCGGTGACCTTGGAGCGTCCCGTACGCGGGTGGTAGGGCACGTCCGTCTCCCGTACCCGCCAGCCCGCGTCGGCGGCCCGGACCAGCATCTGCAGGGGGTAGCCGGAGCGGCGGTCGGCCAGGCCGAGGGCGAGCAGCGGTTCGCGGCGGGCGGCGCGCATGGGGCCGAGGTCGCGCAGCCGCAGTCCCGTACGGCGGCGGATGAGGCGGGTCAGCTCCAGATTGGCCAGGCGGGCGTGCGGCGGCCAGGCGCCCCGGCCGACGGGCCGCCGGCGGCCGAGTACGAGGTCGGCGGAGCCTTCCAGTACCGGGCCGGCGACGGAGGGCAGCAGCCCGGGGTCGAGCGAGGCGTCGCAGTCGCAGAAGCAGACCACATCGGCTGTCGCAGCGCTCAGCCCGGCGTGGCAGGCGGCGCCGAAGCCGCGCCGGGGCTCCCGCACCACGTAGGCGCCCAGGGATGCGGCGAGCTCGGCGGAGCCGTCCGTGGAGCCGTTGTCGACGACGATCGCGCGCCAGCCGGGCGGGATCCGGTCCAGCACCCAGGGCAGCGCGGCCGCCTCGTCGAGGCAGGGCAGCACGACATCCACAACACAAGGAGAGTCCGTCACGCCTCTGACAGTACGAACGGGAATCGGAACATTCAGGACCCCGGCTCCTTACGAAACAAGGACGTCCCCCGCCCGGCCCCCTTCCGGGGATCCGGCGACCCGCCGCCGGTGCGAGACTCAAAGCGTGACCACCGCCCCCCACGCCACCGCCCCGGAAGCCTCCCTCCGCCGGATCCTCGTCGTGGACGACGACCCGACCGTCGCCGAGGTCGTCGCCGGCTATCTCGCCCGTGCCGGCTTCGCCGTGGACCGGGCCTCCGACGGCCCCGCGGCAGTGGCGCGCGCGATGGCCGTACGGCCCGATCTGGTCGTCCTCGACCTGATGCTGCCGGGGCTGGACGGGCTGGAGGTGTGCCGCCGGATCCGGGAGGAGCAGGGCCAGGTGCCGGTGGTGATGCTGACGGCGCGGGGGGACGAGGACGACCGGATCCTGGGCCTGGAGGTCGGCGCGGACGACTACGTCACCAAGCCGTTCAGCCCCCGCGAGCTCGTCCTGCGCGTGGAGTCCGTGCTGCGCCGGGCGGGCGCGGCGACGGCTCCGGTCCCCGCCGGGCTGCCATGGCTGCGGGCGGGGTCGATCGCCCTCGACCCTGTGGCCCGGCGCGCCACCCGCGCCGGCAGCGAACTCGCCCTCACCATCCGCGAGTTCGACCTGCTCGCCTTCTTTCTGCGGCACCCGGGCCGAGTGGTCGGCCGCCAGGAACTGATGCACCGGGTGTGGGGCTGGGAGTTCGGCGACCTGTCCACCGTGACCGTCCATGTGCGGCGGCTGCGCGAGAAGGTCGAGGACGACCCGGCGCGGCCCCGGTTGATCAGCACCGTATGGGGCGTCGGCTACCGCTGCGACCTGCCCGCCGACGGGGCCGACCGGCAAGGGGAGGGCGGCGATGCATGACCTGCTCCTCATCGCGGCCTACGCGGCCCTCGGCGCGGCCGCGGCCGGTGTCCTCGGCTCGATCGCGCTGCGCCTGTTGCGGCACCGCTCGGTCGCCCTGTCACTCGCCGTCGTCGCGTCCGTCACGGTCGGCGCGATGCTTGCCGGGACGCTGTCGGTGGCGTGGGCGATGTTCCTGTCCTCGCACGACCTCGGCGTGGTCACGACGGTGTGCGCCATAGCTGCCGTCGTCTCCCTCGTCATAGCGCTGATCCTCGGCCGCAGTGTCGTCGCGGGCAGTCGCGCCCTGGCCGCCGCGACCCGCGCCTTCGGCAACGGCGACGGCTTCGCCCCGCCCGACGCGGCCCCCACCGCCGAACTCGCCGAGCTCGGCCGCGAACTGGCCGCCACCAGCGCCAGGCTCGCCGCCTCGCGGGAGCGCGAACGGGCCCTCGAAGCCTCCCGGCGCGAGCTGGTGGCCTGGATCTCGCACGATCTGCGCACGCCGCTCGCCGGTCTGCGCGCGATGGCCGAGGCCCTGGAGGACGGCGTCGCCGACGACCCCCCGCGCTACCACGCCCGGATCCTCGCGGAGGTGGAACGGCTCAGCGAGATGGTCGGCGACCTCTTCGAACTCTCCCGCATCCAGGCGGGTGTCCTCTCCCTCGCGCCGACCCGCATGTCCGCGTACGACCTCGTTGGCGACGCCATCGCCGGTGCGGACCCGCTGGCGCGGGAGCACGGCGTACGGCTGGTCGGCGACGGCGTCGAGGCCGTGCCGGTCGAGGTCGACGGCCGCGAAATGACCCGGGTTTTGGCAAATCTGCTCGTCAACGCCATCCACCGCACCCCGGCCGACGGCACCGTCGCCGTGGCCGCGCACCGCCTCGACAACTCGGTCGTCCTGTCCGTCACCGACGGCTGCGGCGGCATCCCCGCCGAAGACCTCCCCCGCGTCTTCGACACCGGCTGGCGCGGCACCGACGCCCGCACCCCGCCCGCCGGCGCCGGGCTGGGCCTCGCCATCGTGCGCGGCATCGTCGAAGCCCACGCCGGCCGCGCGGCGGTACGCAATGTTCCGGGCGGCTGCCGATTCGAGGTCGTCCTGCCCGCAGCAGGCTGAATCCGGGTGCGCCGGAGCCGGTGGGCGCCGTAGCGTGCACCGCATGGGTATCGAGCCGAGCGCTGAGCACGGGGACCGGCATCAGGACCTCATCGTCCGGGTGGTCCGTGAGGACGACATCGAAGAGTGGGGCCGGGCCGTACAGGCCGGCTTCCTGGCCCCGTTCCAGAAGGACGACATGGGCTGGCGGAGGCGGACCTTCGAGCCCGGCCGCTGGTTCGGCGCCTATGACGGGGCCCGCTGCGTCGGAACGTTCCGCGGTATCCCCTTCGCGCTCACGGTGCCGGGCGGCGCGACGCTCGCCGCCGACGGGATCGCCAGCGTGACGGTGACGGCAACGCACCGCAGGCGCGGCCTGCTGACCCGGATGATGGCGCTGGACCTGGCGACCGCGCACGCGCGCGGGGAGGCCGTGGCGATCCTGATGGCCGCCGAGTACGCCATCTACGGCCGCTACGGCTTCGGCCCGGCCGTCCGGAAGGCCGGGTACGAGATCGGGTTCTCCTCCTCCGGCGGTCTGCGTCCGGGCGTCGGCATCGGCGGCACGGGCCGTATCGAACTCGCGACGATGGAGGAGCTGCGCAAGATCGGGCCGGAGTTGCACGAGCGCCACCGCCTGACGCAGCCCGGCGCGATCAGCCGCCCCGCGTGGTGGTGGCAGTGGTACACCGGCGAGATCGCCAGGCCGGGGGCGTCGCCCTTCAAGGAACCGTTCGCCGCGCTGCACCGGGCGGCCGACGGAGAGGTGACCGGGCTGCTGGCCTACCGGGTCGAGAGCGGCTGGAGCGACGGCCGCCCGGACTGCACGCTCACCGTCGTCGACCACATGGCCACCGACCGCGAGGCCGCCGAGGCGCTGTGGCGGTACGCCTTCTCGGTGGACTGGGTGCGCAAGGTCGTCGTCGACAACATCGCGCCCGACGATCCGCTGCCGCTGCTGCTCAACAACCCCCGGGCGGCCCGGCCGACCGTCGAATCCATCGACTCCCTCTGGCTGCGCGTCCTCGATGTGCCGGCCGCCTTCGGCACTCGTACGTACCGGGTGCCCGGCCGCACCGTCCTGGAGGTCGCCGACCCGGCGGGCTATGCGGCCGGGCGCTGGGCCGTCGAGGCCGCCGCCGACGGCACCGGCAGGGCCACCCGCACCGAGGACCCGGCCGACCTGGCGATGGACGCCGGCGCCCTGGGCTCGCTCTACCTCGGAGGCGAGTCGGTCCCGCGCCTCACCGCCGCCGGGCTGGTCCGCGAACTGCGCCCCGACGCCGCCCTGGAGGCCGATCTGCTGCTGCGCAGCGCTGTCGCGCCGTGGTGCCCGGACGACTTCTAGGCCGGAGCGTTCACAGCTCGGCGATGCCGTTCTCGAAGCGGACTGCAGGTTTCCAGCCGAGCTCGTCCCGCAGCCGCTGCGAGGAGGCGGTGATGTGCCGGACGTCGCCGAGCCGGTACTCGCCGGTGACGACCGGCGCCGGCCCGCCGCAGGCCGCGGCGAGCGAACCCGCCAGCTCGCCCACGGTGCGCGGCTCGCCGCTGCCGACGTTGTACGCGCGCAGCTCTCCCGGCGCGGTCCCGTCGGCACCGAGCGCGGCGAGGTTCGCCGCGGCGACATCCCGTACGTGGACGAAGTCGCGCCGCTGGCCGCCGTCCTCGAAGACCCGGGGCGCCTCGCTCCTGGCCAGCGCGGAACGGAAGAGGGCGGCGACGCCTGCGTACGGCGTGTCGCGGGGCATGCCCGGGCCGTAGACATTGTGGTACCTCAACGAGACCGCCCTCCCCTGGACGGCCCGGGCCCAGGCGGCGACCAGGTGTTCCTGGGCGAGTTTGGTGGCGGCGTAGACATTGCGCGGGTCGGCCGGGGCGTCCTCGCCGACGAGGCCGGGGCTGAGCGGCTCCCCGCACAGCGTGCACGGCGGCTCGAACCGCCCGGCGTCAAGGTCGGCGACCCGCCGAGGCCCGGGGCGTACGGTGCCGTGCCACTCGCAGTCGTAGCGCCCCTCGCCGTAGATGACCATCGACCCGGCGAGCACCAGCCGCCGCACGCCGCTCGCGGCCATCGCGGCAAGCAGCACTGCCGTGCCGAGGTCGTTGCGGCTGACGTACTCGGGCGCGTCGGCGAAGTCCTTGCCGAGGCCGACCATCGCGGCCTGGTGGCAGACCGCGTCGACGCCGCGCAGCGCCTCGTCGACGGCCGCGCGGTCGCGTACGTCGGCGTGCGGCCCGGGGCCGTTGGCGTCGAGGACGCGGACGCCGTGGCCGGCTTCGGTCAGGGCGATGACGATGTGGGAGCCGATGAAACCGGCCCCTCCGGTGACGAGTACCAGCATGCGGCCGACCGTAGGTCACAAACCCGCCCCGGAGGCGGCGGCGGGGCGCGACGTCACAACTCCGTAAGAGCCGGCACCTCCAGCGTCAGCGTCCCGGTGTCGGCGTCCAGGACGGCCGGGATCCCGAGCGGCACGGTGAGGGAGCTGTCGCAGTGCCCGAAGCCCAGCTCCTCCACGACCGGGACGCCCAGCCCGCCGAGCCGGTCGAGCAGGACCGCTCGCACATCCTCCGGGGGCCCGCAGTCACGCCAGGAGCCGAGGGCTATACCGGCGACGCCGTCGAGCCGGCCGGAGCGCAGCAGCTGGGTGAGGAGCCGGTCGAGCTGGTAGGGCCGTTCGCCGACGTCCTCCAGGACGAGGATGCCGCCGCGCTGGCCGGCCCGGGCGTGCGGGGTGCCGATGTCGGCGGCGAGCATCGCCAGGCAGCCACCCACCGTGACCCCCCGCGCCCGGCCGGGCACCAGGGGTGCGGCGGTAGCCGAGGTGAGGGTCCGAGCCGTCTCCGGCTCGAAGAGGGTGCGGCGCAGATGCTCGCGGGTGGGCTCGTCCTTGGTGAAGGCGACCCCCGCCGCCACCGGCCCGTAGAGCGTGGCGAGGCCGAGGCGCCGGGCGAACGCCTCGTGAAGGACCGTCACATCGCTGAAGCCGATGAAGGCCTTCGGCCCTGCCGCTGCCAGGGCATCCCAGTCGAGCAGGTCGATCATGCGCTGCGCGCCGTAGCCGCCGCGAGCGCACATCACGGCGGCCACGGCCGGGTCGCACCAGGCGTCCTGGACGTCACGGGCGCGCGCCTCGTCCTCCCCGGCGAGGTACCCGAGGCCGGGGTGGTGGTCCAGGACGTGCGGGGCGACGACCGGGTCGAGGTCCCAGCCGCGCAGGATGTCGAGCCCCACGTCGAGCTGCTCGGGCACCACGGGCCCGCTGGGGGCGACCACGGCGACGCGGTCGCCCGGCGCGAGCCGGCGGGGACGGAGAAGCGGCGTGAGGGTGGTCATTTGCCGAGCTCCAGACGCGGTACGGCGGGCGGGTCGAAGCCGAAGGTCTGCCCGTACAGCGAGAGTTCGGCCTCCAGGGAGACGATCATGGTGTCCTCGCGCCGGAAGCCATGGCCCTCGCCCTCGAAGGTGAGGTAGGCGTGCGGGATGCCGCGGCCGGCCATCCGCTCCAGGAAGCGCTCGCACTGCACGGGCGGGCAGATCACGTCGTCCAGCCCCTGGAGGAGGAGGAAGGGCGCGCTGATCCTGTCGGTGCGGTTGATCGTGGAACGCTCGCGATACCGCTCGGGGACCTCTGCCAGCGGGCCGATGAGGGATTCGAGGTAGCGGGACTCGAAGTCGTGGGTCTCGCCGTTGGCCGCCCAGCCGTAGAGGTCGAGGATGGGGAATCTGATCGTGCCGCAGGCGTAGAGGTCCGTCGAGGCCAGCGAGGCGCCGCTGGTCCAGCCGCCCGCGCTCCCGCCCCGGATGGCGAGCCGGGCGCCGTCGGCGCTGCCCTCGTCCGCCAGAGCCCGGGCGACGGCGGCGCAGTCCTCGACCTCGACGACTCCCCACTGCCCGCGCAGCCGTTCGCGGTAGGCGCGGCCGTAGCCCGTCGAGCCGCCGTGGTTGACCTCGACGACGCCGATGCCACGCGAGGTGAAGTACGCGACCTCCAGATCGAGGACGAGCGGGACTCGGCTGGTCGGGCCGCCGTGCACCCACACCACATAGGGCGGCAGCTCCCCTTCGGGCGCGGCGAAGCCGGGGTTGCGCGGCGGGTACACGTGCGCGTGGATCTCCCGGCCGCCGGGGCCCGTGAAGACCCGCTCTGCGGGATCCGGGAGGTAGTCCGGGTCCACGGTGTCCTGGTGGGCGGCCCCGATGACGCGGGCGCGCCCGGTGGCGGTGTCGAGCTCGACGACCTCGTGGGAGGTACGCGGGCTCGCGGCGGTGCCGATGACCCTGGTGCCCGACGCGGTGAGCTGGGCGCCGGTCCACTCGGTCCACGGGCCCGCGGCGTCGGTGAGTTCGCCGGTGGCCGGGTCCAGCAGCCCCAGCCGTAGCGCGCCCCTGCCGTGCAGGACCGCGATCAGCCCGGTCTCCAGCGGCGTGAACCAGCGGGACCCCATCTGCCAGCCCGGTCCGGCGAACTCCTCCTCGCGCGGACACAGGTTGACCGCCTCCCCGGTCCCGGGGTCGAGGCGGTGCAGATTCCACCACCCGGTGCGGTCGGTGGCCGCCAGCAGGGAGCCGTCCACGGCCCATTCCGCCTGCGCAACGGACTCCTCGGGGCCGCCGATGAGCGTGCGGGCCCCCGTGAAGCGGCCGTCCTCCGCGACCTCGGCGATCTTCAGCTCGGTGCCGTCCCAGGGCATACGGGGATGGTCCCAGGCGATCCACACCGCCTGCCGCCCGTTCGGGGACAGCCGGGGCGCGGTGACGAACCGGTGTGCGTCGTCGGACAGTTCGCGCACCGCGTCCCGGTCCTCGGCGGCGGAGCCGTCCAGCGGCACGGCGGCTATCGCCCGGCGCACATCACCGGGCCCCTCCCCCGTGTACTCCTCCAGGACGCACCACACCTCGCCCCGGTCCAGGCGCACCTGGGGATCCGCCCAGCGCAGCCCGCCGCCCACCGACGACACCGGGGTGAGCGGCCTCGGCTCGGCGCCGGGCTGGTCGGGCTCGTACGCGTACAGCCGCTGATCGGGGAAGTGGGAGAACACCACCAGCGGGCCGCCGCCCGGTCCGGTCGTGGCCGCCCAGGCGCGGCCGCCGTACTCGATGACCCGGGTCCGGACGTTCCAGGGCGCGGGCAGCACCGACTCCGTGCTGCCGTCGGCCCGGCGCCGCACCAGCGCGCGACGGCCGTCCTCGGCGGGGCGCGGCTCGGTCCACCACACCTCGTCGCCGACCGTGCCGGGGTATTCGGCGCGGCCGTCGTGGGACGCGGCCGTCCGGGCATCGATCGGCGACTCCCAGGCGCCGTAGGACGCGACGCGGGTCATACGGCACCCCCGCCCATCAGGAAGCGGTCGAGCACCCGCACGCCGAAGTGCAGCGCCTCGACCGGCACCCGCTCGTCGACCCCGTGGTACATCCCCGCGTAGTCGAAGCCCTCCGGCAGCTTCAGCGGCGAGAAGCCGTAGCCGGTGATCCCGAGCCGCGAGAACTGCTTGGCGTCGGTGCCGCCGCCCATGCAGTACGGCACCACATGCCCGTCGGGGTCGAAGTGCCGCAGCGCCTCGCCCATCGCCGCGAAGGTGGGCGAGTCCAGGGGGGCCTGCAGCGGGATCTCCCGGTGCTGGAACTCCCAGTCCACGTCCGGCCCGGTGAGCCGGTCCAGGGTCTTGGCGAACTCCTCCTCGCCGCCCGGCAGCATCCGCCCGTCCACATACGCCATCGCGTGACCCGGGATGACGTTGATCTTGTAACCAGCCTGCAGCATCGTCGGGTTGGCGCTGTTGCGGACGGTCGGCTCGACCAGGGCCGCCGCCGGGCCGAGCTTGGCCAGCAGCGCGTCCACGTCGTCGAAGTCGGGCTCGAGGTCGTGCAGCGCGGCCAGTTCGGTCAGCGCCGCCCGCACGGTCGGGATGATCCGCACCGGCCATTCGTGCTCGCCGATCCGGGTGATCGCGGCCGCCAGCCGGCTCACCGCGTTCTCCCGGTTCACCTTCGAGCCGTGTCCCGCGCGGCCGTGGGCGGTCAGCTTCAGCCAGGCTGTGCCCCGCTCCCCGGCGGCGACGGGGTAGAGCCGCAGACCGCCGCCCGCATGGAAGGTGAAGCCACCCGATTCGCTGATGCCCTCCGTGCAGCCCTCGAAGAGGTCGGCGTGCTCGGAGGCCAGGAAGGCGGCTCCGTAGGCCGCGCTGTCCTCCTCGTCGGCGGTGAAGGCCAGCACGATGTCGCGCGGCGGCCGCCGGCCCTCGCGGACCCAGGACCGCACCGTGGCCAGCACCATCGCGTCCATGTTCTTCATGTCGATGGCGCCGCGCCCCCACACCACCCCGTCCCGCACCTCGCCCGAGAACGGGTGGACGGTCCAGTCGGCGGCCTCCGCCGGCACGACGTCGAGGTGTCCGTGGACCAGCATCCCCGGCGCTGCGGGGTCGGTGCCCTCGATGCGGGCCACGACATTGGCCCGGCCCGGCGCCGACTCCAGGATCCGCGCCTCGATACCGGCCTCGGCCAGCCACTCGGCGATATACTCGGCAGCCGCGCGTTCGTTGCCGTCCCCGCCGCCCCGGTTGGTCGTGTCGATCCTGATCAGCTCCGAGGTGAACCGCACCACCTCGTCCATCGCCTGCTGGTCAGCCTGGTCAGCCATACTGTTCCTCCACCGCCGCCGATACGACTGTCGTCACCGCTTTGAAGCACCGGATGCCCTCGTACATCGTCGGCGAGGTGTACGTCACCCGCCGCTCCCCGGAGCGCTCCACCCCGGGCACCACCGTGGCCGCCCCCGCGAGGTGGACTGCGTCGAATTCCAGCTCGACGCCGAAGGGTCCACCCTCGCGTGGCTCGTGCCGCACCGCGAGCGCGGCCGCCTCCTTCGCCGCCGCCCGGATGTCTGCCGCCGTCCTGGCCGGCGGCCGGCACACTGCCGCATACCGTGACACATAGTCCTTCACGGCGACGGTGCGGGCCTGCGGCGCATAGCCCCTGGCGTCGATGCCCGTCCGGTCGTCGCCGGTCACGAGCACCACCGGCACCCCGTACTCGGCGACGACCAGCGCGTTGAGATAGCCCTCGCTCGCCGCCTCGCCGTTGACCCACACGCCGGTGATGGAATTGGCCAGGTAGGTGTGCGCCAGCACCCCCTCCGTGCCCGCGCCGGTGTGGTAACCGACGAACGCTATGCCGTCCACGTCACCGTGTTGCACGCCTTCCACCATCGACAGGTCCTTGTGCCTGCCCGTGAGCATCTCGGCGCGCTCGTCGAGCCGCTCCAGGAGCAGATTGCGCATGCTCCAGTGCGCCTCATTGACCAGCACCTCGTCGGCGCCACCGTCGTAGAACCCGGCGATCGCCGCATTCACATCCGACGTGAACATGTGCCGGCAGCGCTGCCACTGCTCGCTGCCCGGCAGCACGTCGGCAGGCCAGGTCACGCCGGTGGCGCCCTCCATGTCGGCCGAGATCAGGATCTTCATGGGACGTCACGTTACGCGGTGCGCGCGGCTCGCTCCATGGCCCCTCCGCCCCTGTGGATAACTCCACTGGCGCAGACCTCTGGCGCCCCCGCGACACGGCCTCCCCGGCCGGACCCTGCCGGACCCCGGTCAGCCCCGGCGCCCCGCCACCAGCCAGTTCGTCGGCACCTGGATGCGCGAGCCGTCGGCCGCGTACTCCGTCGTGGTCAGCGGAAGTGCCCCCCGCTCCAGCACGTCGAGCCCGGCCGACCGGAAGTAGTCCGGAATCGCCTCCACCGGCAGCAGGTCGATGGCCGGCCTGCCCAGCGCCTCCTCCTTCGCGAGCCCGAACAGCCTGCGCGCGCCTGTGCTCCAGTGCGAGACCAGGCCCTCGCCGTCCACGACCACCACGGCGAGCGGGACCCTGCCGGAGAGGCCGGAGCGGTTGTCCCCGCCCGGCGGTACCCGACGTTCCATGGCGCGCTCCCGATGCGAAGGTCTGCGACTCCGCTACCACGCCACGGTACGGCTGCCGCGAGGCGGCGCGTAGGGCAATGGACGAATCCGGCGTACGCCCGCGCGCGGGCAACCACAGGAGCCCGTGTTAGCGTCCTTTTTCGCTGATCGGACTCCAGATCGAAAGGTGCGGGGTCGACACCCCACTTGGAGGAGATCCCCCGTGGCCGTCCTGGAGCCGTCCCTACGCTTCGCACCTCTGCGCCTGAATCTGCGGCACCCCGTGGCGGCGGCCACTCTCCTCGCAGGCGTCCTCCTCATCCTGTGGGCGCTCTTCCTGGCCAACGACGCCGGCGACCTCGCCGCCCAGTACGCCTGGACCGACTTCGCCCTCAAACACCCGGACTCGGCGTACAATTTGTCCTGGTATGGGGGTATGCATCCGGCTTCGTACAGCATCTTCTCCCCATACGTCATGGGCTTGCTCGGCGTCCGTACGACCGCCGTCCTCGCGGGCACCCTGTCGGCGACGATCGCGGCGCGGCTCGTCATGCGCTCCGGCATCGCCCGGCCGCTGCTCCCCGCGCTCTGGGCGGCCTTCTCCCTCTGGTGCGACGTGGCGTCGGGCCGCGTCACCTTCGCACTCGGCGTCCTGTTCGGGCTGCTGGCCGCCGAAATGGTGCTGGGTGGCACGCGCCATGTGGTGGGGGCCTCGGCGCTGGGCGCGCTCGCTGCCGCATGCAGCCCGGTCGCCGGGTTGTTCGTCGAGGTGCTGGCCGCCGCGCTCTTCCTCACCGGGCGCCGCAAGGTGTCGTACGTACTCGCTGCCGGGCCGCCGCTGGTCGTCGGCGCTACCTCGCTCCTCTTCCCCTTCGACGGAGTGCAGCCCTTCGCCTGGTACTTCGCGGCGCTGCCCTTTGGCACGGCGGTGCTCGTCGCCCTGCTGGTGCCGCGCGAGTGGCGCGTCATGCGAGCCGGTGCGGTGGTCTACGCGGTCGGCATAGCGCTCACCTTCGCCATACCGTCGCCCATAGGCAGCAACGTTGAACGTCTGGGTCTGCTCTTCGGCGGCGTGGTGCTGCTGTCCGCCGCGCTGGCCAGTCGCGTCGGGGGCCGCCGGACCGTCGCCCTGTACGCCGCGTTCGCCGGCGTCGCCATCTGGCAGATCGCCAAGCCGGTCGTCGACCTGGTCAGCACCGCCCCCGCCACTGACACCGTCAGCCACGCCGCCCCCCTGATCGCCGAACTCGGCAGGCTCGGCGCCAACACCGCCCGCGTCGAGGTCGTCCCGCTCCGCTCCCACTGGGAAGCTTCCGGCCTCTCCCCGTACGTCAACCTCGCCCGCGGCTGGAACCGCCAGGCCGACGTCGAGCGCAACCCCATCTTCTACAAGGGCACCCTCACTGCCGCCTCATACCGCAACTGGCTCCACCACTGGGGCGTCCACTACGTGGTCCTCCCCTCCGACGCACCCGACGGCGCCGGTGTCGCCGAGAGCAAACTCATCACCTCCGCCCGCCTCTCCTGGCTCCAGCCCGTCTGGCGCGACGCCAACTGGCAGGTCTACCGCGTCACCCACCCCCAGCCCCTGGCCTCCGCCCCCGCCACCGTCACCGACGCCGGCCCGGCCGCCCTCACCGTCAAGATCCCCTCCCCCGGCTCCTATCTCCTGCGCATCCCCTACTCCCCCTGGCTCGGCATCGAAGGCGCCACCGATTCGCTCCACGGCTGCCTCACCACGTCCGGCGACTGGACGCGGCTCTACGCTCCGTCGGCGGGGACGTACCACATAGGTGCGCGGTACGCGCTCACGCGGGGCACGCCCTGCGAGTAGCCAATTGTCAACTCGCGGTTGACAGTTGGGTGACTGTCAACCTAGCGTTGACACATGACGCAGCCCATACGGCTCGATGACCTCATCGACGCCATCAAGAAAGTCCACTCCGACGCCCTCGAGCAGCTTTCCGACGCCGTCATCGCCGCCGACCACCTCGGCGACGTCGCCGACCACCTGATCGGCCACTTCGTGGACCAGGCACGGCGTTCCGGCGCGTCCTGGACCGAGATCGGCCGGAGCATGGGCGTCACCCGCCAGGCCGCCCAGAAGCGTTTCGTCCCGAAGGACCCCGGCGAGCCCTCGGACCTCGACCCCAGCCAGGGCTTCAGCCGCTTCACCAAGCGGGCCCGAAACGTGGTCATGGCCGCACACGAGGAAGCCCGTACAGCAGCCAATCCCGAGGTCCGCCCCGAACACCTCGCCCTCGGCCTCCTCAGCGAGCCGGAGGCACTGGCCGCAGCGGCCATCGTCGCCCGGGGCGTCCCCCTGGAAACCGTCCGCCAGGCCGTCACCGCCGCGCTCCCCCCTGCGGCCGACGAGGTGCCCGGGCTCATCCCGTACGACCAGGGCGCACGCAAGGTCCTGGAACTCACCTTCCGCGAGGCCCTGCGCATGGGCCACAACTTCATCGGCACCGAGCACATCCTGCTCGCCCTCCTGGAGCTCGAGGACGGCACCGGCGTCCTCACCGGCCTCGGCATCGACAAGGCGACCGCCGAAGCCAACATCGCCGGCTCCCTGGCCGCCGGCCGTGAGCAGAAGCAGTGACCCGCTGGACGGTGCCGAACCACGCCTCCGCCAGCGAGTCCAGCGTGGGTTCCGGCGGCGCCGGCAGCACCCTGAAGTACCAGGGCAGATTGCTGTAGACATGCAGAAGGGTGTGCGCGAGCAGTTCGCGCGGAGAGAAGACGTGACCGTAGGCGGCCATGATCCGGCCGAGCAGGCGCGGGTCGCCGCGCGAGACGAAGACACCGACCGCGACGAAGTCGTACACGCGGTCGCCGATCATCGCGGGCTCGAAGTCGAAGAGTCCGGTCAGTGTCCATCGGCTCGGGTCGACGAGCAGGTGCTCGCGCATCACCTCGGTGTGCAGCAACACCCGCTCCGAGTCCTCGGCCAGCGGCTCGGACTCGAGAAACTCCGGTATCTGCTCGAGCCACACCTCGGGAAGGTCGCGCTCACGCTGCCGCTCCACCGTCGCCGCCCGCTGCCCGGCGAGGAAGGAGCCCCATGCCTTCGGGCCGAGCAAATCGCTCAACGGCTCGGTATCGAGGGCATGGAGCCCGGCGAGCAGCTCGCCGGTAGCGTCGGCCAACCGGTCCTGGTCCGCCCCCGACGCGCGCGGCCACGCCCCGGCCAGTCCCTCACCGGGGAGCCGCGACATCAGGACGTAGCGCCAGCCGTTCTCGTAATCGCCGGAGGCGTGGAGTTCGGGGTGGCAACGGGCAAGGCGCCCTGGATGAGCTCCAGAACCCGCGCTTCCGTGAGCCCGTCCCCGGCGCAGACCGTGGGATACAGCTTCGGCGCATGGCGGTCGCCGACGGCGTAGACCGGCACCGAGCCCTCGGGATAGCGGCGAAGGGCCTCGCCCCCGAGGCCCAGCCGGGCCGCCGGCCGCTCGGCGCCGGACGCACGTTCTCCTCGTGACCGAGACGGCGTCCCACTCGTCGTCCGTGTGCACGGCAGGCAGCATGTCCCGGAGCCCAAAGGTGCCTGCCCGCACGCACGATTGGTTTTTCCGTCAGTCCTCGTGCCCCAGCTGGAGATCCCGCTCCGTCCGCCCCCCGCCCACGATCTGAAGCACCGTCGCGACAGGCGGGTAGCCGGAGGCGATGACCGTGTACGCGCCGGCGGCGAGATCGACGAATCGGAAGACGCCGTCGGAGGAGGTCGTGACGGAGTCGACGACGTTCCCGGCGGCGTCGAGGAGCGTGACGCGGGCGTCCTCGACGGGACGGCCGCCGGGGGCACGGACGGTGCCGCGAAGGATGGCGCCGCCGGCGAGTTCGATGTCCTGGCGGGTCTCGCGGGCCGGCTGTACGGAGACTGGCAGCGCGGCGGGGCGGTAGGCGGGGGCGGTGGTGGCCAGGGTGTATTCGCCGGAGATGAGGTCGGTGAGGGTGTACGCGCCGTCGCGCCCCGTACGGGTGGTGGCGATGACGTCGCCGCGGACGTCGGTGAGGGTGACGATGGCGTCCCGGACCGGCGTCCCGTCGGAGGTGTGGACCGACCCGGCGAGGCGGCCGGCGCCGCCAAGGACGACGTCGAGTTCGACGGGGCGATCGCCGACGGTGACGGAGACGGCCTGCGGCTGGTGACCGCCGGCGGCGGCAATGAGGACGTACGAGCCGTTGCCGGGGGTGCTGAGGGCGTAGCGGCCGTCCTCGGCGGTGGCGCCGCGGCCGATCTGGCGGCCGGTGGAGTCGATGAGGGTGAGCGCGGCGCGGCCGACCGTGCTGCCGTCGGCGTGCTGGACGGTCCCGCAGACGGGGACGCCGGCTGCCGTGGACTCGGCCTTGCGGGCGCCGGGGACTTGGTGCTGGGTCTGGGTCACCAGGGGTTTCTCCTTGAGGAGGAAGGCGAGGAGGAAGCCGACGGCGAGCACCGGCACCAGGTAGAGGAAGATCCGCGGCATGGCGTCGGCGTAAGCCCGTACGTACGCGTCGCGCACCGCCGGCGGCAGTGCATGGACCAGTTGCGGGGTGATGGATTCCGGGTCCGGGAGGTCGGAGCCGCGTGGCAGCTCGACCGCCAGTCGGTCGCTGAGCCGGCCGGCGAAGAGGGTGCCGAAGATGGCCGCGCCGACGGAGCCGCCGATCTGGCGGAAGTAGTTGTTGGCGCTGGTGGCAGCGCCGAGGTCGGCGGGGCGTACCGAGTTCTGTACGGCGAGGATCAGAACGGGGAGGACGAGCCCGATCCCGAGGCCCAACACCGCCATGTACGCGCTGTACTCGACCCGGGAGGTGTCCACCTTCAGCAGCGACAGCAGCCACATGCCTACCGCCGAGACCGCCCCGCCGAGCAGCGGGTAGAGCTTGTAGCGGCCGGTACGGCTGATGAGCTGGCCGGAACCGACCGAGGCGACGACGACGCCGAGCATCATGGGCAGCATCAGCAGCCCGGACTCGGTCGCCGAGGCGCCGTCGACCATCTGCAGGAAGGTCGGCAGATAGCTGGCGGCGCCGAAGAGCGCCACGCCGATCACCGCGCCGACGAGGGCGGTGACGTTGAAGATGCCGTCACGGAAGAGCCGCAGCGGGATGACGGGCTCGACGGCGAACCGTTCCACCAGTACGAAAAGCAGCGCACTGGCCAGCGCGCCCGCCCCCAGGCCGATGATGACCTCCGAGCGCCAGGCGTACGCCGTGCCACCCCAACTGGTCAGCAGGACGAGGCAGGTTGACCCGGCGGCGAGCAGCAGTGCGCCGAGGACGTCGAGGCGGGGCCGGACGGCGGGCTTGGGGAGGCGGAGGACGAGCGCGATGACGACGAGGGTCAGGAGCCCGAAGGGGACGTTGATGTAGAAGCACCAGCGCCAGGAGGCGTGGTCAGTGAAGAAGCCGCCGATCAGCGGTCCCGCGACCGAGGCGAGGCCGAAGGAGGCGCCGATCAGGCCCATGTAGCGGCCGCGTTCGCGGGGCGGGACGATGTCGGCGATGATCGCCTGGACGCCGATCATGAGGCCGCCGCCGCCGATGCCCTGGACGGCGCGGAAGGCGATGAGCTCGTCCATCGACCGCGACCAGCCGGCCAGGGCGGAGCCGATGACGAAGACGACGATGGCGAACTCGAAGACGCTCTTGCGGCCGAAGAGATCGCCGAGCTTGCCGTAGACCGGGAGGCCGATGGTCGAGGCGAGGAGGTAGGCGGTGACGGCCCAGGACATCTTGTCGAGGCCGTGCAGCTCGCCGACGATCTTGGGGAGGGCGGTCGCCACGATCATCTGGTCGAGCGCGGCGAGCAGTAGCGTGAGCATCAGCCCGAGGAAGACCAGCCGGAGCCGGCGCGGGCTGAGACCGGAAGGGGGAGCATCCAGGGGCGACGGAGCAATATCCCCAGGGGTGTCCGCCGCGTCGTCCAACCGCTCCATCAGCGTGCTGCCGCCCACGTATCCGCTCCCCTCGTCGCGCCTGCCCTGCGAGCGACAACGATCTACAGGCGCGACGATGCTCCAAAGGGGCGCAGAACCACCCGTATCGGTGACCTACCCGTATCGGTGACCTACTTCGCCGCGCCCTCGACCTCGCCGGCGAGCCGCGCCAGTACGGCGTCGTAGATCCGGTTCAGCCCCTTGGGCGCGAAGGTGCGCTCGAAGAAGCCGCCGATTCCGCCGGCGCCTTTCCAGGTCGTCGTGGTGACGACCTTGGAGCGGCCCTCACCCGCCGGGGTGACGGTCCAGGTCGTCACCATGGACGAGTTCTGGTCGGTCTCGACGAGCTGCCCGGCCGTCGGCTCGGTCACGGCGAAGAGGATGTCCCGGATCCGCTTCTCGGTGGCCTGGAGCTTCCAGTGCACGAGGGTGCTATCGCCCTTGCCGCCCTCGCGGACCTCGTACTCGCTGAACTGCTCGGGGAGCAGCTTCTGCCGCGTACCCGAGTAGTCCGCGAGCGCCGCGAACACCTCCTCCGGTCCCGCTTCGATCTCGCGCTGCGTGGTGGCCTCTACCTGGCCCATCTGCCCGTCCTCCGTCAGTTGCGTAGTGCTCGGTGCTCCGGGCCCAAGCATCCCACTCGACGTGATTCGCTCAGGTGTTCTATTATCGTTTCCAGGGCAACGCAAGGAGGCACCATGCGCTGGGACAGCCTGAGCCGCGACGGAGCCGAGAACACGAACGTCACCACCCCCGCGCTCTTCGGCACCGATGTCGTGTCGCGTACGTTCGACACACCGGAATTCCGCGGGATCACCTTCCACGAGGTGCGGGCCCGCTCGATCGTCAACCGCGTGCCGGGAGCGTCCCGCATGCCGTTCGAATGGACGATCAACCCCTACCGTGGTTGTAGCCACGCCTGTGTGTACTGTTTCGCGCGCAAGACGCACAGCTACCTCGACCTCGACACCGGCCTGGACTTCGACTCCCAGATCATCGTCAAGGTCAACGCCCCCGACCTGCTGCGCCGCGAGCTCGCCGCGCCGCGCTGGAAGGGCGAGCACATCGCCATGGGCACCAATGTCGACTGCTACCAGCGCGCCGAGGGCCGGTACCGCCTCATGCCCGGCATTCTCACCGCGCTGCGCGATCGGGCCAACCCCTTCTCCATCCTCACCAAGGGCTCGCTCATCCTCCGCGACCTGGAGCTGCTCGAACAGGCGGCCCAGGTCACGGACGTCTCCACCGCCGTCTCCGTGGGCTTCACCGACCGCGAGCTGTGGCGCACCGTCGAACCGGGCACCCCCTCACCGCAGAAGCGCCTCGACGTATGCCGCACCCTCAACGAGCACGGCATCCCCTCCACCGTCCTGATGGCGCCCGTCCTCCCCTACCTCAGCGACTCCCCCGAGCAACTGCGCGCCACCGTCCGCGCCATCGCCGAGGCCGGCGCCACCTCCGTCACCCCGCTCGTCCTCCACCTGCGCCCCGGCGCCCGCGAGTGGTACATGGCGTGGCTGTCCGTCCACCACCCGCGCCTGATCCCGCGCTACAAGGCGCTGTACGCGGACGGGTCGTACGCACCCACCTGGTACCAGCGGCGCATCACGCGCCAGGTGCACGACCTCGCCACCGAATACGGCATCGGCCCGGCGCACCGCCCGGGGTCGATGCGCCGGGTCGAACCGGAACCGGTGCCGGAACCGGAAGCGGAGGCCACGCAGCTGACGCTGCTGTGATCACGTGTAGAGCAGCGACCCAGGCGTGGTGAGCAGCTCGCCCGTCTCCAGCCAGGTCTTCAGGCCGGAGAGAATCATCGGCCAGCCGCCGTACAGCTCGTCGTTCGCGCCCTCGCGCAGCTGGTCGTGGGTGACGGTCAGGCGGCAGGAGTCCGCGACGGGCTCGATCTCCCACGTCACCCTCGACGTGCCCTCGCTCTTCACCTCGTCGCTCCACAGCGCGACCATGCTCTGCACGAGCCTGCGCGGCGGGTCCACCTCCAGGATCTCCCCCGCGCCGAGCAGCCCCCCGGCGCCCGATGCAGCCATCTCGTACCGCGAGCCGGGCTTCCAGTCCGAGGTGATTCCGGCGCCGAAGTTGTACTTGGCCCTGATCTCGGGGTCGGTGATCGCTTCCCAGAGGCGCTCCGGTGTGGTGCGGATGTAAATCTCGAAGATCTTTTCCATGGGGCTCTCCAGTCGGCGCTTGAGGCCACTGAGGCCAGCGGCCCAGGGTTCCGCGTACTTGCTCACCCACCGGTCGTGGACGAGCCGGATGGGGACGGGGTTGAGGAAGTGGAGCTTCTCGCGGCCCTGCCGCCTGGTGACCACCAGGCCGGCCTCCTCCAACTGCTTGAGGTGCTTCATCACAGCGAAGCGTGTGATGTCGAAGCGCGCCTCCAGAGCGCTGAGCGTCTGCCCGTCCTCACGGAAGAGCGCGTCGAGAAGACTGCGCCGAGTCGGGTCGGCGAGAGCCTTGAATACCGCGTCTTCCTCCACGCCCCCAAAATAGGTGACCTTTTGGTCACATGTCAACGCCAGGTAAGTCGGCCACAGAGATGTCCCCCAGGACCGTACGGACCGCCCGGTCCTCCATCGCGTCCTCCCAACGATCGACAGGTAACGCCTCAGACGTTACACAGCCCAACTCCGTAACGGCAAGGGCGTTACGCTGGTCCCGTGGACGACGACACACGTGACGACCGCATGGCCTTCCGCTTCGACTGCGGCGCCACCTGGCTCAACCTGCTCGCGACCAGCGGCCGCACCTTCAGCACCCACCCCGTGGAGCGGCTCGCCACCCCCGAACGCCTCGCGGAGTGGTTCGACCGCTGCGAGCTCGCCCCCGCCCGGCCCCCCGGCCCCCACGACCTGGCCGAAGCCCGCCGACTCCGGGAAATCCTCCGCCCCCTGGCCCTCGCCACCGTCGACGGTGACCCCCCACCCCCCGGCCCCGCCGCCGACCTCGCCGCCCTCCTCGCCGCCCACCCCGACCCCGTACACCTCCTGACCCGCCACCGCCTCCTCCGCGAGCCCCCCACCACCCCCACCGCCGCCCTCGCCCGCATCGCCCGCCAAGCCGTCGACCACCTCACCGGCCCCGAGCGTCACGACCTGGCTGTGTGCGGCGAGCACGACTGCCGCGCCGTCTTCACCAATCCGACCGGCCGCCGACGCTGGTGCCCCTCGCCGGCATGCGCCAGCCGGGGACGGGTACGGGCACTGCGGGCCCGGCGGAAGGCGGAAACCGCTGCGGAATAGGGTGCGTTCATGGCGAGCGTGGGCGTGGGCGTGCGGTCGATGACCGAGGCGGATATTGATGCGGTGTCGGCGGTGCGGGTGCGGGGGTGGCAGGCCGCGTACGCGGGGATATTGCCGCAGGGGTATCTGGATGCGATGAGCGTGGAGGCGGACGCGGCGCGCAGGCGCGAGTTCTTCGCGAAGTCGTTGGGCCGGGTGGAGAACCTGGTGGCCGTCGACGCGGACGACGCGGTGGTGGGCTGGGCGGCGCACGGCCCGTACCGGGGGGAGGACGCGGCGTCGGGCGAGGGGGAGCTGTACGCGATATACGTACGCCCGGATCTCGTCGGCAGCGGCATCGGCCGGGCCCTTACGGACGCCGTGCTGGCCTCGGCCGAGGCGCGCGGCTTCTCCCGTGTCCGGCTGTGGGTGCTGGCGGACAACGCGCGAGCCCGGCGGTTCTACGAGAAGGCGGGCTTCGCCCCCGACGGCGTGGTCCAGGAGGAGAGCTACGACGGCACACTGCTGCCGGAGGTCCGCTACGCGCGGGGCCCGGCCGGCCGCTAGAGTCTGTTGTGAAAGTGGATCTTGATCGTGCGGCTGCGCGGCCTGGTCTGCTCACCCAGTTCCACCCCAGCCTCGAACGTGTCCTGGGCCCCCGGCTCGATCACCCGGCCGTGACACACCTGCTGGAACGCTTCGGCTCCCCGGCCGCTCTGCACAAGGCCGGACGCCGTCAACTGGTCAACCTCATACGCCCCAAAGCCCCGCGCATGGCCGAACGCCTGGTCAACGACATCTTCGACGCGCACGACGAACAGACCGTCGTCGTGCCCGCCACCGCCACTCTGGACCCGATCGTGCCGTCGCTGGCCCGCTCCCTGGCCGCGGTCCACGAACAACGCCGCGCGCTCGAAGCACAGATCAGCGAGCTGCTGGAGGCTCACCCTCTTTCCCAGGTCCTGACCTCGATGCCCGGAGTCGGCGTCAGGACCGCCGCCACCCTCCTGATCACCATCGGCGACGGCTCGGCCTTCCCAACCGCCGCCCGCCCTGGCCTCCTACACCGGCCCCGCCCCAGCGACCAAGTCCTCCGGATCCTCCATCCACGGCGAACACGCACCCAGGACCGGAAACACCCAAGCCCTCCTCCGCCTCGCCCGCCACCGCATCAGCGTCATCTTCGCCATGCTCCGCGACGGCACCTTCTACCAACCCCGCACCCCCAAGAAGCCACCGCATGACACAACCAGGGTTGACGAAGGACATAGAGGCACCCCCCAAGGGCACACCATTGCCCTCTCACAACCGGTCGAACGCGCCGTCACCTGGCTCGTCCACCACGACGACCGCAAACTCCGTTACCGCGGCACCATCGCCAACGACGCCTGGCTTCACGCCCGCGCCGCCGCCCTCAAACTCCGCCAGCTGATCAACCTTGGACTCACCCACACAGGTCGCACCTGGAGACTCACCCCGGCCAGCACATAGCCGCAAGGGCAAGATCTCCATGAGTCTTCTAGCCGCGCCGGATTCGTGTCACAACCGATCGCATACCTCGTGCTGCCGGGTGCCGTCCTCTCCCAGAAAATCCATGGCAACCGATTGACAATCGTTTTTGGGTAGCGGATCGTCATGGCAACGCAACCGATTGCATAGTCACGAAGGTGCGAGGGCCAGGCGACCACCTGCATTGACGGTACGGACACCCGGCACATCTACGCCGTGACAGGGGACGACGTCCGTTCAAGACCGCAATCGAATGCATAGAGCGCTGGAGGGACATCAGCCGACCGGGGCGGAACGAAGGGCGTGGCAAGAACGATGACGTATGTCGCGAAGGACAGGCCCCGTATCGGCCGGCTCGGTGCGGGCCGGATGAGCTTCCAACTGGCGGGCCGGTTGCTTGACGCGGGCCACGATGTGGCCGTGTACAACCGGACGCGCGCCAAGGCGGAGCCGCTGGCCGAGCGCGGGGCGGCCATTGTTGACCGACCCGATCAACTCGCGCACCAGGACGTGGTGTTCGTCATGGTGTCCGCCTCAGCGGATCTGGAGGTCGTCACGACTGGCCTCCGTCGGAGTACTCACTCACCCGTACCACGCCCCGGTCTTCTGGTGGACAGCTCCACGGTGTCCACGCAGATCTAGCCACTCTTGGGCTGCAGTTCGGGCACGGCCTGGGCCTCGGCCTGCACGAACGCCCGACATCGGCCTGCTCAACAGCCTGGAGAAACCGGGGGGGATCCACGAGGGCATGGTCTTCGCGCTGAAGACCTACTGCCCCGCCTCGGACGGCTTTTCGGCCGCCCGAATCGAGGAGGAGGTCGTCGTCACAGCGGACGGGCCCCGGGTACTCACCAAGTTCCCGGCGCAGGAACTGTTCGTGGCCAATGCCGAGTAGCACAGGCCGAAGAAACCGCACATCCGCAACACCGGCAGGCCCTCAGGGCCCTGCCTTCAGCACGGACATCCCATCGGCTCAACGAAGAGTCAGGAGACGCCGACTATGAAGTGGAACAAATACTCGAAGACAACATGGCAGGCCGCCGTCGCCGCATGCGCGCTGGCGCTCACTGCGAGCGGCTGCGCGTCCGGCAGTGACACAGCGGCTACGGGGCAGCGGAACGGTCCTCTGGTGATCGGGGCCTCCGTGTCCCTCACCGGCGACTTCGCCGACAGCGGCAAGGCCGTGCAGCGCGGTTACCAGCTGTGGGCCGACTCGGTCAACGCCAAGGGCGGGCTGCTCGGCCGCAAGGTGGAGTTCAAGATCGTGGACGACCTGTCCAGCCCCACCCAGGTCATTACGAACTACCAGAATCTGATCAACCAGGACCATGTAGACCTGGTCTTCGGGCCGTTCTCCAGCCTGTTGACCGTACCCGCCTCACAGGTCGCCAAGCGCTACGGCTACGCCTTCCTCGAACCGGCCGGAGGTGGTCCCCAGGTATTCGCCCAGCACCTGAACAACCTCTTCTTCGTCCAGCCCGCACCGTCCGTCCGCGCCGGTGACGTGTTCGCCAAGTGGGTGCTCTCGCTACCGGCCGACAAGCGGCCCCGGACCGCCGCCTACGCCGAGCTCGACGACCCGTTCGCCGGCCCGATCGCGGAGAGTATCCGTACCGCCTTCGAGGCCGCCGGCATCAAGACCGTCTACAAGCAGGTCTATCCGGCGGAGACCGCAGACCTGTCCCCCGTGATGTCCGGCATCGCCGCCGCCCACCCGGATGTGCTGGTTTCCGGAACGCAGAACAACGATGCGTACGCCCAGGTCAAGAGCCTCGTCCAGCTGAAGTTCAGCCCCAAGTTCGTCTTCATGTCGAACGGTGCCAATTCACCCCTTGAGTTCCCCGACAAGGTGGGGGCGGCCAACACCTCGGGCATCATGTCGTCCGGCGACTGGTACCCCAGCTCCACGGCCGCCGGCAGCGCCGAGTTCGCCGCGGCCTACGTGAAGAAGTACGGCGGCACCGCACAGCAGATCGACAACAGCTCCGCCGAGGCGTACGCCTGCGGCCAGCTGCTCGCGGACGTCGCGAAGAAAGCCGGAAAGATCGACAACGCCACGATCATCAAGTCGCTGCACTCCGGTTCGTGGCCGACGCTGCTCGGAGACCTGGGCTGGAATGCGGACGGCGCCCCGACCTCGTCGTTCTCGTTGGTGCAGTGGCAGGGCGGCAAGCTCCTGCCGGTCTACCCCGCCGCCGCGGCCCAGTCGGCTCCCGTGTACCCGAAGCCGAACTGGGGCGGGTGAGACACGTGCACGCTCTTATCCAAGGCGTCATCCTCGGCGTCCTCACCGCCGGCGTCTTCGCGCTGATGGCCTCGGGACAGACTCTGATCTTCGGCATCATGAAGGTCGTGAACCTGGCCCAGGGTGCCATGGTCATCCTCGGTGCCTACCTCTCCTACCAGCTATTCACCTCCTTCGGCCTGGACCCGTTCCTCGCCATCCCGGTCACTACGGTGATCATGTTCGCGCTCGGTGTCGCCGTCCAGTGGCTGTTCCTGCGGCCGCTGAAGAAGGACGACCGCTCGGAGCTCAGCCTGCTCATCACGTTCGCCGTCGCCCTGCTGATCGAGGGCGTCATGAGCATCACCTGGCACACCACCTACCGCAGCATCAACACCGGCTATGCCAACTCCAGCTGGAGCCTGTTCGGCTACCAGATCACCTTGGTGCGGCTGTGGGCGTTCCTGCTGTCGCTCGCTGCGCTCGGCCTGCTCTACCTGCTGCTGAACCACACCCGGTTCGGCCGTGCTGTGCGGGCCACCGTGCAAAACCCGGAGTCGGCGAAGCTGCTCGGGATCGAGGCCGACCGCGTCTCCGCCCTCGGCTTCGGGCTTGGCGCGGCAACCGCGGCTGCGGCCGGATCGGTGTACGGGCTGCTCTACCCGTTCAATTCCGGCAGCCACTACGACCTCATCTCCAAGCTGCTGTCCATCGTCATCCTGGGCGGACTGGGCAGCGTCGGCGGGGCGGTGCTCGGCGCGGTGATCGTGTCGACGTCCTCCGCGGTCGTCGCCGCCACCATCTCGCCCGCCTGGTCGGAGATGACCTTCTTCGTGATCCTCATCGCGATCCTGCTGGTGCGGCCGCAGGGCATCTTCGGTACGACAGTCAGGGGTGCATTGTGACCCGTCTCCGTGGCGCAGGCCCCATCGCCTTCTTCGCGGTCCTGGCCTCACTGCCGTCGTTCAACCTGGCCCACTGGACCATCAACCTGCTGATCTTCACGCTGATGTTCGCGGTGATGTCCAGCGCCTGGAACCTCGTCGGCGGGTTCGCCGGCTATCCGTCCCTCGGCCACGCCGCGTTCTTCGGCATCGGTGCCTACGCGGAAGCGCTCTGGTTCTCGCACCACCCGGTGAGCAGCGGCTACGAACCGTTCCTGCTGCTGCCCGCCATCGGCCTGCTTGCCGTCGTGATCGGTCTTCCCGTCGGTGCAGTGGCGATGCGAACCCGCACCGACGTGTTCGCCATCGTCACCATCACGTTGCTCTTCGTCGTCCAGGGCCTCGCCTTCAACCTTCACGGCATCACCGGCGGCTCCCAGGGGCTGGCCATTCCGCCCGCTCCCTTCCCTGCGGCCACCTACGACCGGCCGTTCTACTACGTGCTGGTCGGCCTGCTCGCCCTCGCCATGGCGGTCACCTTCGCCGCCATGCGCAGCAAGGTCGGGCTGAGCCTGGCGGCGCTGCGCGGGGACGAGGACAAGGCGCGCGGCATCGGCATCCGGGTGACCGGGGTCAAGCTGCTCGCGTTCGCGGTCAGCGTCGGCCTGACCGCCATGGTCGGCGCCGTGTGGGCGTACTACGAGGGCTTCATCTATCCGCAGTTCGCCGTCGATCCCCTCATCACCATCGCGATGGTCCTCATGACGTTCCTCGGTGGCCGCGCCACCCTGTGGGGCCCGGTCCTCGGTGCCTTCATCCTCGAATCCGCACAGCAGTACCTCGCCTACCAGCTCGGCGGCAGCCAGGTCTACCTCATCGCGTACGCCCTGGTTTTCCTGTTGATCATGCTGCTGCTGCCGCGCGGCATACTGCCGACCGTGCAGGACCAAATCCGGCGGCGGCGCCGGCGCCAAGCCCTCGACTCCGGTTCGCCCACCCTCACGCAGCCGGCGAATGCGGCTGCGACCGCAGGAGGTGGTCAAGCATGACGGCACTGCTCGAAGTCACCGATATGACCAAGGTGTTCGGCGGCGTCCGCGCCGTGGACGGCTGCTCGTTCACCGTCGAACCGCACACCGTGACCGCGCTGATCGGACCGAACGGCTCCGGCAAGACGACCCTGTTCAACATGGTCACCGGGTACCTGGGTCCGGACAGCGGGCGAGTGCGCTTCGCCGGCCAGGATGTCACCGGTGTGGACGCCGGCACCCTGTACCGCCGCGGCCTGTCCCGCACGTTCCAGCAGGCGCGGGTGATTCCCCAGCTCAGCGTGCTGGAGAATCTGGTCGCGGCGGGTGGGTACAGCTGGCGGCAGCTGCTCACCACGCGGCGGGTCGGTCGCGCCGACCGCGACCGGGCGGGACAGCTACTGGAGGAGTTCCGGCTCTCCCACGTGGCGGACCTACTCGCCTCCGAACTGTCCTACGGCCAGCGCAAATTGCTGGAGTTCGCCGCCGTCCTCATGAGCGATCCGACCCTGGTGCTGCTCGACGAGCCGACCGCCGGCGTCAACCCAGTCATGATCGACACGATGGAGCGGCACATCCGGGAGCGGCACGAGGCCGGAATCACCTTCCTCATCGTGGAGCACGACATGTCGTTCGTGATGCGGCTGTGCGATCCGGTGATCGTCCTTGACCAGGGCAAGCGGATCTTCAGTGGCGTTCCCTCCGAGGTGCAGGCCAACGCGCTCGTCCTCGACGCCTATCTTGGGAGCTGACCATGGCACCGATTCTCACTCTGGACTCCATCGTGGCTGGCTACGGCGCGGGCGACATCCTCAAGGGTGTCGACCTGCAGATCGGAGCCGGCACCGTAACCTGCCTCATCGGTCCCAACGGAGCCGGGAAGTCGACCGTCCTGAAGACCATCAGCGGGCTGCTGCGGCCGCGACAGGGATCCATCCGTTTCCACGAGCAGGAACTCAAAGGCCTCTCGTCGAAGGCGCGGCTGCGGCTCGGCATAGTCCATGTCCCCCAGGACCGCAGTCTGTTCCCCGCGATGAGCGTCTGGGACAACCTGCTCACCGGCGGCTACACCATCCGGGATCAGAAGCTGCTCAGGGAGCGGGTGGACCGGGCCGTCGAGGCCTTCCCGATCTGCGCCAAGCGGGCCCGGGAACACGCCGGGTCGCTGTCCGGCGGTGAGCAGAAGCAGGTCGAGCTGGCCCGCACCCTGGTCCTCGACCCCGCGCTGATCCTGCTCGACGAGCCGTCCATCGGCCTGGACCCGAAGTCCCGCCAGCAGGTCTTCGCCAGCATCAGGCAACTCGCCGCCACGGGCCGCACCGTGCTGCTGGTCGAGCAGAACGCCCGCTCGGGCCTGGCCGCTGCCGACTACGGCGCGGTTCTCGAGTCCGGAGTGGTCCGGCTCGTCGCCACCGGCGCCGACCTGCTCGACAACCCCGAGGTGGGCCGCCTGTACCTCGGGGCGGCGGCGCGCTGACTCAAGCCCCCTCGATCGGAGGAAGCATGGCACCATCCACCAGGGCCAAGGCATGCCGTTCAGGCGCCGCCGCGGTCTTACCGCCGACCGACGAGTCCATCAGCCTCGAGCTGTAATGCCTGCAGACCGAACTGCGGTACTTCGAGAAGCGGGCTACTTATGGGTGGATCACCCGGCTCGGTGTCTACCGTCTTACCGGAAACGCGCACAGGACGACGGCGCATGCCAGCTTGAAGTGGCGGGGACTGGAAACGGAGCATCAGCCACCGCACCAGTCTCCCGCCTGCCCCGCGGCGTCTGGTACGCGCGCTCGCTGCGTTGTCGGAGTCACCCGAGTAGCCCACTACGAGGGCGATCTCCCCCAGACGTCGTCCGGTGGGGGTCCCCCCGGCCGAAGGCTGGGGGACCCCCACCGCCTTGCGATCACATGCACCAGACGCCGCTGGGGCCCGCCCTCCGGGCGGCCGGCGCTCTTTGCCAGACAGTGCCTACTAGCCCAGCCTCGCCAGGGCGACCTCCGCCGCCTGCCGCAGCCGCGCGTCGCCGCACGCCGCACGGAGCAGGGGCTCGCCGCGCCGGTCGCCGAGGTCGCCCAGGCCCTCGACGCACGCCAGGGCGATCCGCCAGTACGGGGACTCGGGCTCCGCCAGCAGCCGCCGCAGCGTCTCCACCAGCGCGGGCACGGCCTCCGCCGCCCGCAGGGTGACGAGCAGCCGGATCGGCGGAGCCGCGTACGCGACGCGCAGCGGGTTCGTGGCCAGGGCGGCGGCGGCGCGGGCGGTGCGGGGGTCACCCAGGCGGGCGAGGGCGCGGGCGGCGATCTCGGCGAGGCCGGGGTCGCGGTAGTTGAGGAGCATGACCAGGGTCTCGAAGGCGCGGGGGTCGGCGGCCTCGGCCAGGGCCACGGCCGCGTCGAGCCGGGCGGCGACGGACTGCCCGGGCTCGGTGAGGATGGCCGCGAGTTCTTCTCGTAAGGCGGTGTCCACCGGCACACCCTACGCCGCACGGGTCCGGCACATGCTGCGCTCATCTGTCAGCGAGCCAAATCACATGGGCGGAGGACTGGCGCCTAAGTTACTCGTCAGTTAGCCTTGAATCAACGTACGCAGCGGCCTGGTGACGCAGCCGCCGCGTGCAGCGGTAACAGCACGAAGTCGGTTCGGCACCATCGCGGCGCGGCCCCGGGACAGGGCCCGCCACCCCCTTCACGTGTGGGCACGCATACCCGCGTACACGCCCCGCGGATCCACCCAACTCCACCTCGCACGCCCGCGCGTGTGACCCTCAGCATCTGGAGTCTCGCGATGGACCGTTCCCTTTCTCTCCCCCTTTCCTCCTCCGCCACCGTCGCCGTGGTCGGTCTCGGCACCATGGGCGCCGGAATCGCCGAGGTCATGGTCCGTGCGGGCCACGAGGTCGTCGGCATCGACATCAGCGACGCCGCCGCCCGCCAGGCCGTCGAAACCCTGGAGGCGTCCACCGCCCGCGCCGTGCAGCGCGAGCGGATCACCGAGCAGGAGCGCACCGCGGCCCTCGCCCGCTTCCGTACGTTCCACGATCTGCAGGCCGCGGCCGAGGCCGACCTGGTCATCGAGGTCGTCACCGAGCACTTCGACGTCAAGCGTGAGGTCTTCACCGCCCTCGACGGGATCGTGAAGCCGGGTGCCATCATCGCCACCGGCACCAACGCCCTGTCCGTCACCCAGCTCGCCTCGCACACCTCGCGCCCCGACCGCGTGCTGGGCCTGCACTTCTTCGCCCCCGCGCCGGCCATGAAGCTGGTCGAGGTGGTCTCCACCGTCCTGACCTCCCCCGAGACCACCGACACCGTCACCGAACTGGTCCGCGCCCTCGGCAAGGAGCCAGTGCCGGTCGGCGACCGCCCCGGCTTCATCGCCGACGGGCTGCTCTTCGGCTACCTCAACCAGGCCGCCGCGATGTACGAGGCCCGCTACGCGACCCGCGAGGACATCGACGCCGCCATGCGGCTCGGCTGCGGCCTGCCGATGGGACCGCTCGCGCTGCTCGACCTGATCGGCGTCGAGACCGCCCAGACCGTCCTGGAGGCGATGTACGAGGCCTCCCGCGACCGCCTGCACGCCCCCGCCCCGGTGCTCAAGCAGCTCGCGGCCGCCGGGCTGCTCGGCCGCAAGTCCGGCCGCGGCTTCTACACGTACGAGTCCCACGGCAGCGCCACCGTCGTCCCGGACGCCGAGACCCCGCAGGCCACCGGCACGGACACCCCCGGGCGCTCCGTCACCCGCGTCGGCGTCGCCGGCTCCGGCACGATGGCCACCGGCATCGCCGAGGTCTTCGCCAAGGCGGGCTACGAGGTCGTGCTCGCCGCCCGCACCCAGGACAAGGCCGACAAGGCCGCGGCCCAGCTCGCCAAGTCCCTCGACCGATCCGTGGCCAAGGGCCGGCTCACCCAGGAGCAGCGCGACGCGGCCGTCTCCCGGGTCACGGCGGCCGGCTCCCTCGAAGGCCTCGCGGACGTCGACCTGGCCGTCGAGGCGGTCGCCGAGGACCTGGCGGTCAAGCAGCAGCTCTTCGCGACCCTCGACAAGGTCTGCAAGCCGGGCGCGGTGCTGGCCACCACCACCTCCTCGCTGCCGGTCGTCGCCATCGCCAAGTCCACGTCCCGCCCGCAGGACGTGATCGGCATGCACTTCTTCAACCCGGCGCCCGCCATGAAGCTCGTCGAGGTGGTCCGTACGGTCCTCACCGCCGACGACGTCCACGCGACCGTCCGCGAGGTGTGCGGCAAGGTGCGCAAGCACGCCGTGGACTGCGGCGACCGGGCCGGCTTCATCGTCAACGCGCTGCTGTTCCCGTACCTGAACAACGCCGTGAAGATGGTCCAGGAGCATTACGCGACCGTCGAGGACATCGATGCTGCGATGAAGCTCGGCGGCGGCTACCCGATGGGCCCCTTCGAGCTGCTGGACGTCGTCGGCCTCGACGTCTCGCTGGCCATCGAGCAGGTGCTGCACAAGGAGTTCCGCGACCCGGGGCTGGCCCCGGCGCCGCTGCTGGAGCACCTGGTGTCAGCCGGCTGCCTGGGCCGCAAAACGGGGCGCGGCTTCCGCGAGTATGCGCGGCGCTGAGCCGTACGCGGGCGGGGCGGCCTCACGGCCGCCCCGGACTTCCCGCTCGAACGAGGAAACACGAACACGATGCAGTACGGTCCCCATGTGACTCCTCCCCAGGCACAGCCCGGGGCTTCTCACTCGGCCACTGACGTAGCCTCGTGGCGGACAAGCCCTGCCCGGTGCCTTGCGGCACGCCGCACACGCTAACAAGGAACGAAGGATGGCCCAGCCCGTCAAGCCCGCCCGTACGTCCTCCGCCACGGCCCAGCGCCACCGCGTCCGCCAGGACTTGGCGGCCGCCGCGATGCACCTGTTCGCGAGCCAGGGCTACGAGGCCACGACGGTCGACGAGATCGCGGCGGCGGCGGGAGTCGCCCGGCGTACGTTCTTCCGGCACTTCCGGTCCAAGGAAGAGGCGATCTTCCCCGACCACGACGACACGCTCGTACGGGTCGGCGAGGTGCTGGAGTCGGCGGAGCCGCACGAGCACCCCCTGGACACGGTGTGCCGTGGCATCACGGAGGTCCTGCGGATGTACGCGGAGGCCCCCGAGGTCTCCGTGGAGCGGTACCGGCTGACCCGGGAGATCCCCATCCTCCGCGAGCGCGAGATCGCCTCCGTCGCCCGCTACGAGCGGCTCTTCACGCGCTACCTGCTCGGGCACTTCGACGAGTCCGCCCACCGCGACGGCGACGACGACCCCCTCCTGGCCGAGGTCGCCGCCTCCGCCGTCGTCGCCGCCCACAACCACGTCCTCCGCCGCTGGCTCCGCGCCGGCGGCAAAGGCGACGTCGAAGCCCAGCTCGACCACGCCTTCGTCGTCATCAAGGACACCTTCGGCACCGGCATAGGCGGCGGTCGCGCCCTGCCTGCGGCGCCGCCCGCCACGGTCTCCACGACCGGCGAGGTCGTCATCGCGGTCGCCCGCACGAACGCCTCACCGGCGGAGGTCATGCGCACCATCGAGAAGGCCCTGAAGGGCGCGTAGCGGCCACACCAGCGGGTTGGGGGCAAGTCCGTCCCTCCCCCAGCTGGACGCTGGGAGGTGCCCCCAGGGCGGGACGGGTGGGCCCAACCCGCCCGCAGACGGCAACGGCGAGCACCCCGACGGCGCCGATCCGTGGGCCCGAGGCACCGTCGCCGAGTGCGGATCCGTGGCCGGATCGGGCCGGCCTCCCCCAAAGCTTCCTCCCCCAACCGGGGACTCCGGGGCACAGCCCCGGGGGGCACCCGGATTGCTCAGGTGTGACGAGGACGTGCCATCTGCGCAAAATATTTGGCACGCAGTGTCTTGCCGGGTGGCACCGCGTGCCATACCGTGAGTTCTGTCCGGGCGGACGGCGAGCAGAGACACGCCGCTCGCCGTCTGTCCCCAAAGGCCCGGACGCCTGCGTCACAGGCATTCACCCGCGCCACCGCGCGCTCTGGCTCGTCCCGTGCGACCGTCACGGATAGCAGCACCGCCGAACCGACGGCACCACCAGCACCGAGAACACCCCGACGTTCCCTCAAGCGTCCAAACGTCACTACGTCGCGCTTCGCCGGAGGCCCCACCGTGAAGGACATTCTTAACGCGATCCTCGCGTCCGACAGCACCGCCGCAGATTTCGCGGCCCTGCCGCTCCCCGAGTCGTACCGCGCCATCACCGTCCACAAGGACGAGGCGACGATGTTCGAAGGCCTGACCACCCGTGAGAAGGACCCGCGCAAGTCACTGCACCTCGACGACGTCCCCGTTCCCGAGCTCGGGCCGGGCGAGGCGCTCGTCGCGGTGATGGCCAGCTCGGTCAACTACAACAGCGTCTGGACGTCGATCTTCGAGCCGCTGTCGACCTTCGGTTTCCTGGAGCGGTACGGCAAGCTCAGCGAGCTGACCAAGCGGCACGACCTGCCGTACCACATCATCGGTTCCGACCTTTCGGGCGTCGTGCTGCGCACCGGCCCCGGCGTCAACGCCTGGCACCCCGGCGACGAGGTGGTCGCGCACTGTCTGTCCGTCGAGCTGGAGTCCTCCGACGGGCACAACGACACGATGCTCGACCCGGAGCAGCGGATCTGGGGCTTCGAGACCAACTTCGGCGGCCTGGCCGAGATCGCGCTGGTCAAGTCGAACCAGCTGATGCCCAAAGCGAAGCACCTCAGCTGGGAGGAGGCGGCGGCCCCCGGCCTCGTGAACTCCACCGCATACCGCCAGCTCGTCTCGCGCAACGGCGCCGACATGAAGCAGGGCGACAACGTCCTGATCTGGGGCGCGAGCGGCGGCCTGGGCTCGTACGCGACGCAGTTCGCGCTGGCCGGCGGGGCGAACCCGATCTGCGTCGTCTCGTCCCCCCAGAAGGCGGGCATCTGCCGGGCGATGGGCGCCGAGGCGATCATCGACCGCAATGCCGAGGACTACAAGTTCTGGAAGGACGAGCACACCCAGGACCCGCGCGAGTGGAAGCGCCTGGGCAAGCGGATCCGTGAGCTGACCGGCGGCGAGGACGTGGACATCGTCTTCGAGCACCCGGGCCGCGAGACCTTCGGCGCCAGCGTCTACGTCACCCGTAAGGGCGGCACCATCGTCACCTGCGCCTCGACCTCCGGCTACAACCACGAGTACGACAACCGCTACCTGTGGATGAGCCTGAAGAGGATCATCGGCTCGCACTTCGCGAACTACCGCGAGGCGTGGGAGGCCAACCGCCTGGTCGCCAAGGGCAAGATCCACCCGACCCTCTCCAGGACGTACACACTGGAGGAGACCGGCCAGGCCGCGTACGACGTGCACCGCAACCGGCACCAGGGCAAGGTCGGCGTCCTCACCCTCGCACCGCAGGAGGGCCTCGGCGTGCGCGACGAGGAGCTGCGCGCCAAGCACATCGACGCCATCAACCGCTTCCGGAACATCTGAACGGGTCGGACACCAGACATGACTGAGCGTCAGAAGGATCGTCCGTGGCTGATGCGGACGTACGCGGGGCACTCCTCCGCGGATGAGTCAAACGCCCTGTACCGGCGCAACCTCGCCAAGGGGCAGACCGGTCTGTCGGTCGCGTTCGACCTCCCGACGCAGACCGGATACGACCCCGACCACATCCTCGCCCGCGGCGAGGTCGGCCGGGTCGGGGTCCCGGTCTCCCATCTGGGCGACATGCGGCGGCTCTTCCAGGACATTCCCCTGGAGGAGATGAACACCTCGATGACCATCAACGCCACAGCCATGTGGCTGCTGGCGCTCTACCAGGTGGTGGCCGAGGAGCAAGGTCTCGACGAGGCAGCCATCGCCAAGCTGCAGGGCACCACCCAGAACGACATCGTCAAGGAGTACCTGTCGCGCGGGACGCACGTCTTCCCGCCGGTGCCCTCGCTCCGCCTGACGACCGACATGATCGCGTACACGGTCAGCCGCATCCCCAAGTGGAACCCGATCAACATCTGCAGCTACCACCTGCAGGAGGCCGGGGCCACGCCGGTCCAGGAGATCGCGTACGCGATGTCCACCGCGATCGCCGTCCTGGACGCCGTCCGCGACTCCGGCCAGGTGCCGCAGGAACGGATGGGGGAGGTGGTCGCCCGAATCTCCTTCTTCGTCAACGCGGGCGTGCGCTTCGTCGAGGAGATGTGCAAGATGCGGGCCTTCACCCGCATCTGGGAGTCCGTCACCCGCGACCGCTACGGGATCGAGAACCCGAAGCAGCGCCGCTTCCGCTACGGCGTCCAGGTCAACTCCCTCGGCCTGACCGAGGCCCAGCCGGAGAACAACGTCCAGCGCATCGTCCTGGAGATGCTGGCCGTCACCCTCTCCAAGGACGCCCGCGCCCGGGCCGTACAGCTCCCCGCCTGGAACGAGGCGCTGGGTCTGCCGCGCCCCTGGGACCAGCAGTGGAGCCTGCGGATCCAGCAGGTGCTGGCCCATGAGAGCGACCTGCTGGAGTACGCGGACATCTTCGACGGCTCGCATGTCATCGAGGCGAAGGTGAACGAGCTGGTCGAGCAGTCCCTTGCCGAGATCGAGCACATCGAGGAGATGGGCGGCGCGATGGCGGCCGTCGAGTCCGGCTACCTCAAGTCGCAGTTGGTCTCCTCGCACGCCGAGCGCCGGGCCCGTATCGAGTCCGGCGAAGAGAAGATCGTCGGCGTCAACTGCTACGAGGGCACCGAGCCGAGCCCGCTCACCGCCGACCTGGACGCGGCCATCATGACCGTCGACCCGGCCAACGAGGCACGGGTGGTGACCGCCCTTCACGAGTGGCGGGCGAACCGCGACGAGTCCCGGGCACGGAAGGCCGTCGAGGCCCTGAAGGCGGCGGCGGCCGGCACCGAGAACCTGATGGAGGCCACGGTGGAGTGCGCCCGCGCGGGCGTGACCACCGGCGAGTGGTCCTTCGCACTGCGCGACGTCTTCGGCGAGTTCCGCGCCCCCACCGGCGTGAGCAGCGCCCCCGTCGCGGTCACCGCCGAGGCCGGCACCCCGCTGGCCGAGGTCCGCCGCAAGGTCGCCGCGACCGCCGCCGACCTGGGCGTCGGCAAGCTGCGGCTGCTGGTCGGCAAGCCCGGCCTCGACGGGCATTCCAACGGCGCCGAGCAGATCGCCGTACGGGCCCGCGACGCGGGCTTCGAGGTGGTCTACCAGGGCATCCGGCTGACCCCCGAGCAGATCGTCTCTGCCGCCGTCGCCGAGGACGTCCACTGCGTCGGGTTGTCCATCCTGTCCGGCTCGCACGCCGAACTGGTCCCGGACGTCCTCACCCGGCTGCGCCGGGCCGGCGTCGACGACGTACCGGTCATCGCGGGTGGCATCATCCCGCCCGCGGACGCTGCCAAGCTGATCGAGTACGGGGTCGCCGCGGTCTTCACGCCGAAGGACTTCGGCATCACGGAGATCATCGGCCGGGTCGTCGACGAGATCCGCCGGGCCAAGAAGCTGGGCAGTACAAGCACGTTTGATTCAGCGGAGGCATAGAAGAGATGCAGTTCGGACGCACGTACGAAGAGTTCGAGGTCGGCGCGGTCTACAAGCACTGGCCCGGAAAGACGGTCACCGAGTACGACGACCATCTCTTCTGCCTTCTGACCATGAACCACCACCCGCTCCACATGGACGCGAACTACGCCGAGCAGACCACCGACTTCGGCAAGAACGTGGTCGTGGGCAACTACATCTACTCCCTGCTGCTGGGCATGTCCGTCCCGGACGTGTCGGGCAAGGCGATCGCCAACCTGGAGGTCGAGTCGCTGAAGCACGTGGCGCCGACCTTCCACGGCGACACCATCTACGGCGAGACCACCGTGCTCGACAAATGGCCGTCAAAGTCCAAGGACGACCGCGGCATCGTCTACGTGGAGACCAAGGGGTACAAGCAGGACGGCACCCTCGTGTGTGTGTTCCGCCGCAAGGTGATGGTCCCCACCGCCACGTACATCAAGGAGCGCGGCGGCGAGCAGCCCGGCCGCCCCGAACTCAACGCCTGAGGAGACTTCAGACCAATGAGCCGTCTTGCGCAGACCGACGGGCTGACGGATATCCAGCAGGAGATCATCTCCACCGTCCGCACCTTTGTCGACAAGGAGATCCTGCCGGTCGCGACCGAGCTGGAGCACAAGGACGAGTATCCGACCGAAATCGTTGAAGGTTTGAAGGAACTCGGCATCTTCGGCCTGATGATTCCGGAGGAGTACGGCGGCCTCGGTGAGTCCCTTCTCACATACGCCCTCACGGTCGAGGAGATCGCCCGTGGCTGGATGAGCGTGTCGGGCATCATCAACACCCACTTCATCGTCGCCTACATGCTCAAGCAGCACGGCACGCAGGAGCAGAAGGACTACTTCCTGCCCCGCATGGCGGCCGGCGAGGTGCGTGGCGCGTTCTCCATGTCGGAGCCGGGTCTGGGTTCTGACGTGTCGGCGATCCGTACGAAGGGCGTGCGCGACGGCGACGACTACGTCATCAACGGCCAGAAGATGTGGCTGACCAACGGCGGTACGTCCAACCTGGTCGCGGTGCTGTGCCGCACCGACGAGGGCCTGTCCCCCGAAGAGGCGGCCGCCAAGCCACACAAGTCGATGACAACCTTCCTCATCGAGAAGGAGCCGGGATTCGGCCCCAACCCGACAGTCCCGGGTCTGACCGTGCCCGGCAAGATCGACAAGATGGGCTACAAGGGCGTCGACACCACCGAACTGATCCTCGAGGACGTCAGAATTCCGTCAAACCGCGTCCTGGGCGGCCAGAGCGGCCGTGGCTTTTACCAAATGATGGACGGCGTCGAGGTTGGCCGGGTCAATGTGGCCGCCCGCGGCTGCGGCGTGGCGCGGCGCGCCTTCGAACTCGGCATCTCGTACGCCCAGCAGCGGCACACCTTCGGCAAGCCGATCATCGAGCACCAGGCCATCTCCTTCAAGCTCGCCGAGATGGCCACCAAGGTCGAGGCAGCCCACCAGATGATGGTCAACGCGGCCCGCAAAAAGGACTCCGGCCAGCGCAACGACCTGGAAGCGGGCATGGCGAAGTACCTCGCCTCGGAGTACTGCAAGGAAGTGGTGGAGGACGCGTTCCGCATCCACGGCGGCTACGGCTTCTCGAAGGAGTACGAGATCGAGCGCCTCTACCGGGAGGCTCCGATGCTGCTGATCGGCGAGGGGACGGCCGAGATCCAGAAAATGATCATCGGACGACGACTCCTTGAGGAGTACCGCATCCAGGGCTGAAAGTCCTGATAATGTCGATTTGCCCGAGATAATGGTCACACCCAGTCATCACTTCTCGGCCATCGACTCGGCTGCTGGCTTGCCCAGTTGCAGGTTTGAACCGATACCATTCCTGTAAAGCCGCCGTCCCCAGAACCGTCTTGCGGCACCCTCCGCTACGAAGGTCTTCCATGCCCCACAGCCATTCCTCTGCACAACGCGGCCGGGTCCGCCTCGCGCGCGGAGCGTCGCCGTGGCTCCTCCCGACCGTGGCCGCCGCAGCGGTCAGCCTCTCCCGCGCCCGCCGTTCCGGGCGCTGGGCGGCCGTGGCCGTACCCACCACCGCACTCGCTGCGGGCATGCTGTGGTTCTTCCGCGATCCCGAGCGGGAGATCGCCCAGGGCCGCGTCATCTCTCCGGCCGACGGCGTGGTGCAGAGCATCATGCCGTGGAAGGACGGGCGCACCCGCGTCGCGATCTTCATGAGCCCGCTGAACGTCCATGTGAACCGTGCCCCGCTGGCGGGCGAGGTCACCTCCGTGGAGCACATCCCCGGTGGGTTCGTTCCGGCGTTCAACAAGGAGAGCGAGAACAACGAGCGCGTCGTCTGGCACTTCGACACCGAGCTCGGCGACATCGAGATGGTGCAGATCGCGGGCGCGGTCGCGCGGCGCATCGTCCCGTACGTGCCTGCCGGCACCAAGGTCGAGCAGGGCGAGCGGATCGGCCTGATCCGCTTCGGCTCCCGGGTCGACATCTACCTCCCGGAGGGCGTCGAGTCCGCCGTCGAGGTCGGCCAGACCACTGTGGCTGGGGTGACTCGCATTGACCGTGATTGATCCTGACGCAGTTCAGGCACCTTGGGTCGCCAAGATCGACGACGACGGCATCGGCGACGTCGATGACATGCCGCTCTCCACGCGGCTGTCGATAGCGGACACCCTTACTCTCGGTAACGCGATCTGTGGCTTCATGGCGGTGTACTTCACCACCACGGGCGTCCTGGTTCCGCACCTCATGGGCAACGCCGACGGCGGCATGGCGCGGCACAGCGCCGCGACGGCTGTTCTGCTGATGCTCATGGCGTCCGTCTTCGACCTCTTCGACGGGCTCGTGGCACGTAAGCTCCGCAGCTCCGCGATGGGCGCCGAGCTGGACAATCTGTCCGACCTGATCAGCTTCGGCCTCGCCCCCGCGTACTTCGTGGTCGTCTGGGGCCTGATCACGGACGACGCTCACGGGCGCGTGTCGGCGGTCGCGGCGGTCGTGGTGCTGCTGGCGGTCGTCCTGCGGCTCGCCCGCTTCTCCTGCACGACGGTCCGGGACGGCTTCTTCCAGGGCATGCCCAGCCCCTTCGGGGCGATGACGGTGATCTCGGTGGTGCTGCTGGGGCTGCCGTTCATCCCGACGCTGCTGGCGATCGTCGGCGTCGCCTGGCTCATGGTCAGCCGCGTCGAGTACCCCAAGCCGCGCGGCCGCCTCGCCATCGTCACCCTGGCCTGGATCGTCCTCAGCATGGGCTGCCTCGTCTGCTGGGCCTTCGCCGTCCCCGGCGGCGACCTCCTCCTGCAGACCGGCGCCACGCTCCAGATCGTCGCCGCGGTCTTCATCCCCCTCTTCGCCACGACTCGGCGCGTCAACACGATGCGCGCCAACCGGCGCGAAGCGCGGGCGCAGCTGCCGTAGTTTCTGCCTGAAATGGGGTGGGCCCGAGCCATGTGGCTCGGGCCCACCCCATTTTTCACGGCGCTTTACCCGGGTTGTGGGAGTACGTTCCGCAAGGCGAGCGACGCGAGACGGGGGCACCTCCCAGACGGAGTCTGGGGGTGGGGGAGGCTGGCACAACCCGCCCACCGGCCTCAGGCCACCCCCCCGGACACCCACCGTCGTGGTGCGAGCCCGTTGCCGGGCGCGGGCGGGTTGGGCCAGCCCGTCCCGCCTCAGGCAGGCGGTCTACCCCCAACCCTGTGGGCGCTACAGGAAGTCGTGGGCGATCCGCGCCGCCAGACGCTCGAGCAGGGGGCCCGCGTCAGCCATGCAGCGTGCGGGGTCGGGTTCGAGGTCGGTGAGGGCGTAGGCGCGGCGGATGCCGGCGGAGCCGAGGGCGCCGGGGGTGAGGGCGAGGCGGCCGCAGACGGCGATGACTTCGAGGCCGCGGGCGCGGGCAGCGGTGGCGACGCCGGCGGGGGCCTTGCCGTGGAGGGTCTGCTGGTCGAGGGAGCCCTCGCCCGTGATGACCAGGTCGGCGCGGCCGAGGGCGTCGGCGAAGCCGAGCATGTCGAGCAGCACCTCCACGCCGGGCCGGAAGCCGGCCCGGAGCCCGACGAGCGCCCCGAAGCCGACGCCCCCCGCAGCACCCGCGCCCGGCGCCTCGGCCGCCGACTCGGCGCCCAGCACCTCCGCGTACCGCCCGAGGGCGGCGTCCAGGGTGGCGACGTCCTCCGGGGAGGCGCCCTTCTGGGGCCCGTAGACCGCGGCGGCGCCCTTGGGGCCGAGCAGCGGGTTGTCGACGTCGCTGGCGAGCACGACCTCGGTGTCGGCGAGCCGGGGGTCGAGCGTGGACAGGTCGGCCGTGGCCAGTGCGGCGAGAGCGCCGCCGCCGGGGCCGACCGGCTCGCCGTCCGCGTCCAGCAACCGCGCGCCGAGCGCGACGAGCATGCCGGCGCCGCCGTCGTTGGTGGCGCTGCCGCCGACACCCAGCACAATGCTCCGCGCGCCCGCGTCCAGCGCGGCCCGCATCAGCTCACCGGTGCCGTACGTGGTCGCCGTGAGCGGCGCGAAGGTCCCGGCCGGCAGATGGCGCAGCCCGGAGGCCTCGGCCATCTCGACCACAGCCGTCTCGTCGCGGAGCGCGTACGAGGCCGTGACAGGCTCGCCGAGCGGCCCGGTCACGGTGACCTCGCGCCGTTCGAAGCCGGCCGCGACCGCCGCGTCGACGGTGCCGTCACCGCCGTCGGCGACCGGCACGGACTCGACCGTCACGCCGGGTACGACAGCGCGCAGGCCCGCGGCGACCCGCTCGGCCACCTGCACAGCCGTGAGCGAGCCCTTGAACTTGTCCGCGGCGATCAGCACCCGCTGCGTCTGGGTCACCAGTTATCTCCTTGTATGCAAGGTCGCGCCGTTCGGACCCTATCCCGCGTGCCGCGATCTGCCCATTCCCCTGCCGCCGGGGTCCGGTGATCGGCACAATGGCCACGTGCCGGAGTTCATGGAGTTAACGCTGGATGACGGGGCCGCGATCCGCCTGGAAGTGGCACCCGTGGGAGAACCGCGAGCGGATCTGCCCGACGGGTTCGGCGAGGTCGAACCGGTGGCCCGAGGGCGGGCGTCGGAGCTGGCGGTGGAGACTCTGCGGGTCGCGCTGCGCCCGCTGGGGACGGTGCTTCAGGAGATCCACGACGCGGTGGCCACGACCGCCGACCCGCCGCACGAACTGACCGTCTCGTTCGGGGTCCAGATCGGCCAGGACCTCAAGCTCGGCGTCGTCGGCGCCAACGGCAACGCCAGCATGACTGTTTCCGCGACCTGGCAGATCCCGCCGCACAGCGGCTGACCCATGGGATGGTTCCGCAGTGCTCCCGGCGACGGCCCGGCGGACGTACGCGTACGCGCGGCGTTCGTGTCCGTGCTGCGCTCGCGCGACCGGCGTGCTGCCGGCGGTGGGGTGCTGCTGTCCCGCAGCCGGCTGCTCACCTGCGCGCATGTGGTCAACGACGCCCTCGGCAGGGAGCTGCTCAGCACCGACCACCCCACAGGGGCCGAGATAGCGGTCTCCTTTCCCGAGCAGGCGGTCCCGGTGCGCCGGCTCGCCCGACCGGTGCTGTGGATGCCGCCGCGCAGGGCCGACGGGAACGCGGGTCCGGTGCCGAGGGGCGCCCTGGAGTGGGCCGGTGACCTGGCTGTCCTGGAGCTGAGCGAGCCATCCCCGCCGGGCGCGGCCGCCCGGCCGTGGACGGACATGTACGAGGGCCAGACCGTGCGGGCCTGGCACGGCGGCGGGCAGCGGGCCACCTTCGTGGACGTGCTGGTCAAAGCCTGTGACAGCCGGATCGCATACGTCGACGGCGCGCTGACGGGGGCGGCCATCGGGCCGGGGTACAGCGGTGGCCCGCTGTGGTCGGCGGACCAGGAGGCGATGGTGGGCCTGGTGGCCGCGCACGTACGGCCATCGCCGGGGCCGTTCTCAGCACAACAGGTCGTGCGGCGCAGCTGGTGCATCCCCTGGCAGGCGGTGCGGGCCGAGCTGGAGCGGGCGGGCGTCAAGGGCCTCTGGGAGGCGGCCGGGGAGCATGGGGACGCAGAGCACGGCCCCGGTGTCGCGGATCCTCGGGCCCACCACTTCACCGAGCCGCTCGCCGCGCTGCTCGGCGACCCTGCAGTACGCACTGATCACGCCCGTCGGCTCGCCGAGCAGTGCGGCCTGGGCTGCCCCACCGACGGAAGCTGGCCCTCGATCGACGAACTGGCCACCGTCCTGGCAGTCCACCCCCGGGGCCTGGCGACCCTGGCCGAATCGCTGGCACCGCAGCTGACCTCCCCGGCCGGCAGGACCGCATTGGACGAGCTGGTGCTGCTCGGCGCGGCGTCGGGCGCCGCGCGGTTGCTTTCGTACGGCGAATACCGGCGGCTGGTCGACCGGCTGGCCCCGCTGGTCCGGGCCGACCCGGGGCTGCTGCCCAGAGCCGCCGCCGACGCCCTGAAGTACCACCATTTGCCGCCGCCCCTGCAGTCCGGCCGGGTGTCGGTGGAGACCCTCGACGAAGCGGTGTGCGCGCTGGAGCAGCTCAACGACAGCGCGCCTGTGCCGCTCGGCACGCCCCGGGTGCCCGCGCTGCTGCGGCTGGTCGAGTACGTGGCCGTCTGCGTCCCCGGCACCGACCGGGACGGGCTGCACGCCTGGAGCGGCCGGGTCGCCAAGCGGCTCGGCATCCACGATTCGGCCCTGTACGAGCGCCGGGCCGACGCGGTCGCCTGGGCCGGGGCGCGTCGGTCCACGGCGGCCCGGGCGGTGGTCTCGCTGAGTCGGTGGGGCGCCGACGCGGAGGACCGCTACGCGTGCGCCCTGTGGCGCGGCCGCCCGGACGGGAGCGCGGCCCGGGTCGCCGCTGGAGAGGACCGGCCCCGCACGCCGGCGGAGGTCGCGCAGGTCGTGCGGGACACCGTGCACGGGCTCAACCCTGACCAGGACGACGGCGTCCCTCTGGTCGAGGTCGTCGTGGACCGCGACGGGCTACAGATACCCGTGGACGAATGGAACGGCATGTTCCCGGACGAGATGATGCCGCGTCGGCTCGGCGAGGACTTCCACGTCGTCCTGCGCTGCCCGGAGCTGCGCCGCCGCTCGCGCAGCGGTGAGCAGGACCTGGTGCGCCGGTGGAACGCGCGGGGCGCGGGCGAGGCGCTCGTAGTGGACGAGCGGATCACAAAAGAGAAGCTCAGACAGCTCCTGATGAAGCATCTGCGCTGCTCCCGGGTGGTGCTGCACGGTGGCCGCGAGCAGCGGGCGGAGATGCTGACGTACTCGCTGGCGATGGGGGTGCCGGTGGTGCTGTGGGACCGCGAGGCGACCGGGCATCAGGACGCGGGCAGGCTCGCGGCGGTGGATCCGGATGGCCCTCTGGACGAACTGCCCGAACGTGTGCGTTGCTTCCGGTTGGACGCTTATGCCGACCCGGCGGACCTGCCCACCAGGCCGGCCTTGGTCTGGGAGGACGCGGACCGCCGGTTGCCGAGCGAGCTGTGGCTCGCCGATCCATCGGAACGGACGGAGGAGCGATGACAGAGGCGCCCGACACCGACTGGCGGTTGTTCCGCGGCGACGGCAGCACACGCGTGGTGGAGTTTCCGGAGGCGCCGCCCTGGCGGCGTTTCACCCCGGCGGGCAAGGGCGCTCCCCGGCCCAGCCCTTATCTCATCGGGCCGGTCGAGGCCGATGTGGTGACCGCCGCACTGCGCGTGCGTCGGCCGCTGCTGGTCACCGGGCATCCGGGCACCGGCAAGTCGTCGCTGGCCCGGGCCATCGCGCGGGAACTGTCGCTCGGGCGGGTGCTGAAGTGGCCGGTCAACAGCCGCTCGACGCTCAAGGAGGGGCTGTACCACTACGACGCCATCAACCGGTTGCGTGAGACGAACCTCCGCCGGGACCAGGACGGCCGTGGCGAGGCCGCCGACCCGGGCATCGGATCGTATGTGCGACTCGGTCCGCTGGGCACGGCGCTGGTGCCGGGCGGGCAGCCACGGGTGCTGCTGGTGGACGAGCTGGACAAGGGGGACGTCGATCTGCCGAACGACCTGCTGACGGTCTTCGAGGACGGCGAGTTCGAGATTCCTGAGCTGGCCCGGCTGCCTGAGGAACAGTCACAGGTGGAGGTGTTGACCGCGGATCCGGACGGCGCGCGGGTGCCGGTGGTGCGGGGCCGGCTGCGCTGCCGCGAGTTCCCGGTGGTGGTCATCACCAGCAACGGCGAACGGGACTTCCCGCCGGCCTTTCTGCGCAGGTGCGTACGGCTCGACCTGCCCGACCCGGACGAGCAGCGGCTCCGCAGCATCATCGCCGCCCACTTGGGCGAGGAGGCGCTGGCCGGGGTCGACGACCTGGTGGAGGCCTTTCTGGGTCGCCGCGCCCCGGGCGAGCTGGCCACCGACCAACTGCTCAACGCGGTATTTTTGCGGATCGGCGGGGTGAACCTGGACGCCGAGGGCCTCCTGGAAGCCGTGCTGCACCGGCTCGGCGGGACGGTGTAACGGAAGTGCCGGGGCGGCTGCTTCGGGTCCTGGAGGACAGCGGCGCCGAGCTGTCCGCCTGGGAGTTGCTGGACGCCCTGTGGCTGGCCCGTGACCTGCCATCCGGCGCCGCCGCACCGGTCGCCCGCGCGCTGGGCGGCGTCGCGCCCACCACCCCTGAGGACGCGCCGGGCCGACCGCCTCCGTCCGACGCTGCCCCCGTCCCGCCGGAGCCCGCGTCGAAGCCCGGCCGTCCGCTGAAGCCCGCACCGCGCCTGGCCCGCAGCGTACGCCGCCCGGGCGCGCTGCATGCCAGCGCCGACCGTCCGGATACCCGCCGACTGTCCCGCCCCGAAGCGGGCGAGGAGTCACCGGACCGGCCGGCGCTTCCGGTCAGAGCCCCCGAGGGCAAGGCCATGGGCACCGACGAGCTGCGTCTGGGGCGCGCGCTGCGTCCGCTGAAGCAACGTCACCCGGTGGGCCGCGACTGGGAGCTGGACGAGGACGCGACGGCGGCAGCGATGGCGGACACCGGACTGCCCGAGGTGGTCATGCGGCCGACCCGGGAACGCTGGCTCGACCTGGCGCTGGTGGTGGACGACGGTCTGTCGATGCTGCTGTGGCACCGGCTGGCGGCAGAGCTGCGCTCACTGACCGAACGGCTCGGCGCGTTCCGTAATCTGCGGGTGTACGGGCTGGACAGCCGCGGCCGTCAGGGTCCTGTCCTGCGCGGCAGGCCGTACGACCCGGGCTCCCCGGTGCTGTCGACGGCTGCCGTCTCCGACCCGTCCGGACACACCCTTGTGCTGGTCGTGAGCGACGGCGTGGGCGCTGCCTGGCGGGACGGCAGGATGCGCTCGGTCCTCGGACGGTGGGCGCACTGCGGGCCGACCGCCATCGTCCACGCGCTGCCGGCCCGCATGTGGCGCAGTTCGGGTATCCGGGCGGAGGCTTGGCGCGTGACAACGCGCCGCCGGGGCGCCGCGAACGACACCTGGCAGGTCACCGATCCCGTATTGCCGCCCGGCGTGGCCGACTACGACGGCATCCCGGTGCCGGTCCTGGAGCCGCATCCCCCGGCCATCGCCCGGTGGGCCGGACTGGTCGCCTCGCCCGGCGCCAGCGCGGTGCTGCCGCTGGCCTCCTGGGAAGCGCCGAGCAGCGCCCCGCCGCCGGACGGCCGGCCGACGGACCCGGTGCTGCGGTTCCGGGACACGGCATCCCCCCAGGCCTACCGGCTGGCGGCTCACCTGGCGGCGGTGGCCCCGGTGTCGGTCCCGGTGATGCGGCTGGTCCAGGCCGCGGTGCCGTGGCGGGCCGAGACGGCACATCTGGCCGAGGTTTTCCTCGGCGGACTGATGCGCCGGTCGGGCGTCGAGGACCGTTCCCTGGCGCCCGAGCACCAGCGCTTCGACTTCTCGGAGGGGGACCGGGAGATCCTCCTCGACGTCGCCCCGCCGAGTGAACTGGCCCGTACCAGCCGCGCGGTGGCGCAGAAGCTGGCGGTCCTCGCGGGCCGCTCGCCCGACTTTCCGGCCTGGCTGGCCCACCCGCGCGGCACCGACCTCCTGGCCGACCGGGGCCGGCCCTTCGCCTGGCTCGACAGCCGGCTCATGGCACACCTGGGCGCCCCGCCCGCCGAAGCCCCCGCCGGCTCGGACACGGCGGGCGGACCCGACGGGTCCGAGCCGCCCGACCTGGCGGTGCCCCCGTCCACCTGGCGTGGACTGCGCGGGGACGACCCGCGCTATGTCGGTCCCTACAAGCTCATCGCGCGCAGCGATGTACGCGGTACGGCGACCGCCTATCTGGGCCTCGACGGTCAGGGCAACGAGGCGATGGTGGAGGTCGCCGGGCCGCGCGGCCGCGGCAACGCCAGGCAGTTCGTGGAGACGGCGGTCAACGCCCTCAACCGGATGGGCGGCCGCTACGCGCCGCAACTGATCGGCGGCGGCCCGGACGACCGGCTGCCGTGGCTGTCCATGGAGCTGGTGACGACCGACGTGCAGATCCCGGCGCCCACCCTGCGGGCAGTCGGACAGACGTACGGCGCACTGGCACGGTCGGACTTCTTCCTGCGGCTGGCCTGGCACCTGTCCCAGGCGATCGGCGTCCTGGCGGAGCTGGGCATCGTGCACGGCGCGCTGACCCCCGATACGGTGCTGGTCACCGAGCACACCATCAGGCTCACCCACTGGATGACGGTGCGAATCGGGGGTGTGTCGCCGACCGGCGTGGAATCGACGCCCTTCGCGTCCGACTCCGTCTACCGCGCTCCCGAGGCGCTGTCCGGTGGCAGCCACCGCCCCGAGACGGACGTCTACTCACTGGCCGCGATCCTCATCGCCGCCAGCACGGGGCAGATGTCCCGCCGGCTGTTGCCCCAGACGCTCCAGCCCTCGCTCTCGGTCAGCGCCTTTCCGCAGGCAGTACGTACGGTGCTGGCTCGGTGCCTGGATCCCGACCCGGCCGCGCGGCCGTCCGCCGCCCAGGTCACCGCCGCCATCGAGTCCTGCCTGCCCGGCCCGCCGCCCGGGGAGGGCGAACCGACCCCGGCCGCCCGCACCAACGCCCCGGCCGGCCGACTCATCGCGCTGCGCCGTGATGCCCGCCGCCGGGCGCCGGACGACGAGTACGAACGACTGGTGCGCGCAATCCGCACCCCGGTGAACGGCCGCCGCCGGATCAGCGTGATCAGCCCGAGCAAGAACCTGGGGTCCACAACGATCACCGCCCTGCTGGGCGCCGTGCTGGCCGAGCAGCGCGGTGACCGGGTGCTTGCCATGGACCTGGACAGCCAGCCCTCGGGAGTGCGGGTCCCGTTGACGCGCCGCTTCTACCAGAACGCGCCCTACCAGCTGCGGGATCTGTCCAGCGTCCGTCCTCAGGTGACCGGATACGACTCGTTGCAGGGATTCCTTGCGGAGGACGCTTCCGGCCTGACCGTGGTGACCAATGGCGCCATGGCCAGGGCCGAACTCACCTCGCCCCGCCACACCCGCAAGTCCGACGCCTACCGGAAGCTTGTCGACTGGCTGACCCCCCACTACGGCGTCATGATCACCGACGAGGCCGACGAGTCCTGGGTCCTGAACCGGCAGGGCGACTACGCCAACGCCGACGGCCTGGTCATTGTGACTGCCGACCCCATCAGCCTGGGACACACCCTCACTCTGCTGGACGATCTGGCCCGCACCCGGCCCCGGCTGGCCCGTGAGGCCGTCGTGGTGGTCAACAAGAGCCGCGACACCCTCATCGAGTCCACGGCCCTGGTCGTGAACCGCATTTCGGAACGCTGCCGAGGGGTGGTGGTGGTGCCGCACGACGACCATCTGGCCTCGACCAGCGTCCTGCTGCTCGACTGGCTCGCGGACGAGACGTACGAGATGGGCCTGCGGCTCGCCGCGCTGGTCGCCGAGGGTTTCGCGACTCCGGCCCCCGGTTCCGGTAGACCGGAGGCATGACAGAGGGCCTGCAGGACAAGATCCTCGGCGGCTGGCTGGGCCGGATCGCCGGCAACATGCTCGGCAAGCCCGTCGAGCGCGGCGACCACTGGACGCGCGACCGGATCGACCGCTATCTGCGGCGTGCGGACGCGCTCCCGCTCACCCACTACATCCCGGCGCTGGACCCGCTGCCCGGCGAATTCGAGCTGCGCCCGGAGTGGCCCCAGTGCACGCGGGGCAACATCCACGGCAGTGCCCGTGACGACGACGTGGACTACGCGATCCTCGGCCTCGACCTGCTGGAGACGTACGGTTTCGGCTTCACCACGGAGCAGGTCGGCGAGTTGTGGCTGCTGCGGCTGCCCTACCTGCAGACCTTCACCGCCGAGCGCGCCGCGTACCGCAATCTGGCCAACGGCGTGAAGCCGCCGCTCACCGCCACCCTCGACAATCCCTACCAGGAGTGGATCGGCGCCCTCATCCGCGCCGACATCCACGGCTGGACCTCCCCCGGTGACCCCGCTCGTGCCGCCGCCCTCGCCCGGCGCGACGCCGTCCTCTCGCACACCGGCAACGGCGTCTACGGCGCCATGTGGGCGGCGGCGCTGGTCGCGGCCGCCTTCACCGCGCCGCACGCCCGGGCCGCTCTCGACGCAGCCGTGGAGCACATCCCGCCGGGCAGCCGGCTCGCCCGTACCGTCCGCCACACCGCCGCGCTGCACGAGGCGGGCGTGGGCTGGGCCGATGCCCTCGCCGAGCTCGACAAGGACCACGGCCGGCTCCACTGGATCCATACGGTCCCGAACGCCGCGCTGATCACGGCGGGGCTGTTGTACGGGGCCGGGGACTTCACGGCCACTATCGCCCTGACCGTGCGCGGCGGGCTGGACACCGACTCCTCGGGGGCGACGGCGGGGTCCGTGGCCGGTGTGCTGTGCGGGGCCGCCGCGATCCCGCCGCAGTGGAAGGACCCGCTCGAGGACCGCGTCCGCAGCGCGGTGTTCGGTTTCGACGGTGTGAAGATCACCGAGCTGGCCTCCCGCACACTGCGCCTGGTCTCGTAAGCTCAGTGCTTGTGCGATACATCATCATCGGCGCCGGTGCCGTGGGCGGTTCCATCGGCGGGCGGCTGTACGAGAGCGGGCACGAGGTCGTCCTGGTCGCGCGCGGCGCTCACCACGAGGCCCTGCGCGACCGGGGACTGACCCTCCGTACGCCGGACGGCGTGCTGACGCTGCGCGTGCCGGTCGTCGACCGCCCCGAGGCGCTGGAGCTACGCGAGGACGACGTCCTTGTCCTCTCCGTCAAGACCCAGGACACCGCCGCCGCCCTCGACGCGTGGGCGCCGTCGGCCGGCCATCTCCCGCTGGTCTGCGCCCAGAACGCCGTCGAGAACGAGCGCCTCGCCCTGCGCCGCTTCCGGCACGTCTACGGCATGTGCGTCTGGCTGCCCTCCACCTATCTCGAACCCGGCGAGATCACCGCCCCCGCCGGCCCCCTCACCGGAATGCTGCACCTCGGCCGCGCCCCGCACGGCACCGACGACACCGCCCCGCGTATCGCCGCCGACCTGGAGAAATCCCACTTCCTCGCGCCGGTCGTCCCCGACGTCATGCGGTGGAAGTACGCCAAGCTCCTCGCCAACCTCGGCAACGCCATACGCGCCCTCACCGGGCCGCCCGCCGGCGACGCGGACCTCGCCCTGCGCACCCGCGCGTTCGCCGAGGGGGTCGCGGTCCTCGACGCCGCCGGCATTCCGTACGCCAGCGAGGCCGAGCAGGCCGAAGAGCGCGGCGACCGCGTCGACATCCGACCGGTGGCCGGCAGCCCCTACCTCGGCGGCTCCACCTGGCAGAGCCTCGCCCGTGGCACCGGGTCCACCGAGGCGGACTACCTCAACGGAGAGATCGTGCTGCTCGGCCGCGAGCACGGCGTACCGACGCCGGTCAACGAGACCCTGCAGCGGCTGACGAACGCGGCGGCGCGCGAGCAAAGACCACCCGGCAGCGTGACGATCACCGAACTGACGGCGGCCGCCGAGGCGCTGGACGTAGGTTCAGGCAGGTGACCACCGTGACATACAGCGAGTACATCGCGAGCCTGCCCAAGATCCTGTCCGGCGCCCACGTGCTCTTCCGCGACGCGGACGGCCGGGTCCTCATCGCCGAGACGACGTACCGCGAGGACGGCAAGTGGACCCTGCCCGGCGGCACCGTGGAGTCCGACGCGGGTGAGACTCCCCGTCAGGGAGCGCGCCGCGAGACCCTGGAGGAGATCGGGCTCGACATCGAGCCCGGGCAACTGCTCGCGGTCGACTGGGTACGGGGGCCGGGCAGGCCTCCCCTGGTGTCGTACCTGTACGACGGCGGGGTGCTCGACGAGGCTCGCCAGTCCGCGATCCGGCTCCAGCCAGAGGAGTTGTCCGCCTGGCTCATGGTCACCCCGTCGGAAGCCGAGTCGTACCTCTCCCCCGGGCTCCACCGCCGCATCATCGCCGCCCTGAACGCGCTCGAAAGCGGCACCGGCACCGCCGAACTGGAGGACGGCCACCCGGCGGGACAGGCCCCGGCCCCTTCCGGCGTCACCCGGCCCGCCGGTTGAGCCGGATCCACCGGAAGCCGTAGCCGCCCAGGGGCAGCCCCCGCAGGTCGGACTCCGGTTCTCCGTACAGCCGGTCCCCGAAGACCTCGCCGAAGGGCGGCCCGCTACTTCGGGCTGTACGACGAGGGGGCGGGCCAGCGACCGGCGACATCGAGCTGCTGTACCAGTGCTCGGTCATGTCGCCGCCCGGCCGCTCAGGGCCGCGCGGTGAGTTCGCCGGAGGGCTGCTCGTCGCTGTACCCGCAGACCCAGGCCAGGGCGTCGTGGACGCCTCGCATGTAGTCGCGCGGGACCATCCTCGGGCTCTGGTCGGCGAGCTGCACGAGCGTGGCGTCGACCTCCGCGCTGAGCAGCTGCAGGTCCGGTGTGCCACCGGAGTCGGCGCCGGTGACCGGTGCGGCGTCGGCGCGACCCAGCGCCCACACGTAGCCGCTCAGGGCGCCACGGGAGAACTGTGTCTGCGTCTGCGGTGCCGCCGCGGCGGCCTCCAGCGTCTTGAACTCCCGCTCGACGTCGGCCCGCGCTCGGCTGCCGACCAAGTCGGTTGCTTTCTGATATGCAGTGGGATCCGTCATATCGTTACGCCTAGCCGTGCTGTCGCAGAAAACGCCTCGACGGGCCCGCAATTTCCGGCCGGTCACCCCGGAACGGTCACAGCTCCGCCGAACGGCTCCACCCGCGCCCCGCCCGAACCACCGCCAGCGCACCGAAGACCAGGGCGAAGGCGGCGAGCAGCGCGCAGGCCCGCAGCGTCTCGCCGGTCGCACCGTGCAGGGCGGCCCGGAGAGCGGACCGGCCGCCGCAGCCCGGCCAGCGTGCCGAAGAGCCGCAGATTCTCGCGGACGGAGGCACTGGGGTAGAGGGCCGGCTCCTGCGGGGCGACGCCCAAGGCGCCGCCGAGGGCCACGTGGCCCTCGTCGGGTCGTACGAGGCCGGTGACGACCTCGTACGAAGGTCGTCTTGCCGGCTCCGTTGTGCCCGACGCGAGAGGCGCGAGAGGCGCGTCGAGGATGGGTCGGGGAGTTCGAGGCCGATCTGGAGGACTTCCTGGGGTTGATCGAAGCGGTGGCCGACCGCGGGTAGCCTCGGGGCATGTTTACGACGCGCCCGACGCTGCAGGGGACCTTTGGCATGGTCTCGTCCACGCATTGGCTGGCTTCGCAGTCGGCGATGGCTGTGCTGGAGGGCGGCGGCAATGCGTATGACGCCGCTGTCGCCGCGGGATTCGTCCTGCATGTGGTGGAGCCGCACCTCAACGGCCCGGCGGGCGAGGTGCCGATCATCCTGGCGCCGGCGGGCGGCGAGGTGCGGGTGCTGTGCGGGCAGGGGCCGGCGCCGGGCGGGGCGAGCGTGGAGCACTACCGCTCGCTGGGGCTGGATCTCGTGCCGGGGACGGGGCCGCTGGCCGCTGCCGTGCCGGGGGCGTTCGACGCGTGGATGGTGCTGCTGCGCGACCACGGCACGAAGTCCCTCGCGGAAGTGCTCTCGTACGCCATCGGGTACGCCGAGCACGGACACCCGGCGGTGGAGGGGATCGGCGCGACGGTCGAGTCCGTACGCGAGCTGTTCGAGACGGAGTGGACGACCTCGGCCGCCGTGTATCTGCCGGCGCCACGGCCCGGGGAGATGTTCAGGAACCCGGCGCTGGCGGCCACCTGGCGCCGGCTGCTGCGGGAGACGGAGGGCGGTGACCGGGAGGCCGGGATCGAGGCCGCCCGGCGGATCTGGCGCGAAGGCTTCATCGGCGAGGCCATCGCCGCGTTCGCCGCACGCCCGGCGTTTGACACCTCCGGTGAGCGGCACGCCGCCACGCTCACCGGAGATGATCTGACTGCCTACGAAGCACAGTACGAGGCCCCGGTCGCGCACGACTGGAACGGCTGGACCGTCTGCAAGGCCGGCCCCTGGAGCCAGGGCCCGGTCCTGCTGCAGCAGCTGGCCCTGCTGCCGGACGAGCTGGAGTACGGCACCCCGGACTACGTCCACACCCTCATCGAGGGCACCAAGCTCGCCATGGCCGACCGCGAGGCCTGGTACGGCGACGCCCACGACGACATCCCGGTCACCGACCTGCTCTCCCCCGCGTACAACGTCGCCCGGCGCGCCCTCATCGAGCCCGGCAAGGCCTCGTACGAGCTACGCCCCGGCAGCCCCGGAGGCCGCACGCCCCGGCTGCCGCGCTACGCCCTTCACGACCCGGCCGCCGACGACGACTTCGACTCCATGGGCATCAGCGGCGGCGGCGAGCCGACGGTCGCCTCCAGCGGGCTCACCCGGGGCGACACCTGTCACCTCGATGTGGTCGACCGGTGGGGCAACATGGTCGCCGCCACGCCCAGCGGCGGCTGGCTGCAGTCCAACCCCGTGATCCCCGGCCTCGGCTTCCCGCTCGGCACCCGTCTCCAGATGGCCTGGCTCGAACCCGGCCTCCCGAACTCCCTCACTCCAGGCCGCCGCCCCCGCACCACCCTCACCCCGTCGCTCGCCCTGCGCGACGGCGTCCCCGTCCTCGCCTTCGGCACGCCGGGCGGCGACCAGCAGGACCAGTGGTCGCTGCACTTCTTCCTCGCCGCCGCCCTCCGCGCCCCCGTACGCGGCGGCCTGGACCTCCAGGGCGCCATCGACGCCCCCAACTGGCACACCGACTCCTTCCCCAGCTCCTTCCACCCCCGCACCATGCGCCCCGGCAGCATCACCGTCGAGTCCCGCATCGGCGACGCCGTCATCGAAGGCCTTCGCCAACGCGGCCACGACCTCACCCTCGGCCCCGCCTGGTCCGAGGGCCGGCTCTGCGCGGTCGCCCGGGACCCGGAGACCGGGCTGCTGTCGGCTGCCGCCAACCCGCGCGGTATGCAGGGCTACGCCGTCGGACGCTAGGGCAGCCGCGGAGACCTCACCGCCCGTGCTCGGCGTCGCCCGCAGGCGAGGTAGCATCGGCCCATCTGGCTGCGGGTTGAGTCTTCAAATATTGTCTTTTCGCGTAGGTAGTGAGGGAGAGGCCATGGATGCGCGACTGGTGGTTCTTCCGGTCATCCGGGAACAGGCGGAGCAGGGGGTACTCCGCCTGTCGGGCGAGTTCGACCTCGGGGGGTGCGACGTATTCACGTCGGCTGCCGAGGCCCTGCTGACCGCCGGTAAGCGTTGGCTCGTCCTCGACTGCGCGGATCTGAGTTTCTGCGACTCCTCCGGGATCAACGCACTCCTGCGCGTATGGCAGCGAACGCAGACGGTCGGCGGTGGGCTGGCAGTGGCGGCAGTGGGCGAACCGGTCCAGCGCGCGTTCGACGTGACGGGCCTCGATCAGGTTTTGCCCATGACCGCAGAGGTCGACGAGGCATTCGATCTGATCGCGTCGGCTCCCGCCGACGAGGAACCGGCGTAGCAGCCCCTTGTCGCGGCTGTCACATGCCCACCGAATCCGACGCCGCCGGCTCCGTCCCCGGCATGGCACAGCGCCTCGCCCAAGTCCCCGGCGTCGTGGGCGTGATGCTCGGCGGCAGCCGGGCGCGCGGCACGCATCGCCCCGACTCCGACTGGGACCTCGGCGTCTACTACCGGGGTGATCCCGACCTCGCCGCGCTCAGGGCGCTCGCCGCCGAGGCGACCGGCGGGCAGGTCGAGGTCGCAGGGCCGGGCGGCTGGGGGCCGTGGGTCAACGGCGGGGCGTGGCTGACGGTCAAGGGTGAGCAGGTCGACTGGATCCTGCGCGATCTGGACCGTGTCGAGCGCGTCTGGGCAGACTGCCGCGCCGGGCGCTACGAGGTGGGCATCCAGCCCGGCCATCCGCTCGGCTTCTGGTCGCCGGTGTACGCGGGCGAGGTGGCCCTCGGGCGCGTACTGGCCGACCCGAAGGGGGAGTTGACGGCTCTGCGGGAGCGGACGCGTGAGTATCCGGAGCCGCTGCGCACGGCCCTGACCGAGGCGTCCTGGGAGGCCGACTTCTTGGTGGTCAACGCCCGCAAGTCCGCAGCGGCCGGCGACGTCCTGCATGCCGCCCTGTGCCTGGCCCGCGCCATCGGCGTGCTCACGCAGTCCCTGCACGCCCACCACCGCACCTGGTGCCTCAACGAGAAGGGCGCCCTGGCGGCGGCCGCCGCCCTCCCCGACACCCCGGCGGACTTCCGTGCCCGCGCCGAGGCGGCCCTGTCCGGCCTCGGCGAGCCCGCGCAGGCCGTCGAGACGGCGGCCGGTCTGGTGGCGGACGTACGGGCCGTGCTCACGCCCGCGTAGCCGGCGGCGCCCAGTCCGGGGACCGGCTGGACGGCCTGCACCAGCCGGCGGGGCTGCCCAGGCCCAAGGTGCTGGAGCTGCACGGCACGGCCCGGCAGACGGTGTGCACGCGGTGCCATCGCCGCTCCGGGATGGACGAGGCGCTGGATCGGGTCCGGGCCGGCGAGGAGGATCCGCCCTGCCAGGACTGCGGGGGCATCCTGAAGTCGGCCACGGTGATGTTCGGGCAGCGGCTCGACCCGTGGTGCTGGCGGACGCGATGTCCATCGCCAAGGCGTCCCAGCTCTTCGTCGCGGTCGGTACGAGCCTGCGGGTGCAGCCCGCCGCCTCGCTGGCCGGGATCGCCGCCGAGCACGGGGCACGGCTGGTGATCGTCAACGCCGAGCCGACACCCTACGACGACCTCGCCGACGAGGTCGTACGCGAACCGATCGGCAGCGCCCTGCCCGCACTCCTGGACGGCATCGCCCAGGAGGCGGGAGCGGGCAGGTAAGCGCCGGGAGCGCGGCGGCGGCCGCGTTGGCGCGGGCCCGGGCAGAACCACCCTCTGCCGCCCTCGCACTGCTCCGCAGGCGTCGGGACGGCTGCGCCGGACTCCGTCCGACACAGCATCCCCACACCCACTACCAGCGGCCGTGCACCTGCACCCGGACGCGCCGGTCGTACAGATCCCGCACGGCGTCCAGCGTGGCCTGTGACAGCGCCGGAAGCGCGGCGGCGGCCGCGTTGGCGCGGGCCTGGTCGACGGAGCGGGCGCCGGGGATGACGGAGGTGACGCCGGGCTGCTGGATGATCCAGCGCAGCGCGGTCTGGGCGGCGGTGGCACCGTCGGGGGCGAGGGCGGTGAATTCGGCGGCGGCTTCGAGACCGGTCTCGTAGTCGACGCCGGAGAAGGTCTCGCCCTGGTCGAAGGCCTCGCCGTGGCGGTTGTAGCTGCGGTGGTCGTCCTTGGCGAAGACGGTGTCCTTGGTGTACTTGCCGGTCAGCAGCCCGGAGGCGAGCGGGACGCGGGCGATGATGCCGACGCCGGCCTTCTCGGCGGCGGGGAGGACGGCTTCCAGGGGCTTGAGCCGGAAGGGGTTGAGGATGATCTGGACGCTGGCCGTGCCGGGGCGGGCGATGGCCGCGAGGGCCTCCTCGCAGGTCTCGACGCTTACCGCGTACGCGGCGATGCGCTGCTCGTCGACGAGGGTGTCCAGGGCGTCGAAGACGGCGTCCGAGGAGTAGATGGGGGTCGGGGGGCAGTGCAGCTGGACCAGGTCCAGGGTGTCCACGCCGAGGTTGGCCCGGGAACGGTCGTTCCAGGCTCGGAAGTTCTCCAGGACGTAGTTCTCCGGGACCTGGTCCACCCGGCGGCCCATCTTCGTGGCGACGAAGACCCCGGCGTCCGGCCGCTCCCGGAGGTAGCGACCGATCAGCTGCTCGCTGCGCCCGTCCCCGTACACGTCCGCGGTGTCGAAGAAGGTCACGCCCTCCTCGACCGCCGCGTCGAGGACGGCGAGGGCGTCCTCCTCCCGTACGTCACCCCAGTCGGCGCCCAGCTGCCAGGTGCCGAGTCCTACGACGGAGACCTGGCGGCCCGTCCTGCCCAATACACGCTGTTCCATACACCGATCGTACGTTCAGTGGTTTCGGTGATGAGAGCGCGGTGCCTCGATCAGCCAGACGTAGTCGGGCGTGTGCGAGTGCGGCGGCTTCTCGCCGTTGATGACGGTCAGCAGCGGCGATAGCGCTCGGCGTCGCTGTCCGCGTCCGACTCGAGGCGCCGCAGCACCTCCGCCCGGCGGACGGGGTCATCGGGGCCCAGCAGCCGGTCGAGGAACAACCCCGCCCCACGAGCCCGCAGCCGCCAACGGACCGCAACCACCCACCCCGCAGGGGGTGGCGGGAGCTACCGCCGGCGGGCCAGGGAGCGCAGGACGGCTCGGGCGGCGTGGTGGCCGGACATGCCGTGGACGCCGGGGCCGGGTGGGGTGGCGGAGGAGCAGAGGAAGACGTCGGGGCGGGAGGTGGTGTAGGGGATGACGCGGAGCTTGGGGCGGAAGGCGGTTTGGAGGCCGGTGAAGGCGCCGCAGGCGGTGTCGCCGCCGACGTAGTTGGCGTTGCGGGCGGCGAGCTGCGGGGGGCCGCTGATCGCGCGGGCGAGGACGAGGTCGCGGAAGCCGGGGGCGAAGCGCTCGATCTGCCGCTCGACGGCATCCGTCGCGTCGCCGTGCCAGCCGTTGGGGACGTGGCCGTATGCCCAGAAGATGTGCTTGCCCTCGGGGGCGCGGCTGGGGTCGGCGACCGTGGGCTGCGTGGTGATCAGGAAGGGCGTCTGCGGCGGCAGGCCGGCGATGGCGCGGCCGAGGGCGTTGCCGATCTCCCCGAAGGTCGGGCCGATGTGGACCGTGCCGGCCCGGCGGACGTCGGGGGCGGTCCAGGGGACGGGGCCGTCGAGGGCGTAGTCGATCTTGAAGACGGAGGGCCCGTACCGGTAGCCCCGGTACGCGTCGCCGAGCCCGGCGATGCGCGCCAGCGCGGTCGGCGAGGTGTCGAAGACGTACGCCCGGGCGGGCGGCAGCTCGTCCAGCTTGCGCACCGTCACGCCGGTGTGGATGACGCCGCCGAGCTCCTTCAGGTAGGAGGCCAGAGCGTCCGAGATCGCCTGCGAGCCGCCGCGCGCGACCGGCCAGCCGCCCTCGTGGCCGGCGACGGCGAACATCAGCGCCATGGCGCCGGTGAGCGGCGAGTTGAGCGGCGCGATGGCGTGGCCCGCGAGGCCGGCGAGCAGACCGCGTGCCTTGAGGTCCTGGAAGCGGCGGGCGAGCAGGGACACGGGCAACAGCCCGGTGAGGCCGAAGCGGACGAAGCGGAGGGGGTCGCGGGGGAAGCCGAGCCATTGCGGGCGGAGGAAGTCGGCCGCGAGGGTGTCCCAGCGGCCGACGTACGGGGCGAGGAGCCGCCGGTACGCGCCCGCGTCGCGCGGCCCCAGGGATGCCGCCGTCTCGCCGACCGTACGGGCCAGGACCGCGGCGGTGCCGTCGTCGAAGGGGTGGGCCATCGGGAGTTCGGCGTGGACCCATTCCAGGCCGTGGGCGGCGAGCGGCATGGCGTTGAAGGCGGGCGAGCCGACGCCGAAGGGGTGTGCGGCCGAGCAGGGGTCGTGGCGGAAGCCGGGGAGGGTGAGCTCTTCGGTCCGGGCGCCGCCGCCGATGCCGTCGGCGGCCTCGTAGACCTCCACGGAGTGCCCGGCGCGGGCGAGTTCGGCCGCCGCCGTGAGGCCGTTCGGGCCCGACCCGACGACGATCGCGTCCAGTACGTGTGCCCGGGTCACCGCTCGCCCTCCCCCATCAACTCCACGACCCGGCGGGCCGTCTCCCCGTCCCGCGCGACCGCGAAGGGGAACTCGTTGCCCCCGGCGATCCGGAACGGCTCCCCCGCCGCCGTGAGGCTCGCCCCGCCGGCCTCCGTCACCAGCAGCACCCCGGCCGCGTGGTCCCAGGGCGCCTCCCAGGTGAACGCCACCGCGTCGAGCCCGCCCCGCGCGACCTCGAGGTAGTCCAGCCCGGCGCAGGTGCACTGCCGCGCGTGGACGTCGTCCGTCCCCAGCCCCTCGAACCGCCGCCGCTCCTGCTCGTCCAGGTAGGAGAACTGCGAGGTCGCCACCCGCAGCACCTCCCCCTCCCCCGGCTTGGCCGCCTCGGCCGTGCGCAGCGGCTGCCCGGCCAGCCAGGCGCCCCGGCCGGCCCGCGCGGTCGCCATCAGGCCCAGCTGCGGTACGTACGTCCACGAGGCGAGCACCTCGCCGCCCTGGGCGAGCGCGACCAGGGTCGCGAACTCCTCTTTCCCCGCTACGAAGTTGGCCGTTCCGTCCACCGGGTCGACTATCCAGACCGGCGCGTCGCCCGCGATCCGCCGCAGCAGTCCGGGGTCCGCGTGCGCCGCTTCCTCCCCGACGACCACAGAGCCCGGCAGCAGCGCCGGCAGCGTCTCCGTCAGCCGCGCCTCGGCCTCCCGGTCCGCGACGGTCACCAGGTCCCCCGGCCCGGTCTTGGTGCTGATGTCCGCGGCCGCCAGCTGTCGCCACCGCGGCACGACCTCCGCCGCGGCGACCGCTCGTACCGCTTCTTCCACGGCTCTGCAGAGTGCGTCATCGATCACTCGTACATAAGACCACGACTGCGCCGCGACCCTCACGGGATCGCGGCACGGTCATCGCGGTCAGGCGGCCGCCGGAGGCTGTGCGCGCGTCAGCGCGACGTACAGCACCAGCGACGACGCCAGCCCGACCGCCCATCCGTAGTCCGCGAGCGGCTTGAGGAAGGGGATCAGGCCGTCCGCCGGGAAGGGCCCCTGCTTGACGCCCTTGACGACGTTGGAGTACGAGCCGCCGATGGCCAGCACACCACCCACCACCAGGGAGACCACCGCCCGCCAGTTCCAGCCGCCGTCGTACCAGTAGCGGCCGCCGGCCTTGTAGAGGTCGGCGAGGTCGAGCTTGGTGCGGCGGACGATCCAGTAGTC
>NZ_RJVR01000291.1 GCF_003999195.1 Streptomyces soli
GTGCGTGAACCCCTGGCCCTCCGCACGCTTCATCAGCTCGACCACACTCCACGCCGGCGGGTCCGTCTGGAGTACGAGTCCGAAGTCCATTGAGACTGCTCCTAGATGAGGTACTGGCAGGTGCCGCGGGGGGTGTACTGGCCGTGTCCGGCCCGGCCCTCGTACTCCCGGTCCAGGATGACGGGCTCGCCGCGCGACAGGACGGTTTCGACCCGGCCGGTGACGCGCTTGCCCTCGTACGCCGAGTAGTCGACGTTCATGTGATGGGTTTCGGCGGAGATGACCTGCTCGGTATGCGGGTCGTAGATGACGATGTCGGCGTCCGCGCCCGGGGCGATCGTGCCCTTGCGTGGATAGAGACCGAACATCCGGGCGGGCGCGGCGCAGGCGATCTCGATCCAGCGGCGGCGGGAGATGCGGCCCTCGACAACTGCCTGGTGGAGCAGGTCCATCCGGTTCTCGACCCCCGGGAGACCGTTGGGGATCTTGGAGAAGTCGCCCCTGCCCAGGTCCTTCTGACCGTTGAAGCAGAACGGGCAGTGGTCGGTGGAGACCACCTGGAGGTCGTTGGTGCGCAGGCCGCGCCAGAGGAACTCCTGGTGCTCCTTGGGGCGCAGGGGTGTAGAGCAGACGTACTTGGCGCCCTCGAAGTCGGGCTCGGCGAGATTGTCGGTGGAGAGGAAGAGGTACTGCGGGCAGGTCTCCCCGAAGACATTGAGCCCCTTGTCGCGGGCCGCGGCCAGCTCTTCCACCGCCTGCTGGGCGGACACGTGGACGACGTAGAGGGGGGAGCCGGCGACCTGGGCGAGGGCGATGGCTCGGTGGGTGGCCTCGGCCTCGAGCAGGGCGTGCCGGACCTCGCCGTGGTAGCGGGGGTCGGTCCGGCCGGCGGCCAGCGCCTGCTCGACCAGGACGTCGATGGCGATGCCGTTCTCGGCGTGCATCATGATCAGGCCGCCGTTGGCGGCGCCGCGCTGCATCGCCCGCAGGATCTTGCCGTCGTCGCTGTAGAAGACACCCGGGTAGGCCATGAAGAGCTTGAAGGACGTCACGCCTTCCTCGACCAGGACGTCCATCTCCTTGAGCGTGTCCTCGTTCACGTCGGCGAGGATCATGTGGAAGCCGTAGTCGATGGCGCACTTCGCGTCCGCCTTGGCGTGCCAGGTGTCCAGGCCGCTGCGCAGGCTCTCGCCGACCGACTGCACCGCGAAGTCCACGATCGTCGTCGTGCCGCCCCAGGCCGCCGCGCGGGTGCCCGTCTCGAAGGTGTCGGAGGCGAAGGTGCCGCCGAACGGCAACTCCATGTGGGTGTGCGCGTCGACGCCGCCCGGGATGACGTACTTGCCCGTCGCATCGATGACCCGGTCTGCGGAGGTGGTCCAGCTCTGGGCGAACTCGCTGTCGTGCGAGGCGAGAGCGGCGATCCTGCCCCCCTCGACGAGGACGTCGGCGTGGACCTCCTCCGCGGCGGTGATGACCAGTCCGCCACGGACAACTGTGCGGCTCATGCTCCCATTCCTTCCCGAAAGCACAGCCTGGTTCTACGCACGTAGACCCCGGCCGTGGTGGAAAAACGTAAGGCTCGTCACCCACTGTGGCAATACCGCTGCCGTTAATCGACGAAGACGATCGCGTTTCCTCGCTGCCGCCTTGAGATCGAAAACCACGATACGCCCGATTTGCCGCCTGATGTCCGCAAGCGCTTACGACCCCTATGCGCCTGCCCAGAAGCACCTTTCGTACGGTCATCGTGAATTCGGGTAAGCGCTGTCTGGGGCTTTGTCCGAGTGTCAGCAAACCTTCCGGAAGAACGTCCTGATGTCGTCGACCAACAGCTGCGGCTGCTCCATCGCCGCGAAATGACCGCCCCGTCGATGATGCCCACTGGCCGGGTGCCCTGCCAGACGACGTTCCACGTAACGAAGTCGCCGTGGCAGACCACCTGCCCCGGCGGGGAGAAGGCGGCCGTGGCGTCGTGGTACTCGCGCAGCAGGCGTGCGAAGGCGTCCAGTCCCTCGTCGCCGACGACCTTGGCCCAGCCCTGGGGCCCGGACTCGCCGTCGATGTAGCTCAGGACCTCACGACCCTGGTCGTCGAAGCCGAGCGCCCGGGGCGCGTACGGGAAACCCACCGCCTCCAGCTGCCGGAGCAGCGTGTGGACCTCCGGGGTCCACGGCTGGGCCGGGCGGCGGACGGTGTCGCCGACGCGTACGACCTGTCGGTGCTCGTGATCCTGCACTGGTCCCTCGATAGGATCGGCGTACGGCATCGCGTGTCGGTCACCGTCCGGGTGAGGCATGGAGGTGCCCGTGAGATGCCCGTTGGAGGCATTCCACAATGTCAGTCAACTTGAACCACACCATCGTCCACTCCCGCGACCGCCAGGCCGCCGCCGAATTCCTGGCCTCGGTTCTCGGCCTCGAGGTCGGCACCGCCTGGGGACCGTTCCTTCCGCTCGCCACCGACAACGGCGTGACCCTGGACTTCGCGACCGCCGGTCCTGACGAGTCCATCACCCCGCAGCACTACGCGTTCCTGGTCTCCGAGAAGGAGTTCGACGCGGGCTTCGAGAAGATCCAGCAGGCCGGCATCCCCTACTGGGCCGATCCGGCCCAGAGGCATCCTGGCCGGATCAACCACAACGACGGTGGCCGCGGCGTCTACTTCCTGGACCCGTCCGGCCACCACCTGGAGCTCATCACCCGTCCGTACGGCAGCGGCAGTTAGTCCCGCGAGGCCGCCGGCGCCAGCTCGAGCAACGGCCCCTCCAGCCGCCCGGCGGCCTCCGCATCGCTCTGCCGCAGCTCGCTGAGCAGGGCCCCGGTCGCCGCCCCCAGGGCACGTGACAGCTCAGCCCGCATCCAGGCTGCGTACGAGCGCCTCCCGCACCGGCGCGGTGACCTCCGCCGGCAGCCGGTCCGCCACCCCGAAGAACAGGTCGACGCCGGGCCGGTTCGTACGGCGGGCTCGCGTCGAGGGCGCAGCGCATCTGCTGGCGTCCACGGCGCTGCCGGTGGCGGGGGTGGCCGCCCGGTGCGGCTTCCGGTCGGCGGAGACGCCGCGGCAGGCGTTCGTCGCCCGGTACGGGGTTCCGCCGTCGCGCTGCCGGTCCACCGTGAGCGGCGTCGGCGGGCGGAGGCTATGCCGCCCCGGCTCCCAGTTGGTCCCAGGCCTGCTTGAGGGCGGTGTCGAGGATGTCGGCGCCTTCCTCGGCCTCGGCGACGGTGAGGGTGAGCGGGGGCGCGATGCGGAGGGAGTCGCCGGCGCGGCCGCCCTTGCCGATGAGGAGGCCGCCTTCGCGGGCGGCTTCGAGGACGAGGTTGGCGGCGGAGGGCTCGGAGAGGGCGAGGCCGAGCATGAGGCCGCGGCCGCGGACCTCGCGGACGACGGGGTTGGCGGCGGAGATGGCTTCCAGCCGGGACTTGAGGAGGCCGCCGACGCGGCGGGCGTTGGCCTGGAGGTCGTGGTCGAGGAGGTACTGGAGGTTGGCGAGGGCTCCGGCGGTGGTGATGGGGCTACCGCCGAAGGTGGAGATGGAGTTGGCGGTGAGGGTGTTCATGACGTCGGCGCGGGCGACGACGCCGCCCATGGACATGCCGTTGCCGATGCCCTTGGCGAAGGTGAGGATGTCGGGCGGCCCGGACTGGCCGTGGGCCTGCCAGCCCCAGAAGTGGTCGCCGGTGCGGCCCCAGCCGGTCTGGACCTCGTCGGTGATCCAGAGGATGCCGTGGCGGTCGAGGACCTCCTTGAAGGCGGCGAGCAGGCCGTCGGGCCCGGAGGTGAAGCCGCCGACGCCCTGGATGGGTTCGGCGATGAGCGCGGCGACCTGGCCGTTGGCCTGGCCGAGGATGTCCTCCAGGTCGGCGACGCAGGCGGTGATGAACTCGCCGTCGCTCAGGTGCGCGAAGGGCCCGCTGCTGCGGACGCCGCCGTGGACGTACAGCGTCTGGAGCGGCGAGAGGCTGGTCGGCGACCAAGCGGTGTTTCCGGTGATGCCGATGGCGGTGAAGGAACGGCCGTGGTAGCTGTTGCGGAGCGCCAGGACCTGGTTGGACTTGCGGTAGGTGGTGGCCAGGAGCAGGGCGGTGTCGTTGGCCTCCGTACCGGAGGTGGTGAAGAAGACGCGGGCGTCGGGGATGCCGGACAGGTGGGCGATGCGCTCGGCGAGGTCGACGGCCTGGCGGCTGAGGTAGAGGGTCGAGGTGTGCAGGATCTTCCCGGCCTGCTCGGTGATGGCGGCGGTGACCTCCGGCAGGGCGTGGGCGGTCATCGTGGTGAGGATCCCACCGAAGAAGTCCAGGTACTGGCGGCCCTCGGCGTCCCAGACGTGGCGGCCCCGGCCGTGGGTGATCTCGATGGGCTCGCGGTAGTACGTGGCGAGCCAGTCGGGCAGGACGGCCCGGTGGCGGGCGTGCAGCTGCGCGTGCGTCTCGGTCGTCACAGTGCCCATGGTGGGTTCCTTCGCTGCGAGTCCGCGCCCGGTTGGGCCGGGCGGCCGGGGTGATGGTGGATTCCGTCCGGGGTCTGCCGACGGTTCGACAGAGCCCCGGCCGCCTCACGCCTCCGTGAGAGGTTCGTACGCGTCGGGTCGCCGGTCCCGGTAGAACGCCCACTGCTGGCGGACCTCGGTGATCTTGTCGAGGTCGAGGTCGCGGACGAGCAGTTCCTCCTTGCTGTCGGAGGCGACGTCGCCGACGAACTGGCCGCGCGGGTCGACGAAGTACGAGGTCCCGTAGAAGTCGTTGTCGCCGTACTCCTCCACGCCGACGCGGTTGATCGCGGCGATGAAGTACTCGTTGGCGACGGCGGCGGCGGGCTGCTCCAACTGCCAGAGGTAGGAGGACAGGCCCCGGTGGGTCGCGGACGGGTTGTAGACGAGCTGAGCGCCGGCCAGGCCCAGGGCGCGCCAGCCTTCGGGGAAGTGGCGGTCGTAGCAGATGTAGACGCCGACCTTGCCGACTGCGGTGTCGAAGACCGGCCAGCCGAGATTCCCGGGCTTGAAGTAGAACTTCTCCCAGAAGCCCTTGACCTGCGGGATGTGGTGTTTGCGGTACTTGCCGAGGAAGGTGCCGTCGGCGTCGATCACGGCGGCGGTGTTGTAGTAGAAGCCGTCCTGCTCGATCTCGTAGACCGGGACGACGATGACCATGCCGGTCTCGCGGGCGAGCGCCACCATCCGCTGGACGGTGGGGCCGTCCGGGACGGGCTCGGCCCACTTGTAGTGCTCCGCCTCCTGCACCTGGCAGAAGTAGGGGGCGTTGAAGACCTCCTGGAAGCCGATCACCTTGGCGCCCTGGGCGGCGGCGGCGCGGGCGTGCTCCTCGTGCTTGGCGATCATCGACTCGGTGTCGCCGGTCCAGGTGGCCTGGACGAGTGCTGCGCGTACGACATTGGGCATGGCCAGCTCCTTCTACTTCTACGCACGTAGATACCGGCTGTACGGAGACCGTAAGAGCCCCTCACCCACTGTGGCAATAGCACCCGCGTTACTCAACGGGACTCAGCGAGGGAGGATCACGTTTCGTGGTCCGGCAGACCCGCCCGGCGCAGCGCGGCCGCGACGTCCGCGCGCCGGGAGGAGGAGTACAGCTCGGCGGCGGCCAGCACGGGGCCGACCAGGTCGTGGCGCTCGTGGACGATGTCGGCGGCGATTTCCGGGGTGCGGGCGCGGACCAGGGCGGCGAGGAGGGAGACGGACTCGTGGCGGTGGCCCGCGTCGCACAGGGCGGCGGCGGTCTGGGCGATCTCGGCGGCCGGGCGGGCGGCGGCCTGGTTGAGCAGGGTGAGGCAGTGCTCGGGTCGGTCGGCCTCGGCCAGGGCGGCGGCGGCCGCGGCGAGGCGGGACGGGGTCTGGCCGCCGATCTCCCAGAGCAGGGTCTGTACGTCGGCGGAGAGCCCGGACTGCTCCAGGGCCGTCGCCAGCAACGGGAGCTGCTCGGCGGGGGCGGCCGCGGCCTCGCTCATCAGGACGTACGCCTCGCCGCTGCGGCCGCTGCGACGCAGTTCGCCGAGCCGGGCGGCGGCGGCCTCGGCGGCGGCGCGGTGGGCCTCCACCTCACGGGCGTGGGCGGCCCGGCGTTCGTCCTTGCGACCCGACGGTGTCTCGGGCGCCCCGGCGAAGCGGGCACCGCGCGCCACGGCCTGTTCGGCG
>NZ_RJVR01000134.1 GCF_003999195.1 Streptomyces soli
TGCGCCTGCGCGGCCCGGGTCGCCGCCGCGGCGGCCGCGTTCGCGGTGGCCTGCGCCGCCACAGCACCCCGCCCGGTCGCGGTCTGGGCGCGCGCCGCCATGGTCTGCGCCAGGGCCTGCGCCCGCAGCGCCCGCTCCCCGGCCATGACCGCCGCCGTCCGCTCGGTCTCCGCCCGCGCGGCCAGGTTCGCCGCCAACGCCTGAGCCCTACCGCTGCGCTCACCTGCCGCACCGGCGGCCGTCTGCGCGGCTGCGGTGCGCTCCAAAGCCGCCGCGACACGCGTCTGGGCCAAAACCGCGTCGACGGACGCGGAAGCCTGCACACGGGCCAGCCGCTCGGTCGCCGACTGCGTCTCGATCAGCGTGCGGTTGACCTGCTGCAACTGCCCGTCGAACTGCCGCAGCTGCATGGCACCCGACCGCAGGCCGCCGGTCAGTCCCGCGGTCGACGCCATCAGGTTGACGTACAGGTTGTAGGCACTGGCGCTCACCTACTGCTCCCGTCTGGGCCGCAGCCCGATCTTGACCCCACGCCCGTCCGGTCCGTCCGGGACCTGCTCCCGTTCCATCTCCACCAGCTCGCACCCCGGGCAGGTCCGCGAGTCCGCGACATACGCGAACCGGTCCCCGCCCAGCTCCGGCCGCCACTCATCCGCCCTGGTGCCGCACCCCGAGCACACCGCCCGGCTGTAGGCCAGCCACGACAGCGCCTTCGCCCGGTCCAGCGCCGACCAGCGGCCCTCCCCGGCCCCGGTGAACTGCGAGTGCGGTATGCCGTAGGCGTGGCACAGCTCCAGCTCAGCCCGGAACGCCGGGTCGGAGGTCAGCCTTTTCCCAGGTCCGCCCGCAGCGTCTGGTTGATGACCAGGGCCGTGGTGAACAAGGCCTTCGCCTCCGCGTCCGCCCAGGTGTCCAGCAGTTCCTGCGCGTCGGCCTCGCTCATGCCCTCGACCTCGGCGCCGCCGGCGTCACGCTCGATGTGGCAGGCGGCGATCAAAGCGGCAGGGAAGGTGTCGACGTTGTATTCCATGCCCTTGTCGGCCTGCGCCTCGGTGGGGGCGTGGTCGCGCAGCAGCTGCTCCCACACCGGCCGGGGCAGCGCCCGGAAGGTCAGGGTCAGCGTCGCCTCCGCCAGGGCGTCCTGTGCCCGCGTCAGGCCCGCGTCGGCGGCGAGGACCTGCGGGTTGGACGCCACCCACGCGTCACGCTTCTCCTTAACGATGCCCTGCTCGGTGCACTCGGCCAGCGCCCCGGCGCGGGCCGTCGCCAACGCCACGGACGCGTCCGTAACGGCGGCCTTGGCGTCGGTGTCGTCACAGATCGACAGGGTGCGCTCAGGCAGCTTGCGGGCCCGCAGCCGGGCCATCTTCGCCGACCAGTGCGCGTCCTTGGCGACAGCGCCCGCCGGCGGCTTGCGAGTAGTGGTGGACATGCGGATCCCCCTCGGATCAGGCGCCCGCAGCCGGGACGGCCGCGTCGAGCTTCGGCTGGTCGGACACCGCGAACGTCACGGTGAACTTGGCCGGGTCGGAACCAGCGGAGTAGGCCGGGGCGCGCGAGGCGACACGGACAGGGAAGACGTCCATCGACTTCGACGCCGGGACGTCGCCCTTGCGCAGGATGACCACGAAACCGATAGCGCCCTTCGGGAGCAGCGTCTCGATGGTGTCGCCCGCCAGGTCCTCGTAGAACGTCAGCGTCGAGGCGTCGGCCTTGTCCTCACCCGGGATCGACGTCGTCAGCGTCGAGCCCAGGTCGGGGGTGTCGACAGGCGAGTTGCCGAGCGACCAGCCCGCAATGTCGGAGATCGTGCCGGACAGCTCGGTGCCGGCGGACAGCTCCGTGCGGGTCGGGATGTTGGTGGCCGCGGCGATGGCCTCCAGAAAGAAGATCTTCGTGACTCCACGGCGCATGAACCGCTGCTGGGTGGAACCCATGGGGGACGCTCACTCTCCGGGGACCCCAGCCCCCGGCAATGACGGAGGCCCGTCCCCAAAAGGGGGGTCGGCCCGTACCGGTGTGGCCGGGCGTCCGCGCAAGGGCCTCCGCGGTGAGGTGCGATCAGGCCTCAGCTGTTCGGTGTTGAGACCGTCAGGACGAATCGCTGCACGTAAGTGTAGGTGGAGGACTCGACACTGGACCCGATATCGGCGTCCAGCTCCCGGCCGATGACCGTCAGGCCGACCACGTTGATCGCGTTGAGGAACTGGCCGCTGCCCGGCACCCGTGCCAGGAACGCCTGCCGGGCCTTGTCGGCCTGCAGGCTCGCCTGCTCGGCTGTGGTGCCCACCGAGGACACCTGCAGCAGGACGCGGGCATCAGCGTCGGCGTCCCCGAACGCCGGCCCCAAACCGGCGGTCTGGCCCAGCTCGTACAGCACGCAGTACGGGATGGTCGCCCCGGTGGGCTGCGACGTCGACGTGGGCGCCGTCCCGTACCCGCAGGAGCGGCCTGTGGCCGTCTGCAGCGTGGCCTGCACCGCGAGCGCCACCTGGCGCCCCGACACGCTCATCCGTCCTCCTCGTCGTTGGTCACCCATTGCGCGGTGATCGTGGCTTGGATGTCCATCACGGCGTACTGCAGCAACCCCAGTTCGGACCACACGGGCAGGTCGTTCGGGGTCGTCCCGCGCATCAAACCGAGGCCGCCGGTCTCCTCGTCGACGAGCTCCACGACGAACGCCAGCCGCGACACCATGCCGTAGCCGTGGGCCTGCAGAACCCCGGCGATGGCCTGGTGCAGGTCCTCGGCTGTGGTGCTCACAGAGTGTTCCCGTCTGTGATCCGCCCCAGGGCTTCCACGAACAGCGGCCGCACCGTCTCCATAGCGGGCCCGACGTGCGCGTACGGCGGCTGGTCAAAGACGCGACCCAAGCTATCGGGGCCTACGTAGCCGTACTCCAGGCGGCGGCCCTGCGGCTTGCTGGTGCCGACGATGGCCAGCACCGCGTCGGCGCCGGGGTGCACTTCGTGCGTCCAGGAGCGCCGGTAGTCGCCGGTCGGCGCGTTCGGGCCGGGCCTGCCAGAGGCGTTGGCCTTGATCTGCGTCTCCAAAAGCATCGCGTAGTGCCGCACCACCGACACCGCCGACGGCAGCACCGCGGCGGCGCGGCCCTGCAGCTGTGCGGCGATCTCGGCGGCGTTGCTGTAAGCACCCGCGCCCGCGCCCGGGGTGTTCGGGGACGCCATTACGCGCTCACCTCCGGCTTCCATCGGCCCGACGCCCACTCCTGCAGCAGCCGCAGCATGGCCCGGGTCAGCTCGTGGGGGGCGCCGTCCATCAGGTCGTGCCGGGCCAGAGCATGCCGCTCCAGCTCGCTCGCGTCGATCGCCGACAAGAACGCCGCGGCGGCCGGTCCCGGGTCCGGGGCGACACCCACAACGACGCGGGCCAGGCCGTCGAACTCGTCCTTCACCAGCGGCGACAGGAACAGCAGCAGTTCCGCCGGCCTGCCCGCGTGCTGGCGAAGCTCGTAGCCGGTGACCTTCTTGGAGATGTCGCGGCCGTCGAGGGCCACCGTCCCGGTGGCGTGCTCGGCGGTGATCCGCACGGTGCGCAGCTGATCGTCCATAACGATCAGCCTACGAAGGCGCGCGGACAGCCCTGCGGTACGTCAGTCACACCCCGCTCGTGGACTGCGTGATCTCGTCCAGCCACGTCGTACGCAACACCGCGAGGGAGTTCGCATCGGAGATGTCCATAACCCGCCACGTCCGGCGCAGGAGGCCAGGGTCCTGGGTGGCGACGATGACCCGCACATGGTCCTCACGGGACGCCAGCGGCGCACTCAGGGGCGTCAGCAGCCGGTACCGGTTGCGGGTGTCGTCGGCGTACGCCTGCCCCTGCAGGGACAGGGTCAGGCCGGGCCCGCCATTGGAGAAGACCGCCCCCCGCCCGTGGTAGACGATCGTGTCCTGGCCGGGCACGTACTCGCCTGAGGCCTCGTCCAGGACGGGCGGCCCAGGGCGGAAGATCTCGACGGTGTCCACGAGGATGCGGGACTCGATCATCGGGGCGACAGCGGCAAGCGAAAGCCCCCCAGAGGGCGGCGCAGGAGGAGTGCTCATGTGTTCGAGCGTAGGTCTCGGCAGCGGTCCTGAACGTCGTCGTAGGTGGCCTCTGCCGCGGCGCGAGAGGGGAGAGACACGTCACCTTCGTTCATGTCACATCTCACCCGAGGGGTTCCGTCCAAGAGGTGTAAGCACCAACAACGGCAAGGAGTGCACCATGGATGCTCGCTTGAACCCCCTCGACAGCCCGGTCGCAGCCGAGGCCCCCAAGCACATCATCGCGGCGAACAAGGCGCTCGCGGACGTGACGTAGGAGCTGGTGAGGCTCCGCGCCAGTCAGATCAACGGCTGCGCCGGCTGCATCGACATGCACACCAAGGAGGCCGCGCACGCCGGGGAGACCTCGGTGCGCCTCAACCTGGTCGCGGCCTGGCGGGAGGCCAAGGTCTTCACCGATGCCGAGCGCGCTGCCCTGGAGCTGGCGGAGCAGGGCACCCGCGTCGCCGCCCCGGCTGGTGGTGTCACTGACGAAGCCTGGGCGAATGCCGCCAAGCACTACGACGACGACCAGCTCGTCGCCCTGGTGTGCGTCATCGCCCTCATCAACGCCTTCAACCGCCTGAACGTCATCACCTAGGAGCGTGTCCCAGTAACGGGCAGGTGGCCAGTTGGCCGTGATCGATGGACTCGGTTGCAGTCGTCGTAGTCGCTTCTGGCCAGCGTCTGTGAGGTGGCCGTTCGGGTCCTGTCCGTCAGATATGCGGCCTGTGGGGAGGGTGACAGGGGTGGGAGGCCGGGTTGGTCAGCCCGTCACGGTGGCCAGTCCGGCGGTTCCGGTGTGTCGGAAGATTTTGCGGAGGTTGTGGCAGGCGGCGAGTAGTCGCCATTCGCCGCGGGCGCCGTCCTCGCCGCGGAGCAGGAGTTGGCGGCCGTTGTGGCAGGTCATGATCTGGCCGAAGACGGGTTCGACGATGGCCTTGCGGCGGCTGTAGGCGGCCTTGCCGGATTTGGTCCGCAGTTTGCGGGCCATCCGTTCCTTCAGCGTGGCGCTCGCCGGTATGCGTCCGCGGGGTGCGGGCGGGACCTGCTCGTCGTGGGCCAGGCGGCCGGTGGCCATGAAGGTGTCGGTGCCGCAGGCGGTGTGGCGGTCCTTCGCGGCCTCAAGGTTGCTCTCGGAGCAGTAGCCGGCGTCGACCAGTGCCTGCTTGGGGTGGACGCCGGTGTTGGCGGCGCACTGGTCGAGCATCGAGGTGTAGTTCAGCGCGTCCGAGGGGTTGGTCGTGACGTCGGCGGCGGTGATGACCTGGTGTTCTTCGTCCACGACGGCTTGGGCGTTGTAGGCCTGGATATAGGCGCCGTCACTGTTCTTCATGATCCGCGAGTCGGGGTCGGTGAAGTTGGCCTGCGCCTTCGGCTTGGGACGCGCCGCCTTGGCGGCCTTCTCCCCGGCGTCGGTGACGGCCTGCTCGTCGTGGGTGCCGGCCCGCTCCTGTCGGCGGCGTTCTTTGTCCTCCTCATGCCGACGGGCCTTGGCAGCGGCCTCGGCTTCGATCTGGGCGCGGGCGGCCTGCAGCTTGGCCAGGCGCTTCTCCCGCCGATCGAGTTCGGCGGGCAGATCCACCTCTTTGCCGTCCACGCCGTACTGCTGGTCTTCGGCGACGTCGGTGGCCTCCGCGTCAGCCAGCAGGGCAGCGGTCCTGGCCTCCAACTCGGCGACCTCGGCCTCGATCCGCTCTTCCTTGTCGACCAGCCGCCCATAGCTCATGGCCTTGTGCTTGGACGCGTTCGCCTCCAGCTTGGTGCCGTCCAGGGCGACGCGGCCCATCTTGACCATGCCCAGCTTGGTCGCCAGGTGCAGCGACTGGACGAACAGACCGGCGAGCGCGTCCAGATGGCGACGGCGGAACCGCGAGATGGAACGGAAGTCCGGGGCCTGGTCGGCGCCCAGAAACCGGAAGGCGACGTCGTCGGCGCAACGACGCTCGATCGCCCGCGAGGAGCGGACCCCGGTGGTGTAGCCGTAGATCAGCAACCGCACCATCAATCGGGGGTCGTAAGGCGGAAAGCCGCGCTTTTCGGTGTAGTCGGACAGGACCGGCCCCAGGTCCAGCACCTCATCGACCAGATCGGCGACGAACCGGGCCAGGTGGCCCTCGGGCAGCCAGTCATCCAGCGACGGCGGCAGCAACAGGACCTGATGCGGATCGAACGCCCGGAACCGCTTGTCCACCCCCGCCGCACGCCCCCGCGGCTGCTTGCTCTCTACCGGCGCGACCTCGAACAGCCCATCCCCACCATCCATACCGACATCATTCCGCACGAATGATCACGAACCACACACGGGTGTCAATTACTGACCCCCGCTCCTAGTGCGCGGTCCAGCCCCCATCGACCGGGAGAATTACGCCGGTGAGATAGGACGCGGCGGGGCTGGCCAGCAGTAACGCAGCACCGGTCAGTTCGCGAGGCTCCGCCCAGCGCCCGATGGGTACCTGATGGTCGAGGAAACTCCGCACGCGCGGATCGTCTTCGGCACCGTCGTTCAGCGGCGTGCGGAACGGTCCGGGTGCCAAAGCGTTGACACAGATGCCCGTGTCGGCGAGCTCCACCGCCAGGCTCCGTGTGAACTGGACCACCGCACCCTTACTGGCGGCGTATCCGGCACGGCCGGCGGCTCCGACGAGCCCGAGCGCGCTGGCGAGAGTAACGATGCGACCGTATCCGGCAGAACGCATCACCGGCACGGCGGCCTGGCAGGCCAGGAAGGTGCCGACGACGTTCACCTCCAGGCAGCTGCGAAACGTGGCGACATCGAGATCCGAGAGGTCGCCACGGGCCTGGATACCGGCACTGGTCACCAGCACGTCCAAGCGGCCAAAGCGGGAGACGACCTCATCGACAAGCCCGTGGACGGCATCCTCGTCGCTGACGTCGCACGCGAGACCGAGTGCTATGCCACCGGCGGCAGCCGTGATCTGTGCCGCCGCTGCTCGGCAGGCGTCCTGACGCCGACTTGCAACCACAACGGCGCTACCCGCCTGGGCAAGCGTCCGCGCGATTGACAGGCCCAGCCCGGCCGAGCCGCCGGTGACCAAAGCCACTTGCCCGGACAGATCCCAACCGTGATCACCAATCGCGCTTCCCCCGCTGACGTGCACCGACGCCTCCCATGTGATGCAGCCAAATGAATGACGGCATCATCGATCATCGCCGCCTCGAATGGGGCACCCGGCCGGCCAGCAGCCACACGTGCACCTCGCCGACAGAACGTACAGCAGGGAGACGTGTCGCGTCCGCGCACCCTGTTCGGTCCGGTGTAACCACTGCGGGGTTTCGTCACGTCTGCAGAGGAAGCGCTGCGTCCCGCCAGCATCATTGGTGCTCTGCGGGCGGTCCCAGCGGGTAGCGCACGACCAGGACGGCGTCGACATCTCCGGATGGTGCGCAGTACAGGTGCGGGACGTCGGCGGCCCAGCTGCCGTGCTGGCCCGGGCCGATCAGGAGGGGGGCGGAGAGCTCACCGACGCGCGCGGTGCCGCCCAAGACGATGATGTGCTCCGCAGCGCCGGAAGTATGAGCAGCGGACTCCTGGACTGTTCCGGCCCGGATGCGCACGCGGTATGTCTCTGTGATTGCGGCAGCGTCCTCGTAGCGTTCGGTGAGGGTGGCCTTCACGGCGTTGCCTGAAATCTCGTTGTGAACGGCGGTTGTGCTCAGGACTGCGCTGAGCGGGGCCTTGAGTGCTGTCGTGAGCGCGTACAAGGTTTCCAGTGTGGGGTTGCGCTGGCCGCTTTCCAGCTCGGAGAGTGTGCCCTTACCGATCTTGGACCGTCGCGCCAGCTCGGACAGTGACAGCCCTTCCGCGTGGCGCAGTTCCCTCAGTCGGCGTCCCACTTGGACGGCCAGTTCCATGATCCTCCTTCGCGCCCTGCGGTTTGACCGAATCTCCCACAAGATCTATCGTTCCATATAAAGAACGTTCTGTTTATGGAACGACGCACGCCATGATGACGCGAGCCAGAGCGAAGGAGCGACATGGAATCGCGTGAAAGCAAACTCCTGCCCGTCCGCAGCCAGCACGTGGCCCGGGCCCTTGCCGCGGCGGGCGTCCTGGGGGAGGTGCGCGAGCTGTCAGAATCGACGCGTACCGCGGCCGAGGCGGCCGACGCACTCGGATGCGACGTCGGCGCGATCGCCAACAGCCTTATTTTCATCTCCGACGACGAGCCAGTCCTGGTCATGACCAGCGGCCGCCACAAGGTGGACACTGCGGCACTCGCCGCCCGCTGGGGCCGCGGCAAGCTCCGTCGCGCCACTGCAGAGCAGGTACGCCAGGCCACGGGGCAGGCGATCGGAGGCGTCGCCCCCGTTGGCCATCCCCAGCCGCTCCCCACTGTGGTGGATGAAGCCCTGGCTGATTACTCCCAGGTCTGGTCCGCCGCCGGCACTCCACGCACCGTCTTTCCCACGACCGCCGCCGAACTCGAAGAGCTCACGGGCGGACGCCTGCTGCCCGTCGGCCCGCAACAAGGCACAGGATCCGGTTGAAGAGGGGGATAGAGCCGTCGCAAGACGGAGGATCGTCCTCGTACTGGGCGTACTTGGGCGACTCCGACACAGGCCAAAGAGCATGAACCAGCGGCGGGGTTGGCATTACTGACCCACGCTCCTAGCAGCCCGCCCGCGATTACCAGCCCGGCTAACGCGGATAACGAGGAGTACTGGCCCGGGGGCCGCCGGTGCCGTCTCACACCAGCAGCGCAGGCCCCGGGCACCCCTCGCCGGGGCCCGGGGCGTTGTTCTGGTACGCCTGGCGGTCCGACTGATCCAAACGAGTCGGCCGCCTGCCTAGCCACCGTTCAACGCCACCTCACTAAACTTCGATGGCACACGCTGAACATGCGATGGCAGAGGACACCCGACTGTCCATTGAGCCCAGGATCAGAAAATCGTACACAATGGTCGGGGGCACGGGGATGATGGCAGTCATGTCTGATCTCCCGCGGAATGTCCCCACCACCCACCAAGAGTTTGCCGACGCCCTCGACAAGGGCGTGTTTCCCGACGAGCGCTACTGGATCGACTTCAAGAGGCAGTTGTACCCAACGCCGGGGCCGAGCGGGAAGAACACCCAGGGCGAGAAGCAAAAGGCACACACCGAAATTGCCCGGGACATGGCCTCCATGGCGACTCGCGGCGGCTACCTAGTCCTGGGCGTGGCCGAGGACAAGTCGACCACGCCACCGGTTTTCTCGCCTCACCCGATGCCGCTGCCTCCGGGCATCAAGGACGACCTCGACCACGTTGCCAAGGACAGGATCACTCCGTCGCTGTACGTCGAAGTGACGCCCATGGAGGACCCGGCGAATCCGGGAACCGGCTTCATTCTCATCGAGATCCCGGGGTCCGAGCACGCTCCGCACATGACTGACGAGCGATACTTCGGCCGGTCCGACAGCGGCCGCACCACGCTCAGCGACGACCAGGTGGAGCGCCTGATGCTCCAGCGTGCCCAGTTGGGCCAGCGCATCCAGCCCGAGATGCAGACGACCGCCCAGGCCGACCCGATCGAGGCGGAACAGCGCGGCGTTCCCCACGGTTACCTCACCGCCGTCCCCACGCATGGCTGGACAGACATGTTCGCCAACTACACGAAGGACCGGCAGGCACATCAGCAGTTGATTCAGCTGTGCTCTCAGGCCGCGATCCGGATCGTGAACGAGAGTGGGCAGCACCGTCGCTTCGATGACATCGCCATGGGCGACATGAACAACTACAGGCGCAGCGGGCAGCCGCACGGTGCCTGGCTCAGCACGTGGACTGACGGCCCGGCCGAGGGTGTGGGGCGGATGGTAGGAGTCGATGACGACGGCCCGATCCGGTTCATCGACCTCGCAGCCGGCAGCACGTTCACCGGGCGGCACGCGATCGTGGACATGATGGCGGCCCGGAACCCCGACTACAGGGCTCCGACAGGTCCGCCACTCGTATACGAGATGACCTTCCGCGACAGGGTCAACGACATGCTGCGCCTGGTCACTGAGCTTTCCGGGGCCATCTCCTACCCCGGCGGCTGGCTGCTCGGAGTGCACTTTGACGGGCTTCAAGGCCGGACCGCACAGGCGACGCAGGGCCAGCGCAGCTTCATGGCGCCGTCCCGATACGACGCTGACACATACACCTTCACCACCAAGGCAACCGCACGTCAGATCGCCGAGAACCCAGCGGACGTCTCCAAGACGCTGCTCCTCCGGCTGTATCGAGGGCTCGGCACGGCGGCCCTCCTGGACGGACCGCAGCAGCCGGGGACCGCGTAGTCTCAAAAAACCAGCTGCCACGACGGCATACGCGTCAATGAGTGAGTCGATGTCCGATCCGGATCTCGGCGACGGTGCCATGCCCCAGGATTCGGATGTCACCAGGCCCCTGCTGGCGCACAGCGTCCAATCGGTCCAGCGCCCTCTCACCCGACTCGCTTACGGACAGAGCCAGTTGACCGGAGAGCAGGAGCACCAGGAGAGTCTCGCCACAGTGGGCGGCGATGTCACGGTGTGTAAAGACATCAGCTACCTTCACGGATGCCGTCGCGCGGTCTCGCCGGGTCATCACGTTCACGTCCCGGGTGGGCCCGCCAGGCAGGCGGCACGAGACCGTACTGTGGCCGGAGAACGCGAAGGGGGCGAAGGGGGCGAGCCGGTGCTCCGTGCCGTCGACGGCGATCAACATGCCGGGGCCGTCGATCAACATGATCACCCGGTCGACGCCGGGGAAGACGGAGAACGGCCCTTCGGCGCCGACGTCGGCGATGCTCACCCGCCAGTCGAAGTCCGCCAGCCCCGAGCCGGGGGGTGCGGCTGCCACCTGCCGCGTGCTGCCGGAGCCGTTCTTCCAAGGCGTTCTGGGGTAGTCAAGGAAGCGCAGCACGGTGGCAGACATGTTGGCCATTTCCTTCTTGTCAGTCCGCGATTTCCGAATGCCCGGTCTGAGGTGCCGGGGCATGGTGGCGTGGCGTTCGGCAGTTGCTGCTCGGGTGGCGGCCACCGTGGTGGATGCCACCGGCTCGGTAGGGGCGGTGCGGACATCTGGGCGTCGTACTCGGCCGCGCGGTCCCAGGAACGGGCCGGAGGCGAACGGGCATGGTCACCGCCGCCCCGGCCCGGCACCACCAACCCTGACAAACTCAACACCACGCCTCGCAACCCCGTGCGATAGATGACAGTTGGAGGAAGGCAGCCGCAGCGCTGCGCGGCCGCGCAGCGACCAGCGGGCGTCGCGAGCCGGGGCAACGCTGCACACTTCACCGGCCGGGCCGGGCGGTACAGAGGGCGGGTACGTGAGTGGCCGGCCGGGCGCCGGGGACAGGCCGAGAGGAGAGAGACCAACACGTCAGGTGACCGGAGCTCCGCGCCGCCACACCCGCGACACTAGCGGGACGCCGGGCCGGTACGCCAGGTGGACATGGCTCGGGGCGTCGAGGATCGCCAGGTCGGCGTGGGCGCCGGGGGTGAGACGGCCGATGTCCTCGCGGCGCAGCGCCGCCGCTCCCCCCGCCGTGGCGGACCAGAGGGCCTCGTCCGGCGTCATGTGCATGTGCCGTACTGCGAGGGCGATGCAGAACGGGACGGACGAGGTGAAGGACGAGCCCGGGTTGCAGTCCGTGGAGAGGGCGACGGTGGCGCCCGCGTCCAGCAGGCGGCGGGCGTTCGGCCACTCGGCGCGGGTGGAGAACTCGGCACCGGGGAGGAGGGTCGCAACGGTGTCGCCGCTCGCGAGCGCGTCGACGTCCGTGTCCGTGAGGTGCGTGCAGTGGTCGGCGCTCGCCGCGTCCAGTTCGACCGCGAGCTGGATGCCGGGGCCGTACGAGAGCTGGTTGGCGTGGACGCGTGGGTGCAGGCCCTTCGTCTTGCCCGCGGTGAGGATCGCGCGGGCCTGGTCGCCGTCGAAGGCGCCCTTCTCGCAGAAGACGTCGACCCAACGGGCGTACGGGGCACAGGCGTCGAGCATCTCGCCGGTCACCAGGGCGACGTAGGCGGCCGGATCGTCGGCGTAGTCCGGCGGGACGATGTGCGCGCCGAGGTAGGTGACCTCGTCGGTGTGCGCGGACGCGATCCGCAGTGCCCGTGCCTCGTCTTCGACGGTCAGGCCGTAGCCCGACTTCGTCTCGAAGGTGGTGGTGCCCTGGAGCAGGGCCTCGCGGAGGTAGCGCGTGAGGTTGCGTTCCAGGTTCTCGTCGGAGGCGGCGCGGGTCGCGGCGACGGTCGTGTGGATGCCACGCGCGGTGTAGATGCGGCCCGACATGCGGGCGTTGAACTCCTGGGTGCGGTCGCCCGCGAAGACGAGGTGCGAGTGGGAGTCGACGAAGCCGGGGATCACCGCCCGGCCTCCGGCGTCGACCCGGTTGTCAGTGACGGGTGCCTTCCTTGACTCACCGGTCCACGCGATGCGGTCGCCGTCGATGACGACGGCGGCGTCCTGGATCAGACCGAGAGGGGAGCCGTCACCGAGGGAGGGGTCGTTGGTGACCAGACTGGCGATGTTGGTGATGACTGTCGTGCTGCTCATGGCGTCCTCGTGGGTGGCGGGACCGGCTGTTGCGGGGCCGGCGGGGGGCGTCAGGCGCGCAGGGCCGCGACGGCGTCCTCGAGCGCTGTCGGTACATGCGGTACGAGCGTGTGCGCGCCGTCTCGTACGACGTGACGGCCCGCCACGATCGTGTGGCGTACGTCTGCGGCGGAGGCTGCGAATACGGCTGTCTCGGGGCCGAGTCGTGGGACCGATCCCGCTGTTCTGACCGAGTCGAGGGCGATCGTCGTGAAATCGGCGAGGGCGCCCGCCACCAGGATGCCCGCGTCGTCCCAGCCGAGGGCCGCATGGCCGTCGGCGCAGGCGGCGCGCAGGAGCGCGGCCGCCGTCCAGTGGCCGCGGGTGTGCGTGCGCAGACGCTCGTTCAATTCCATCGCGCGGGCCTCTTCGAAGAGGTCGACGACGGCGTGGCTGTCGGAGCCGAGGGAGAGCGGCGAGCCCGCGCGCTGGAGAGCGACGGCGGGGCCGATGCCGTCCGCGAGGTCGCGCTCGGTGGTCGGGCACATGCAGGTTCCGGTGCCCGAGCCGCCGATCAGGGCGATGTCCTCGTCTGTCAGGTGCGTGTTGTGGACGCCCGTCGTGTGCTCTCCCAGCACCCCGTTGTCCGCGAGGAGTTGAGTGGGGGTACAGCCGTGCGTCGCGAAGCAGGCGTCGTTCTCGGCGGTCTGCTCGGAGAGGTGGACGTGCAGCGGGACATGGCGGGCCCCCGCCCACTCGGCGACCGTGGCGAGCTGAGCCGCCGGGACAGCGCGCACGGAGTGGATCGCGGCGCCGATCCGGGCGTGGTCGCGCTCCTTGAGCAGCGAGGCCCGCTGGGCCCAGCCGTCGGCGGAGCCGTCGGAGAAGCGCAGTTGGTGCCGGTCGGGGGCCTGTCCGAAGCCGGAGGCGAGATACGCGGTGTCGAGGAGCGTGATCCTGATCCCGGCTTCCCCGGCGGCCTCGACGAGGGCCTCGCCCATGGCGTTGGGGTCGGCATAGGGGGTGCCGCCGGGCGCGTGGTGCACGTAGTGGAACTCGCCGACGGCGGTGACGCCCGCAAGCGCCATCTCGGCGTACACCGCGCAGGCGAGCGCGTGGTAGGTGTCGGGGGTCAGTCTGTCCGCGAAGGCGTACATCATCTCGCGCCACGTCCAGAAGGTGCCGGAGCCGACCTGCACGGTGCCGCGCAGGGCACGGTGGAAGGCGTGACTGTGGACGTTGGCGAGCCCGGGGAGGGTGAGTCCGCGCAGGATCTCGGACCTGGGCGGCGGGGAGTCGACGCCGGTGCGGACCGCCGAGATCCTTCCGGCCGCGACCTCGACGGCCACCCCCGGCTCGACGTGGGTGTCGAGCCAGGCGTGCTCCAGCCAGTACGTCTGCGTCACCTGCGGACCAGCCCTTCGAGTACGTCGGCGAGTGCGGTCACCCCGGCCACGCAGTCGTCCTCGGCGGCGTACTCGGCCGGGGAGTGCGAGATGCCCGTGGGGTTGCGTACGAACAGCATGGCGGTCGGCACGGTCGCGGAGAGGATCCCGGCGTCGTGCCCGGCGCCCGTACCCAGGACGGGGACCGTGAGCCCCGTCTCCTTGCCCAGGATGCGGGCGAGCTCGTCGCGCAGGGCGTGCTCGAACTCGATGAGAGGGGTGAACGACTCGCGGACCACGTCGAGTTCGACGCCGTGCGCCTGTGCGTACTCGCGGGCCGCCTTCTCGATGCCAGTGACGACCGTGTCGAGGCTCGTCTGGTCGGGGGCGCGGGAGTCGAGCCAGCCGCGGACGAGGGAGGGAATGGCGTTCACCCCGTTCGGCTCGACGGCGATCTTGCCGAACGTGGCGACGGCGCCCGCGAGCCGGGCCTCACGGCGGGCGGCGAGCACGGTCTCGGCGTACGAGAGCATTGGGTCGCGGCGGTCCACGAGCCGGGTCGTACCGGCGTGGTTGGCCTCCCCTCGGAAGTCGAAGCGCCAGCGGCCGTGCGGCCAGATGGCACTCGCGATGCCGACCTGGTCGCCGGTCAGGTCGAGGGCGCGGCCCTGCTCGACGTGCAGTTCGACGAAGGCGCCGATGCGGGAGAGGCGCTCGGGGTCCGGCCCGATCGCGTCCGGGTCGTATCCGGCCCGCTCCATGGCCTGCGGCAGCGTGATGCCATCGCCGTCCGTGAGCCGGTGCGCCTGCTCCGCGGTGAGCTCTCCCGCGGCGAGCCGGGACCCAACGCAGGCGAGACCGAAGCGGGCGCCTTCCTCGTCGCCGAAGTTGACGAGGGCGAGGGGCCGGGTGAACTCGACGCGGCGGGCGCGCAGTTCGTCGAAAGCGGCGAAGGAGGACACGACCCCGAGGGGACCGTCGAAGGCGCCGCCGTCGGGCACCGAGTCCAGATGCGACCCGGTGACCACCGCGTCCCCCTGGGCGGGATCCCCGAGCCAGGCCCACTGGTTCCCGTTCCGGTCCAGCTCGTACGTCAGTCCGCGCGCCCGTGCCTGGTCCTCGAACCAGGCACGGCATTCGGCGTCGGCCCCGGTCCAGGCGAACCGGCGGTACCCGCCGGAGGTGGAGCTGCGGCCGATCCGCAGCAGCTCCACCCACATGCTGTGGAAGGTCACGACTCGCCTCTCTCGCGCATCGGCACGCGCACGCCCCGCTCGTCCGCCGCCGACTCCGCGATGTCGTATCCGGCGTCGACATGGCGGATGACGCCCATGCCGGGGTCGTTCGTCAGCACCCGGCGGATCTTCTCGCCGGCGAGCTTCGTGCCGTCGGCGACGGAGACCTGCCCGGCATGGATCGAACGGCCCATGCCGACGCCGCCGCCGTGATGGATCGAGACCCAGGACGCGCCAGAAGCGACGTTCACCATGGCGTTCAGCAGCGGCCAGTCGGCGATCGCGTCGGATCCGTCGAGCATGGCCTCGGTCTCGCGGTAGGGGGAGGCGACGGAGCCGCAGTCGAGGTGGTCACGGCCGATGGCGAGGGGTGCCTGGAGTTCGCCGCTCGCGACCATGTCGTTGAAGCGCTCGCCCGCCTTGTCGCGCTCGCCGTAGCCGAGCCAGCAGATGCGGGCCGGCAAACCCTGGAGGTGGACCCTCTCCCCCGCCATCTTGATCCAGCGGTGCAGGGACTCATTCTCCGGGAAGAGGTCGAGGATCGCCTTGTCGGTTTTGTGGATGTCCGAGGCCTCGCCGGACAGGGCGGCCCAGCGGAAGGGGCCCTTGCCCTCGCAGAAGAGCGGGCGAATGTAGGCGGGGACGAAGCCCGGGAAGGCGAATGCGCGCTCGAAACCTGCGAGTTGGGCCTCGCCGCGGATCGAGTTGCCGTAGTCGAAGACCTCGACGCCGGCGTCCATAAAGCCGACCATAGCCTCGACGTGCCGGGCCATGGACTCGCGGGCGCGGGTGGTGAAGCCGGCCGGGTCCTTGGCGGCGTAGGAGGCCATATCGTCGAAGTCGACACCGACGGGGAGGTAGGCCAGCGGGTCGTGGGCCGAGGTCTGGTCGGTCACGATGTCGACCGGGGCGCCCTCGGCGAGCATGCGCGGCAGCAGGTCCGCCGCGTTGCCGAGCAGGCCGATGGAGAGCGGACGGCGGGCGTCGCGGGCCTCGACGGCGAGTTGGAGGGCGTGCTCCAGGGAGTCGGCCTTCACGTCCAGGTAGCAGTGCGCGATGCGGCGCTCGATGGCGCGCGGGTCGCAGTCGATACAGATCGCGACGCCGTCATTCATGGTCACGGCGAGCGGCTGGGCGCCGCCCATTCCGCCGAGTCCGGCGGTCAGGGTGATCGTGCCGGCCAGCGTGCCGTTGAACTTCTTCGCAGCGATGGCGGCGAAGGTCTCGTAGGTGCCCTGGAGGATGCCCTGGGTGCCGATGTAGATCCAGGAGCCGGCCGTCATCTGGCCGTACATGGTGAGGCCGAGGGCCTCCAGGCGGCGGAACTCCTCCCAGTTCGCCCAGTCGCCCACCAGGTTGGAGTTGGCGATGAGGACCCGCGGCGCCCACTCGTGGGTCTGCATGACGCCGACCGGCCGCCCTGACTGGACGAGCATCGTCTCGTCCTGCTTGAGCGTCTGGAGCGTGCGCACCATCGCGTCGAACGAACGCCAGTCGCGGGCCGCCTTGCCCGTACCGCCGTAGACGACGAGCTTGTCGGGGTGCTCGGCGACCTCGGGGTCAAGGTTGTTCTGCAGCATCCGCAGGGCGGCCTCCTGCTGCCATCCCAGGGCGCTCAGTTCCGTACCGCGCGGTGCCCGGACGGGGCGGGGTCCTGACATGGTCTTCCTCCTGTACGGACTGTTGCTTTTAATATTCACGCCAGCGGGCCCGTCACGGACTCCGCGGCCGCCGTCAGCCCACCGGACCGTACGAACTCGTACGCCGCCGCCAGATCCGGCGCCAGGAAGCGGTCAGGACCCACGCCGACCAC
>NZ_RJVR01000129.1 GCF_003999195.1 Streptomyces soli
CGCCGGCGGCGGCGCCGGCCGCGAGGGCCGCGCCCGCGGCGATCTCACCGGTGCTCGCGGCGGCGACGGAACCGCCCAAGCCGGTGCGCGGACCGGCCTGCGGCCAGTAGGCGATCTGGTGGTGGGCGCGGCTGCTGTAACCGCTGTCACCCCAGTTGTCGTTGTTGCCCCCCCAGTCGTCGCGGCCGCCCTGGTCGCTGCCCCAGTCGTCACTGCCGCCGCTGTCGGCACGACCGCCATCGTCACTGCCACCGCCGTCGCCACCACCGCCGTCGCCGCCGTCGCTGCCGTCGCTGCCCCAGTCGGCGTTCGTACCGGTGCCGTTGGCCTGGGCCTGGTCGGTGCTCGCCGCCTGGACGGCGCCGGCCTGTTCGTCGGCGGTCGCGGGGCAGGCGACCCGGAAGGTCTTCTCCTTGCCGGCCATCTCCTGGCCCTGGAAGCTCCAGGACAGCTTGTAGGTGCCGTCCGGCAGCTGCGGCGCCACAGCGGCCGTCACACCGGCACCGGCGGTCAGCGAAATGCTCCCGGAACGGGTCGGGCCGCCGGCCTGGGCCGGGGCCGGGGTGATCTGCCAGTTGGCCTGGCTCACGGTCTCGAAACCGCTGGCGTCGAGGTAGAAGTGGCAGACCCTGGTATCACCACCCTGCGCCGGCGCGGCGGGCGCGGCGGGGGTGGCAGGGGTGGCAGGCGTGGCCGCGGGCGGCGCGGCGGGCGTGGTCGCCGGCGTGGTCGCGGTGGTGCTGCCGACCTCGCGGATGTCCACGACGCCCTTGTCGCCGGGTGCGGCGAAAGCGGGCGCGGCGGTGACCAGCGCGACGCCTCCGAAGGCCAGGGCAGCGAGGGCGATTGTCCCCGAGCGTGCGTTCACTTGAGTACTCCTTCGTGGGCCAGGACGGACTTGTCATACCGTCATATAGGGCGACGATCCAACAGGTAAGGCCCAGAAGGGTACGTACGACACGGAGTGTGGGCAGAGAATCATTCGATCGGATCAACGCCCACACGCCCTGCCGGACGCACGGCCGCTACTTGTCGGCGGCGAGTTTCCCGGCACTGCCCCAGCTCTCGGCGGGGACCTCGTGGATCCAGACCTGGACCGACTCGGCCGGGGTTCGCCGCCGCCCCGTACGAAGGCCGCGTCGAGCCGCCCGTCGGCGACCTGCCCGAGCCGCTCCCCCGCCGGCGCCGACACCAGCTCCACGCCCACGCCGGGGGCCAGCTCCGCGAAGGCGTCCAGCACCTGGTCCAGGTGCTCGCCGAGTCCGGTACTGGTGCCCAACCGCAGCACGGCGGCGCAATCCGATGTGAAAGCGGCCACTGCCGCCCTCGCCCGCCGCTCCGCTTCGAGGACCGTACGGGCCTCCGGCAGAAAGCACTCGCCGGCCGCCGTGAGCCGTACGCGACGCGGGGAGCGGTCGAAGAGATCCACCCCCAACTCCCCCTCAAGACGGCGGATCTGCCGACTTACCGCTGATTGCACGATATGCATGCGTTCGGCGGCCCGTCCGAAGTGCATTTCCTCCGCGACCGCGACGAAATACCGGAGCTGCCGCAATTCCACAGGCTCACCGTAGTCGTCCGCACCGCGAGATCCTTTGCATACCATTGTCCGAACACGACACCGGAGGGAGCGGCTACCCGTGGAGCAAGGCTTCGGCGTGCCGGCCAGAACCCGTCCTGACCAGGTGATCGGGCGTAGCGACGTGCTTTCGCGTGCGCGCGGGCAGCTGAGCCAGGGGGGCAGCGTCCTGCTGTACGGACCCGCCGGGATCGGCAAGTCCGTCATCGTGCGTACGCTCGGCGCGGAATACGCCGGGGAAGGAACCACGGTTCTGAGGTGTTCGGCGACGGAGTCGGAATCGCATCTGCCGTTCCTCGCCCTCGTCGATCTGCTGGGGCTGGTGGCGGAGCAGGTGTCCGACTCGCTGCCCGCGCCGCAGCGCGCGGCGCTGGAGTCGGCGCTCACGGGTCGCAGTGAGTCCTCCGAACAGCGCGACGGCCTCGCGCTGCGGCTGGCGGTGCTGTCGGTGCTGCGCGCGCTGGCCGCCCGGGGCCCAGTGCTGATCGTGGCCGACGACCTGCAGTGGATGGACCCGGCGAGCGCCGAGCTGCTGGCGTTCGCGGCGCGCCGGGTGAGCGGGCTGCCGGTGCGGATGATCGGCGCCGTACGGACCGACGGGGATCCGCAGGACCACCATGACCGCTATGTGCGGGCCTTCCCCTCGCAGGCGCTGACGCTGCGCATCCCCGCGCTGTCGCGGGCGCAGGTGTCCGAGCTGCTGACCGACCGTGGGCAGGGCCACCTGCCCCGGGCGGTGCTGCGGGACATCCACCGCACCAGCGGCGGCAATCCGCTCTTCGCCCTGGAGCTGGGCCGGGCGCTCGCCGAGAGCAAGACCCCGCCCCGGCCGGGCGAGCCGCTGCCGGTGCCCACCTCGCTCCGTACGCTGGTGCTCAACCGGCTCGGCATGCTGTCGGCCGAGACCCGCCGCACCCTGCTCATCACCAGCGCGGGTGCGCGCCCCACCCTGTCCCTGCTGCGCAGCGCGGGCCGGACCAATGCCGAGGCCGAGATCTCGGTGGCCTCCGCCCTCGGGCTGGTCGAAACCGACCAGGACGGCGTCGTACGGTTCGCCCACCCGTTGATATCCGCCGCGCTCTACGCGGAGGCGCTGCCCGAGGACCGGCGTACCGCGCACGCGGCGCTGGCCGCGGCGGCGTCGGACGTGATCGAACGGGCCCGCCACCTCGCGCTCGCCTCGCCGGGCAAGAACGAGCGGGTCGCGCAGGGCCTCGCCGAGGCCGCCGCCGTGGCCCGGGGCCGGGGCGCCCCGGC
>NZ_RJVR01000038.1 GCF_003999195.1 Streptomyces soli
GTCGTTGGTGCTGGCCACTTCGGGCACTCCTCCTTCTCCGCCCTCGACTGAATGAATCGGTCACTTTACCCGACTCATCACACTTTGACAGAGAGGGCCATGCGCATGTCTGAAGGACGCCGCCTGTCGGTGGCCGTCGCCGCCGGCCTCACCGCCCTGGTGCTGCTGGTCCTGGCCGGACCCGCGCTCGGCGCCGCAGCACGCGACTACCTCACGCCGGACGACGGCCCCAGCAGCACACCCTGCGCCCTGGTGGTCGGCCCGATCCACACCTACTGCACTGCCCCCGACGGCACCATCACCCCCGCCAGGAGCCCGCGATGACCCCCACCAGCATGTCCCGGCTCCGGCTGGTGATATCGGCCGCCACCGGACTTCTCCTGATCGCCTGCATCGTCGTGGTCTGGGCCAACCCCCAGCCAATCGTCAGCGCCCACACCGGCTCGGTCGCGGCCGCACCCATCGCTTTCCTACCCACCTACAAGTCGGTGAACGGCGGGACGACGCGCGTGATAGCCACCAGACGCAGCCGCGGCAACGGGAGGGCGTAGATCCATCCGTCTGCCAGCAGCGGAAGGCGGCGGACGCCGCCCGGGACGCCGCGGTGCGGCCCTTCCCCGATGTCGGTGATGTCGACCCCGACCTCGGCGAGCGCGACGAGTTCGCCGGCCAGTCGCTCGACCTCGATCACGATGTGCTCGGGGACTCCAACGATGACGTGCTCGGCGTCGGGCTCGTATTCCCAGCGCCATTCGTAATGGTCGCTCACTCGGCGTCCACGCGAGCGACCCCCGCCTCCACGCAGGCGGCGTCCAAAATGCGGCCGACCTCGGCTGTGATCTCGTGCGCTTCGTCGAGGTCGTCGACCACTGCCGCGCGGGCCTCCAGCTCGCGCAGGCGCCCGGCCTGCTCGGGGTGCCGCTCGATGGCGACATAGACCGCCCACTGGCCGACGAATCGCCGCATCGGGGCCGCACTCACACAGTCGCGAGCCCGCCGGAGAGCACCGGCCCGCTCCTCGTCGAACGTCGGCAGAGCGTTAGGAGCGACTACGGCGAGGGCAGCGCGTAGTTCCTCGGGGGTAGCGCTGGGCTGGGGGATGCGCGGCGTAGCGCCGCTCTCGGTGCCTGCTGCGGTGCTCACGTGCGCGGCCCCCTTCTCTCTCACGCCTGGTTACGGCGGTTTCCCGTTTTGCACACGGCCTAGGCCATGTCACCGACGCTACCCCAAAGTACCCGGCAGTCACTTGCGCACGGTATCCCAGGGCGGTTGCAAAGTCTTAGCGAGTGCACGACTGTGCAGGTCACGGCGGCATGACGATGTCTGGTGGGCCCGGTCCTTATGCAACGAAGCTCCGGTTGATGCGGGTGACCTGTCCAGTCGCCTGCACCGTCCGGAGATGCTCCTATCTCTTGTCAAGCCGCCTGCGCGAGGTCGATTTGTGTGATGTTCGCGCAGGTCAGTGCCCTGTAGGGCGTTGTCAACTTGTCGGGCTGGCGCGTTGGTTAAGGTGTGTGAGTCGTGGTGGGGCCGGGTGACTGGCCCTGGTTCAGGCCGTGGTGGGCAGGGTGGTGACGCCGGTGATGCGGTCCCAGACGGCGAAGCGGACGGTCGTCTCGGCCCGGTACTCGGATGCGGCCATCAGATGACGTCGGGGCCGGAAATAGGGCGAGATCTGACTGAATGCGGCGAGGAACTTCTGGGCTGACCGGGGTGAGCGGAAGTACTTCATCGCGCGTTCGCGCTGGCGGGTGGGCTGATGGGAGTTCTCCGCCCGGTTGTTCAGCCCCTTGTGTGACCGGTGTTCCACCGAGCCCATCAGTTCCCGGTGAGGCGGCCCGTAGGACGGCACTTGTCGGTGACCAGCACCCGGGGTACCCGGCGCTGCTTCAGCCTCAAGGTTGTGGGGCGGACAGCGCCCACGAACTGACGAACACCGACGCCCCGCTCACCGCGAATGCCACGGTGGCGACCCCGCTCCCGCTGGTCATGAGGAAGCCCGACACAGCACCGACGACGGCGCCCAGCACGGCAGCCTGGGTGCCCGGCCGCCACCATGGCCGGGCGGGCAGCACCTCGGTGCCGGCCGGGAGGATGAAGGAATCCCGCAGATCGGCCCGGACGGCCTGGCTGTCACCGAGCAGCACCCGCTTCGGGGGCTGGTGCCGCAGCCGCCCCAGCGGCACCAGGCGCGTGCCGTCCGCAAGCTCCACAACCACAGGGCGGCGAGCGCCCGGACCGTCGTGCACGGTCACCGTGACCGGGCCGGACAGCTGGTCGAGCTCCGGATGCCACATGACCCGCTGCCGGACCGGCCGGCCGGACAGACCCACCTCCGACAGGGCCAGCCAGGTGGTGTCCGACTGCCAGGCCGCAGCACCCGACATTCGCTCACCGCACAGCAACGTGGCCGTCATCGCACGGCCCGGCCGCCGTGCCGTCCAGCGAAAGCGCAGGCCGCGCCAGGCCCAGACTTCGCAGAACACGGCCGCGACGACGCCCGCGAGGCCGATCGGCACCAGGAGGTCGTCCTGCGCTGAGGTCTCGTCCGGGTCGGCCGGGAAGCCCTGCGGGTCCGCCTGCGCGGGGTCGTACGCGACGGGGAAGCGGCGGCCCTTGGTGTAACGGCCCGTGTCGTAGATGCCGAAGCGCTGCACATGCTCATGGCCCGCGCCGTCGGTCCACCGCACACGGATGTCCTCTTCGTCGCCGATGTCGTCCTCGATCACCAGGCCGTCAGCGGTCGCCGTGGCCCGGTCGCGGGCGCTGCCGTACGCGTACGCATGTATGCCGAGCCAGGCGGCGAGCAACGCGAAGCCCGCCACGGCGTCGGCCGTTCCCAGCAGCGCGACCCGCAGCACAGGGCCGGGGCGTCTCATGCCGCCACGTCCGTCCCGGCCGGCTGCAGCAGGGCCCGCACAGGGGCGGGGTCGCCGCTGTGCAGGGCGATGACGAGAATCTCGTAGAGGTCGACGACGGTGCCGTCCGGCTCGACCAGCACCGTGCTCATCCATCGGCTGGCGTACTCCCAGCCGCCCTCCCGCAGCGCGGTCACGAGCACCGCGCCGATGGATCCGGCCATCACCGCGCGGGACGCGGTCGGACGCTCGGCCGGGGACCCACCGCAGTTGAGGTTCGATCCTGCGGGCCAGACGCGGCCAGCTGCCGTCGGCGACAGCGTCCAGCGCGGCGGACAGCGCCTCATCGGGGGAGTCCCGGCAGGTCGCGCCGAGCAGGAGCGGGCTCTCGCCGTCGGCAGGCCCGAGGAACTGGTGAGTGTCCAGATCGAGGATGCGCACCGGCCGCAGGGCCTCCTGCCGGTTCCTCCTGCCGCCGCCGCTACGCTTGCCGCCCCGGTTGTTCCTGCCGTTCCCACCGGCGATGGCGTCCTGGCCGTCGAGCCCCGCGAGCTCCCCGACGCACCACCGCTCGATCGACCGGGCGCCCCGCAGCGCCACCGGCTCGGTGCCGTACCGGCCTGAGCCGTCACCGTCCGGCAGCGCGGCCACCCGCTGCTCGATCGGCGGATGGCTCGCCGCGTTGTACGGGTCGAAGGCGTCCTCCTCGGCCGCGACGCGGGCGGAGCGGCGCACCACGAGCGGATCCTGCAGCGCGGCCTCGAAGGCTTCGTAGAAATCCTCCGGATAGGCGTTGTCCTTCTCCAGATCGGACCACCACGACTCGCCGATCCCGGCGAACGCCGCGCCGAGCGGCCCCGTCAGCTCCAGGGCCTCGCGGGTCGCGGCTGCGCCCGCGACCCGGGCGGAGTCGGCGTCGGCCGCAAACTCCGTCTCCCAGGCCCGCCGCCGGGAAGCACGCAGCAGCGGCGCCGCGAGAGTGGCCAGCGGACGGAAGCGGCCTTCGAGCCGTTCCGCCAGCCCCGTACGGGCCGCCAGCAGCCACGCCGTACGCCGGTCGCGCGCATGCTGCTCGTGCGCCAACTCATGCGCGACCGCGGCCGCCAGCTGTGCTGCGGTCATCGCCCGCAGCAGCGGCAGGCCGAGCAGCAGCACGTAGCTCCGCACGCCCGAGACCTTCGCCGGTCCGAGCGCCGCGTCCGGCACCGGGACCACCCGCACCAACAGCGGCGCCCGGAAACCGAGACGCTCGGCCACATCCCTGACCAGTGCGGTCAGCTCAGGCTCGTCACCGGGCTGCACCGCCCGGCCCGGCAAGGAATCCCGGCCGCTGACCGCCCCCAGCAAACCGCGCAGCGCCCACACCCCCGGCAGCATGGCCACCGTCCAGACACCCCAGGCCGCGGCCAGACCGAACAGAACGAGACCGACAAGGATCAGGGGCAGCCAAGCGACCACCATCATGGCCGTACCGAGCACCCACTCCCCGGCGGCAGACCACCGGCGCGAGCCCTGCGATATGGGGGTGTCCATCACACTCCTGTCGCACTGCCAACAACTGGCCGGATTGTGCCACACCGCCAGGCCAGCGCCCTGCCCAGGACGGGCTGCGGATTCGTGTTGTCCGCCGGCGATGACGGCCAAGTACAGGACCGGATAGCTGCGCGTTTCCGGCACAAGTTCATGTCCGAGACAGCCACGTGCCGTTGGTCTGGAGGGAGCCGGCGGCCCTCGGCGACAGTTGCAGAGGCACGCAGATAGCGCGCGAGCCACGGTGTAGCCTGCGTCAGTTCTAGTTTCCAGCCGCGAAGTTGTGGCCGCCGCTGCGGAGAATCAACGACGCGACGCTCATCGGCGGCTACAAAGGTCCGCATGGCGTCGTCGTGTTCGCCCTGGCGGCTGCTGGTCACCAGATCCCACCCTCACGGTCTCATCGCCCGCTCCGACAGCAGACGACTCACCGCCGAAGGTAGGAGCCCGCACACATCACGCCGTCAGTCACCCTTTGATGTTGCTCCTCGACATAAGAGAGTAGAATTAACAATATTGGAAGGGGGGCGGCAACTCCCCGGCCCGACGACTCTAACGCGTAAGAGGGCGATACGTGAGCTTATGTTCTTTTCGTCGTTGTGCTTGGGATAGGTGAGCCGGTCGTGGGCCCGCCGGTCGTCTACGGTCGCGGCTGGGTGAACAGGCCCGGCTCCGTCTCGGCCAGGATTCCGCGGTCGGCCAGGCGCTTGAGTTTGGAGCGGATGCCCTCGGTGTGCTTGGGCAGGATCGGCAGGTCCATCGCCTCGCACACCTCCCGCGCCCGCAGCGGCCCGTCCGCCTGGGCGAACACGGCCATGATCTGCTGGTAGGCCGGATGGTCCGGCAGTACCGGGCTCGGCGCCGGCGGCGGCTCGTCGGGCAGCTCCAGCAGCGTTTTGCGGGTGATCGTCAGGTGCTCGGCGGCCCGGACGAGCTCGCCCAGCAGCGCGGTCAGCTCCGCGATCTTGGCGCGGGCGGCCTCGGCCTGCGCAGCGATCTGCGCCTGGCGCTCCTCCAGCCTCGCCAGCAGCGCTGCGAGGGTCTGTCCGCCGTTCATGCACCGCGCCAGGTGGGGGTGGAGGTACCGGTCAGCCGACGGGCCATCACATCGCTCATCGCCCAGTACACCCGGGAGACGGAAGAAGCCGGGCGGTGTTCATAGTCGCGGACCAGGCGCCGATACAGCATCAAGATCCCGTTGGTCTGCTCCACGACCCACCGCTTGGCCTGCGGGACGAACCCGGTATCGGCCGGATTGCGCTCCACGATCTCCACGTCGATGCCCACCTGCTTGCCGTGGTCCACGACCGACTTCTTGAAGCCCTGGTCGACCAGGGCTTTCTGCACGGTGTCGGTGTCGGCGGCGACCTTGTCCAGCAGGGCGATGCCGGCGGCGTTGTCGTGGGCGGAGGCGGCGAGCACCACGACCGCGATTATCAGGCCGAGCACGTCGACCGCCAGGCAGCGCTTGCGGCCTGGCACCTTCTTGGCCGCGTCCTTCCCGGTCGAGGCGGCCGGGACCCCGGCGGCGGCGTGCAGGCTCTGTGTGTCGAGAATGATCAGGCTGGGGTCGGCTAATCGGCCCTTCTTCTTGCGGGCCTGCCAGCGCAGCAGGTCGTGAATGGCCTGGTCGGTGCCGTCGTCGCGCCACTTCGCGAAGTAGTAGTAGACCGCGCCGCGCGGCGGCAGGTCGTGGGGGAGGTAGTCCCACTGGCAGCCGGTGCGGCTCTGGTAAAGCAGCGCGTTGACGATGTCCCGCATCTCGTAGTTGCCCTGGTGGCCGCTGACGGAGGGGTGCCGGGCCTTCCACGCGGTGATCACCGGCTCGATCAACGCCCAGCGTTCATCGGATAAGTCGCTCTTGTAGGGCTTGCGGTCGCTCACCCCGTCACTCCAGCACGGCCAAGCCCGTCGACCAGCCCGGAGTGCGCACGGCCACACGTTCAGGTGACAGCAAACCGGACATCACCTCGCGTATCGCCCTCTAAATAAGCTCAGCTCAGACGGGTTTCGGGCAGGCGGAATTGTCCGGGCGGCCGGGGGCTGGCTGCCTGATCGGGTGGGATGCTGGTTCAGGCGGCGTTGCCGAGCGGGTTGAGGGTGACGCTGTAGCCGAGCTGGTTGAGTTGGGTGATCGCGCGGCGGGTGGCGCGCTCGGGGTCGCGCTGGGTGAAGTAGGAGCCTCCGAGGTCGTGGTAGGGGCTGTTGGTGGTGAGCATGTGCCAGATCGCAGTGATGATCGAGTGCTCGACAGCCACCAGGGCTTTCATGACTCCGCGCCTGGCGGTGAGGCGTCTGTAGCGGGCTTGTAGATAGGAGTCGTTGGTTCGGGCGGCTCCCATGGCGGCGATGCCCAGGGCGCCTTTGAGGTAGGGGTTGCCGGGTCTGACCTTGGTGTTTTTCGATCGGCCGGCGGACTCGTGGTGGCCGGGGCAGACCCCGGCCCAGGACGCCAGGTGCTTGGCTGTCGGGAAGCGGGTCATGTCGCCTCCGGTCTCTGCGACGATGACCTCGGCAACGGCGCGGCTGATGCCGGGATGGTGTCCAGGAGGTCCAGCACGGGACGAAAGGGGGCCATCGCCTCCTCGATCCTGCCGCTCAGTTTCCCCAGCATGATGGTGAGCTGGTCGTACTGGTCCAGGTAGAGCCGGGCCAGGAAGGCGTGGTGCTCGCGGAAGCGGCCCTCCATCGCCTCGGTGAGCTCGGGGATCCTGCTGCGCATCCTGCGTTTGGCCAGGTCCGCCAACTGCTCCGGGTCGCGCTGGCCCGCGATCAGGGCTTCGAGCATCGCCCGCCCGGAGACGCCCATGATGTCGGAGGCCACTGCGGAGAGCTTGATGCCACTGTCCTCGAGCAGTTTCTCCAGGCGCTGGACGACCTTGCCGCGCTCCCGAGTCGCGTGGGTCCGGGCGCGGGTGAGGTCCCGCAGCTCCCGGACGGGTTCGGGCGGGACAAACGAGGCCCGCAGCAGTCCGTAGGCGCCCAGTTGCGCCAGCCAGGCCGCATCGGAGACGTCGGTCTTGCGGCCGGGCAGGTTCTTGGCCTGGCGGGCGTTGACCAAGATCACGTTCAAGCCCTCGGACAGCAGGTAGAAAAAGGGCTTCCAGTAGTCCGACGTGGCCTCGATCACCACCAGCGTGACCTGCGCGGCAATCAGGTGCTCGCGCAGATCCAGAACCGCGTTGGTGGTCGAGGCCCAGGTGGTCGTCTCGGTCGTGAAGGTCGCGCGTCGCCGCGGGTTGGGGCTGCGCACGCATACCTTGGCGTCCCGCTTGCTGATGTCCAGGCCCGCGCAGCGTTCGTGGAGGATGTCCACGGCCTGCTCCTCTCACTCGGTGAAGGGCAAGGAGTACGCCGTTCCGGGAGGACCAGGGTGGATCAGGAATCTAACGCTCGTGCACTCGGCAACACCCCACGGTTCCCGTGGACGGTCCTCAGCACCATGCTGACGTGCCCCTCACGAACACCGACGACACCACCGAACAGCCGCCCGAAGCCGAACCACACACGGCAGACGGCGACGTCCCCGACATCGGCACCGACATCCGCGTCCGGGTGATCGGCCCGGGGCTCGGCGGCCGCTACAAGGTCAAGGCCCTCTCCCCCGCCGTCGACCACCCTTTGGTCCTGACCGTCCGCCACGGCTCGGCTCCCCCGCGTCCGGGCGAAGAAGTGGACTGCTGGGTGTTCGCCCACGAGAGCAACCTCTGTCTGCTCACCGCGAACCAGCGCGGCCGCCAGCCCATCTCGCCCACCATGGCGCAACGCTACGTGGCAGCACTCGACGTTCTCGACGAGCTGACCCGCGGTGACGGCACCGCTACGGACAACGCCCGCGACCGTCTCTCCGAGCTCAAGGGCATGGCCAACCGCATCCTCCGTCGCGACCAGGCGGACTGGGTGGACGTGCGGCGTGTCCTCGGATCCCCCGACAGGACCCGCCTGGGCCTCCTGCGCGACCTCGCGGCCAACACCAACCGCGCACTCAAAGACAACGACCTGGACGCAAGCCAACTCCGGGACGATCTGGCCCGTTCCGGCTGGGCCCAGGCCCTGGCCGAAGCGCGGGAGACGCTCCAGCGCCGGCTGGCCGCCATGGCCGCACCGGAAACCGAGAACGCACCCGCCGCCGCTGTCCAACAGCCCGATCAGAAGGAAACCGAGCCCGTGACCACCGCCGAAGCACGCCCACCACACGGGCGGTACCCACGAAGGGACTTGTGCACGCGCTGGAGACCGCGGCGACCGCCGACCGCACCTGCAAGAAACACGAGGCGGTACGCTGTGCGGGATCCTGTTCGTGCTGTACACCGGGATCCGGTGGGAGTTCCTGCCCCAGGAGTTGGGCTACGGATCAGGAAGCACCTGCTGGCGCCGACTACGGGAATGGAACGACGCGGGCGTGTGGCAGAAGCTGCACGAACTGCTCCTCGCCGAGTTACGCGCCGCTGACCAGCTCGATCTGTCCCGAGCAGCGGTCGACGGCTCGCACCTGCGGGCATTGAAGGGCGGGGATGCCACCGGGCGCTCACCGGTGGACCGTGGCAAGACGGGCAGCAAGCACCACGTCATCGTCGACGCCCACGGCATCCCGCTGGCCGCCACCGTGACCGGCGGCAACCGCAACGACATCACCCAGCTCCTGCCCCTGATCCACGCCGTGCCGCCGATCCGCGGCAAGCGCGGACGGCCGCGTCGGCGCCCCGGCGTGCTCTACGCCGACCGGGGCTACGACCACGACATCTACCGCCGCCAGGTCCGCGAGCTGGGCATCCGCCCGCTCATCGCCCGCCGCGGCACCGAGCACGGCAGCGGCCTGGGCAAGAACCGCTGGGTCGTGGAAGCAGCCTTCGCGCTCCTGCACTGGTTCCGCCGCCTGCGCATCCGCTGGGAGATCCGCGCCGACATCCACCAAGCCTTCCTCACCCTCGGCTGCGCCATCATCTGCTGGCGACGACTGAAAGCCTCATTTTGATCTGAGTCCTTAGTGGTCGGCGCCGTAAGTCCTTCGGGGGTTGACGTCGGAGGGGGTGCTGGGCTGGTGTCTGGTTAGGTGCCGGGGGCGGCGAGGTGGAGTCGGC
>NZ_RJVR01000354.1 GCF_003999195.1 Streptomyces soli
GGTGCCATGCATGGGGTCCTCCTTCACCGGGCCGGCGGTGAGCCGGACGGCGCTCATCGCAGGGGGCCGCTGCCGTGCGGTCCGTACAGGTCGAGCAGGCGGGTGCGGGCGCCCTGTAGCCGGTGCGCGACGATCTCGGCGATCCGGCGGGAGATGGCCCGCCCGAACACCGGGTCGGCCTCGCACAGGGCTCGCACCACGGTGGCGTCGAACTCCATTGCCCGTACGGGGCTTTGGGCTTCGGCGCCCAGATGCCAGGCGTACGGCGGGAAGAGCCACGACCAGCCGAGCAGGTCGCCGGGACCGAGGGTCTCGACGGCGGCGGCGCGGCGGCCGGGGACGTGGAGGTCGAGGGTGACCGAGCCGGTGTGGATGATCCAGAAGCAGTCGGCCTTGCGTCCTTCTTCGAAGATGCGGGTGCCTGCGGGGAAGGACACCTCGCGGGCGAGCTCCATCAGCCGCTCGCGGCCCTCCGGGGGCAGCACCCCGAGCAGGTTTGATGTGGTGGTGGTCATGACGGCCCTCCGGGCCAGTGATGTCGGTTCGGCAGCCACAGGAGCTGTCACCACCATCGTGGGACGATGCCGCTGTTCAGGGCATGGGCCGGGCGGTCCGGGTCGCCCGGCCGCTCGGCCCATGCGCTGCGTCACCGCGGTCAGCGATGTTCCGCGGCGGGGGTGAGCTCGGCGGCGATGTCGTGGGCCCACGTGCGGACCTGTTCGCGGTCGCGGAAGTCGCCGCCCTTGCCCTGCTGGAGGATCTGGCGGGCGATGAAGCCCTCGGCACCCTCGGTGAGCCTGCCGCCGAACGTCACGTGGTCGCGGGCGTCCAGCCGGGCGATGATGCGGGCCACGCCCCGCGCGGGCGGGATCTCGCGTTCCGTGGCCGAGGCGTCGAGCGGGCCGCTGCTGAACAGCCAGACCGGCCGCTGGGTGAGTGCCTGACGGTGCTGGCGGGCGAAACGGGCGGCGTCGCACTGCCAGCCGCCCGCGTACAGGCCCGCTCCCAGCACCACGGCGTCGTACGGTGCGATGTCGCGGACCGCGGCGGCGGACCGGACGTCGGTGTCGATGCCCTGCTCGCGCAGTTCCTCGGCGATCCACTCGGCGATCTCGGCCGTGGAGCCGTTCTTCGTGCCGTAGGCGATGAGTACGCGCTGTGCGGTCATCGTGGTTCACCTCGTCTTGTGTGGCGGCTCGCCTTGTTCCAAGGTGCCGAGACCCCGGTAGTACTCGTCGTCGTCGGATCTCGCCGCGCGCGAACCGCTCGCGAGCAACTGCTGCGGGGACGGCCCGGGGACGTGGGGCCCGGCCGCCGGGCGGCGGCGCACCAGCGCCACCGCGGCGATGGCCACCAGCGTCCAGAACCCGAGAGTCCCCAGGGCCATGAAGGCGTAGCCCCAGCCGTTCATGCCGTGGCCGTACATGTACACGGTGTCCGCCCTTCGTCAGAGCTTGCGGAGCCAGTCGTCGGCGACGCCGTGCACCGCCGGTTCGGCCGGGCGCAGCCGAGAGTCGTCGTAGCGGTGGGTGAGGTGGTTGACGACGGCGACCACGCCGTTGATCTGGCCGGTCATGTGTGCGGCGATGGTGACTTCGCTCTGCCGCTCCAGCCGGCCGTCCAGTGTGACGACGCCGTCGGTGACGGAGACGCCGATGGCGTGCGGGCTGAGCCACAGAGTGCGGACCAGGATCTCGTCGATCACCTCGGCGCGGATGTCCTCGTCGGTGCGGAGGAAGATCTGCAGCAGGTCGCGGCGGGTGACGATGCCGACCAGGCGGTTCTCCTCGTCCAGGACGGGCAGCCGTTCGACGCGGTGCTCGGCCATGGTGCGGGCGGCGCGGGCGATGGAATCGTCGGCGCGGACGGTGATCGGCGGGGTGGACATCAACTGCCCGGCGGTGCGGGCGCGGGCCTTGACGGCCGCCCTGCGTGCGGAGCGGGTCAGGCGGAAGCGCCGCATCCCGCCATACTCCTGTTCGGCCTGACGGATCATCAGGTCGGTCTCGGAGATGACCCCGATGACCTTCTCGTCCTCGTCCACGACCGGCAGGCCGCTGATGCGATGCTGCGCGAGCAGCGCCGCGACTTCCTTGAACGGCGTTGCGTACACCGCCCGGGCGACGTCGCTCGTCATCACGTTGCCGGTCTTCTGGTGCTTCATGGCGTTCTCCTTTCCGGCTTCTTCAGAGGTCAGCGGAGGCGGCGCAGGTACGGGTCGTGGGCGTGGCGGGGCAGAAGGCGGATGCGGACGTCGAGGGCGGTGATGCCGTCGGGCCGGGCGATGACCGGGTTGAGGTCCGCCTCGGCGAGCTGGGGCAGGTCGCTCGCCAGCTGCGACAGCCGCAGCAGCAGCTGCTCCAGCCCTTCCAGGTCGACCGGTCCGCTGCCTCGGTGGCCGAACAGCAGCGGGGCACAACGGGGTGCGGTGATCAGGTCGTGTACGTCGCGGTCGGTGAGCGGGGCGAGGCGGGCGGCGTGGTCGGCGAGGATTTCGGCGGCGGTGCCGCCGAGGCCGAACAGAACCAGGGGGCCGAAGACCTCGTCCTGGACCACGCCGGCGACCAATTCGGTGCCGCGCTTCGCCATGGGCTGGACCAGGACGCCGGTCATGACGTCACCGAACCGGGCCGACAGGTCACGGTAGGCGGCACGGACCTGCGCGGCGCCTTCCAGGTCGAGCAGGACCGCAGACTGGTCGCTCTTGTGCAGCAGGCCCGGCCAGTGGGCCTTGAGGACCACGCGGCCGTCGGCGAGGCGCGCGGCCGCGTCGATGGCTTCCTGCTCGGACTCGGCCCAGGCCTGCGGAAGGTGCGGGATGGCGTAGCGGTCCAGCAGGTCCGCACACGTACGGGGGTCGAGCCAGCCGCCCTCGGGGTTCACAGTGAGGAAGGCGTCAACGAGCGCATGGGCGCCTGCCGTGTCGGTGCCGGTCAGCTCCGGGACCGTACCCGGCGGCTGGGCGAGCCAGCGGGCGCGGGCGGCGGCGTGGGCCAGGGCCCGGGCGGCGTCCTGCGGGTCGGTGTACGCGGGGAGGGCGCCGCCGCCCGGGGTGCGCAGGAGCCGGACCCGGTCCGCCTGGTCGAGGAGGACCGCGGCGACCGTTCGGGAGGGCTGCTGCGGGGCGGCGTGGGTGAGGGCCCGGAGGGGATCGTCGCCGGTCGCGTCGGCCAGTGCGGTGGGCACCAGGGCCACCAGGACCGCGTCCACGGCACCGTGTGCGCAGAGCCGGTCCACGCAGGCCCGCAGGGTCTCGGCGCCCACGGCGGCGGTGGCGTCGACCGGGTTGGTGGCGCTCGCCCCTGCGGGGAGCAGGCCGATCAGCTCGGTGACCAGGCCGGTGGGAAGTTCGGGGACGGTCAGACCCGCCTCGGCGCAGGCGTCGGCGGCCAGGACGCCCGCGCCGCCCGCGTTCGACACGACGGCCACCCGGGCCCCGGCCGGGAGCGGTTGGGAGTGCAACAGGGCTGCGGTGTCGAGTAGTTCGCCGATCGTACGGGTGGCGATGACCCCGGCCTGGGTGAACAGCGCCTGCCGGGTCATCGTCGGCGTCGCGGCCGCGGCGGTGTGCGAGGCCGCGGCCCGCCTGCCTGCGGTGGAGCGGCCGGCGTCGACGGTCAGCACCGGCATCCGCCGGGCGACCCGTCGTGCCGTACGGGAGAAGGCGCGCGGATTGCCGAACGACTCCAGGTGCAGCAGGGCCAGGCCGGTACGGCCGTCGTCCTCCCACCACTGCAGCAGGTCGTTGCCGCTGACGTCGTACTTGTCGCCAAGCGACACAAAGCTCGACACGCCGATCCCGAGCCGTGACAGCCCGCCGAGCAGCGCGATGCCGACCCCGCCGGACTGCACCGCGACCCCGGCCGTGCCGGGTAGCGGGCAGTGCGCGGCGAACGTCGCGTCCAGCCGCACCGGCTCCTCGGTGTTGGCGATGCCCAGGCAGTTCGGGCCGACCAGCCGCATGCCATGGCGGCGGCACGTGGCCAGCAGGGCGGCCGCCTGACCGGAGTCGAGGCCGGACGTCAGGACGACCAGGGCGTGCACGTCGGCCTTGCCGCACTGCTCGGCCGTCTCCGGCACGGCGTGCGCCGGCACGGCGAGCACCGCGAGGTCGGGCGGGCGCGGAAGTGCGGTCACGGCAGGGAAGCAGGGTGTGTGCTCGATGGCGTGGGCATGCGGGTTGACGGCGTACAGGCGGCCGGTGAAGCCGGCACGGTGGATGTTCTTCAGGACCGCGCGGCCCACCGACCCCGGCTTGGTGCCCGCTCCGACCACCGCGATGGAGCTCGGGCGCAGCAGCGGCCGCAGGCTCGCGGCATCGGCGGTACGGCCGCGTTCGTCGACCGCCGACAGGTAGTGCTCGTCCGGGGTGAGCGTCACGGTGCAGTGCACTTCGGTGCCGTCGAAGCGGCGGGCAGTATTCAGACCGAGGTCGGAGAACACCTTGAGCATCAGGTGGTTGTCGGCCAGGGCATCGGCGGTGAAGGCCGTGATGCCGTCCTGGCGGGCGGCATGCACCAGGTGCTCCAGGAGCAGGGTGCCCACGCCGTAGTGGTGGAAGTCGTCGGCGACCGCCAGGGCGATCTCCGCAGAGGTGGGGGTCCCCCCGGCGGAGCCAGGGGGAGGATCCGTGCCGGTCTCGTACTCGGCGACGCCCACGATCCGGCCGTCGAAGGCGGCGATCAGAGTACGGTGGCCGGGCCGCCGCGGGGCACAGAGCCGGTCCGCGGCCATCCGGACCGAAAGCCGGCTCACTCCGAAGAACCGCAACCGCAGGTTCTCGGCCGACATCTCCTCGTACAACCGCAGCACCTGGTGGTGGTCCTCCGGCCGCGCGGGCCGTATCTCCACCGTCCGGCCGTCGGCCAGCAGCGCGTGGGTCGCTCGCACGCTGTGCGTGGTGTCAGTCATCGCGGTCCTCTTCTCCTCGGATGCCGTTTCCACGATCCGCCGACGCGCGGGTGACCGGCTGGGGCTGGCCGGGGGCGGGGAGAGGGCCGTTCGGCCCCGATCCGTCCGGCGCGGTCGGTCAGGCATTGAGCTTGTGACCCAGATGGCTCCGGACGTCGACCACACCGTCCACACCGCGGCACAGCCGCTCCAGGACGGGGGTGAGGCTCGCTTGTCCGACGGTGCCGTTCAAGGTGACGCGTCCGTCGACGACATGGACGGTCACGGAGTGGGGGGCGAGGCCCAGCGTCCGCGTGAGGACGTCGCCCTGGATCTCCTCGCGGATCGCGCTGTCCTGCCGCAGGAAGACCCGCAGCAGGTCGCTGCGGCTGACGACGCCGATCAGCCGACCGGCGTCGTCCACCACGGGAAGGCGCTTGACATGGTGGCTCTCCATCACCCGGGCGGCTTCCACGACGGTCCACTGCGGGCGGGCGACGACCGCCGGGCTGGTCATCAGCCCCTCAGCCGTGATCGCATCCGCCTCCCTGCGCAGCACGTCGGCTTCGGACACCACGCCCACGGGACGGTCCCCGTCGTCCACGACGGGGACGGCCGTAATGCCGTACTGAGCGAGAAGCTTGGCGATCTCCTTGAAGGCCGTGTCCCGGCCTGCGCGGACGACCTCCCTTGTCATCAGGTCCCTGACGCATCGATGCTGCATGGTCACGGCCGTCGCCTCCTTCGCCCGGTTGCCCCCTTACCTCCACTGTCCGCACGGAGGGCCGGCCGCGCGTGGGCCGGTCGGCCCTCCGTCCAGCGGCCGACCGTCCCCGATTGGGACCGCACCGGCCCCTCGCCCGCCATGACGGGACAGTGCCACGCTGCCAATGCGAGAGCTGCGATCGGCAAACGCACGAGAGGCGGTGGGGACGATGGAGTTTCCCCTGGTGGTCGGTGTCGACGGATCGGAATCAGGCCTGCAAGCGGTGGACTGGGCCGTGGGCGAGGCAGCACGGCACGAGGTGCCGCTGCGTCTCGTGTACGCGTCCCTGTGGGAGCGCTACGAAGGGAGGATGCCGTCCTTCGGCCCCGGCAGGCCGTCCGAGCGGGTCATGGCCGAGCACATCATCGCCTCTGCGGCGGAACGGGCCTGGCTGGGCAACCCGGACGTGAAGCTCTCCACCGACGTGCTGCCCGAGGACACCGTGTCGGCGCTCCTGCGCGAGGGCCGCGAAGCCTTCGCGCTCGTCACCGGGCACCGCGGCCGGGGCGAACTCGCCGGCGCGCTGCTCGGATCGGTCGGTCTGGCGGTGGCGTCCCGCGCCCAGTGCCCGGTGATCGTCGTACGCGGAGCACAGCCCAACGCCCAGGGCACCTTCGGCCGCGTGGTGCTCGGCGTCGGAGAAGCGGGCGAGGGCGAGGCGGCTGTGGCGTTCGCCTTCCGTGAGGCCGAACTGCGCGGCGGCGGGCTCGATGCCGTACGCGCCTGGCGCTGCCCGGCGCGCGAGCTGCCCGACTTTCCGACGCACCAGGCCGAGGCCGCCGATCCGCACCGGCGCGAGGCCGAGCGGCTTCTGGACGACGCGCTGCGCGCCCCGGCCCGTGAGCACCCAGGGGTTGCTGTGCGTCGTGAGACGCGCGAAGGCACGGCGCGCGACGCCTTGCTGGACGCGGCAGTCTCGGCGGATCTACTCGTGGTCGGTGCCCGGCGCAGGCACGGCTCCTTCGGCATGCAGCTCGGCCCAGTGAACCACGCGATGCTGCACCACGCCGCCTGCCCCGTGGCGATCGTGCCGCAGACGAGCTGACCCCCTCCCCGGCAACCGCCCGAGCCCGGCCCAGCGGTCCCCGGCAGACAGTGCCGAACGGCCCGTAGGCCGGGCTCGGCAGGCCCTGCCCTCCGTCTCGGCAAATGGCAGGCATCGAAGCAGGACGACGACGTACGCAGAAGTGCAGAAGTGAGGCAGCGATGACCGTGACAGCCCGAACGGGCATGGACACCGCGATCGGCGCATGGCGCGGCTTCGCAGGCCGGACCTGGCGCGAGCATATTGACGCGCGCGACTTCATCCAGGCCAACTACACCCCGTACGAAGGCAACGCGTCCTTCCTGACCGGCCCGACCGCACTGGGCCCCATCACCCACGCTCTGCTCCACCACTCCCACTGCCCGGTCCTCCTCGTCCCGGTCCCGTGGATCCGGAGGACGGAACCCACGCCTGACTACCTCCGGCGGCGGCGCCAGTCCTGGTACGCCGCCACGGCGGTGGGCAGCGTCGGGAAGATCCTTTCCGGGCCGATCGCCTCGGTCAGCCCGTACGCGTCCAGGTCGTCGCGCAGATCCTGCTTGACGCGAGCGAGGGCGAACACGATGCTGTGGCGGTCGAGTTCGCGGCGCAGGGAGTCCACTGCGTCCAGCGCGGTGATGTCGACCTCCACATTGGCTTCCGTGTTGAGGACGAACCAGGCCACCGGCCCCGGGTGCTCGTCGACAGCGGCCAGCGCCCGGCGGCGGAAGTCCTCGGCGTTGGCGAAGAACAGCGGCGAGTCGTAGCGGTAGATGACCAGGCCGGGGATCGTACGGGCCTGCGGGTAGTCGTCCACGTCGTGCATGCCGGCCACGCCGGAGACGAACCCCTCGACGGCGTCGTGCGGGCGGGCCACCCGGGCCAGCATCTCGGCGACCGACAGGCCGACGGCGACCAGCACCCCGTACAGGATGCCCAGCACGAGCACGCCGACCAGACAGCCCAGCGCCAGCATCAGTTCCCTGCGGCGGAACGAGCCCAGCCGCCGGAAGCCGGGCAGGTCGATCAGCCGGACGGCGGCGTAGACGACGATGGCACCGAGTACCGCAGCCGGGATGTGCGACAGCAGCGGGCTGAGGAAAAACAGCACCGTCAGCACCGCCGCGAACGCGACCAGCGAGTACGCCTGCGTACGGCTGCCCGCCGTGTCGCCCAGCGCCGTACGGCTGGCGCTGCTGCTCACCGGGAAGCCGTGCAGCACCCCGGCGCCGAGATTCGACGCGCCCAGGGCCAGCAACTCCTGGTTGGGGTCGAGCGAGTGCCCAACCCGTGCCGCGAACGCCCGCGCGGTGAGGATGACGTCCGTATAGCCGACCAGCAGCACACCGAGCGCGGGCAGCACCAGGTCCGCCAGGTCGCCGACGTCGGGCAGCGCAAGCCCCGGCAGACCCGCCGGTACGCTCCCGATCACCGCGATCCCGTGCCGGTCGAGGCCGAACGCGGCGACGACGGCGGTACCCAGGATCACGACCAGCAACGGCCCCGGCACCGCACGCCAGTACCGCTGCACCACAAAGAGGACCGCCAGGGCCAGCGCGGCGAAGACCGCCGTGGCCGGGCGGAGCTGCGGAAGATGCCGGGCAAAGGAGAGCAGCTGCGGGAAGAACTCCGTCCCGCGCACCGGCACCCCGGTCAGCCGGGACAGCTGGTCCACGATCATGGTCAGGGCGACCCCCGCCATATAACCGACCAGGACGGGCCGGGACAGCAGCTCCGCCACGAAGCCCAGCCGCGCCACCCATGCCAGCAGGCACAACAGCCCGACCACCGCCGCGAGGGCCGCCGCCAGTACGGTGTACCGCGTCTGGTCGCCGGCCGCGAGCGGCCCGACCACGGTGGCGGTCATCAGCGCAGTGGTCGACTCCGGCCCCACCGACAGCTGCCGCGACGAGCCGAGCGCCGCGTATAGCACCAGCGGCGCCAGAATCGCCCACAGCCCCACGATCGGCGGCAGCCCCGCCAGCCCGGCATACGCCATCACCTGCGGGACCAGATACGCCGCCACGGTCACCCCGGCCAGCAGGTCGCCGCGCAGCCAGGCCCGCCGGTAGCCGGCCAACACCGCGATCCCGGGCAGCAGCCGCTCCCAGGTCCGCCCCTTGTGAGGAGATTCGGTCAACGCCCGTCCCTCCGCCCGCCGACGTCTCTTCCTACGGCGAGGACTCTACGGGCGGAGAGAGGGCCGACCGGTCCGGGAACAGGACATTCGGCCCGGTGTTCGAACCGGGGTTACGAGTCAGGCTGACGGCAGGGCACCGAGTGAACCGCGTGAGGAGACGACGGCCATGAACACCACCCTGAACGCCCACTTCTGGACCTGTTCACTCTGCTGCTGATCGCCGGGACGCTGCTCACCGTCGCCACGACGCTCGCCACCGAGTCGTTCCTCGACCGCCGGCACGCTCACCGGCGCACACGGTCGGCCCAGGTCCGTCAGGCGCGGACAGCGCCCCGGCTGAGCCCGCGGCCGCTGCACCACACGCATCACTGACCGCCGGTGCTGTCGCGCACGACGGGGACGCCGCCGCCTCCCTCGCAGATCACCAGGATGCCGGCGGCTACCAGTTGGCGAATGACGGGAGCCTCGGCGCCAGCCGTCGCCGGTCCCGGTCGACCGGTGTAGGGCCGACCGATGAACGTGGCCCGATCCGGGCCTCCCCGACCGGGTACTGGGCCCATTCGGCCCAAGAGGCGGCGTGCGCGCGCACCGCATGGTGGAACGTGTACGGCTGCGTACCCCCATCGAGGAGGCCCTCATGACTCGGCCCGACCCCACCCGCGACGTCCCGGCAGCGGCTCCCGCCGTCCTCACCGACGGGGAGCTCCGGGCGCTGGACGCCCACTGGCGTGCCGCGAACTACCTGGCCGTCGGTCAGATCTATCTGATGGGTAATCCGCTGCTGGACGGGCCGCTGCGCCCGGAGCAGGTCAAGCCGAGGCTGCTCGGCCACTGGGGCACCTCGCCGGGCCTGAACCTGGTCCACACCCACCTCAACCGGGTCATCAAGGCCCGTGGCCAGGACGCCCTGTGCATCTGGGGTCCGGGGCACGGCGGACCGGCGGTGCTGGCCAACTCGTGGCTGGAGGGCACCTATTCGGACACGTATCCGGACGTGAGCCGGGACGCGGCCGGGATGGCCCGGCTCTTCCGGCAGTTCTCCTTCCCCGGCGGGGTGCCCAGCCATGTGGCCCCCGAGACGCCCGGGTCGATCCACGAGGGCGGCGAGCTGGGCTACGCCCTGTCCCACGCCTACGGCGCCGCGCTGGACAACCCGGACCTGCTGGTCGCCTGCGTCATCGGCGACGGCGAGGCGGAGACCGGGCCGCTGGCGGCGTCCTGGCACTCCAACAAGTTCCTCGACCCGGTCAACGACGGCGCCGTGCTGCCGATCCTGCACCTGAACGGCTACAAGATCGCCAACCCCGCCGTGCTGGCCCGCATCCCCGCGCACGAGGTCGACGACCTGATGCGCGGCTACGGCCACGAGCCCATCCACGTCACCGGCGACGAGCCGCTCACTGTCCACGCCGCCATGGCCCGGGCGATGGACACCGCCCTGGACCGGATCGCCGTCATCCAGCGCACTGCCCGCGAGGGGAACGTCACCGAGCGGCCCCGCTGGCCGGTCATCGTGCTGCGTACGCCCAAGGGCTGGACCGGCCCCGCCGAGGTCGACGGCCTGCCGGTCGAGGGCACCTGGCGGGCCCACCAGGTCCCGCTGTCGGCCGTACGCGACAACCCCGAGCACCTGCGGATGCTGGAGGCCTGGATGCGCTCGTACCGGCCCGAGGAGCTCTTCGACGCCGACGGCCGGCCGACCGAGCAGGTCCTGGCCTGCGTCCCCGAGGGCGAGCGGCGACTCGGCGCCACCCCGCACGCCAACGGCGGCCTGCTGCTGCACGAACTGCCCATCCCGCCGCTGGAGACCTACGCGGTCGAGGTCAACAAGCCCGGCGCAACCCTGCACGAGCCCACCCGGGTCCTCGGCAGCCTGCTGGAATCCGTCATGGAGGCCACCTCCAGCCGCCGCGACTTCCGCCTCGTCGGCCCGGACGAGACCGCCTCCAACCGGCTCCAGGCCGTCTACGCCGCCAGCGGCAAGGCATGGCAGGCCGAGGTCCTGGACACCGACGAACACCTGGACCGGCACGGCCGAGTGATGGAGATCCTGTCCGAACACACCTGCCAGGGCTGGCTGGAGGGCTATCTCCTCACCGGCCGGCACGGACTGTTCAACTGCTACGAGGCCTTCGTCCACATCGTCGACTCCATGGTCAACCAGCACATCAAGTGGCTGCGCACCACCCGCCGCCTGCCCTGGCGCCGCCCCATCGCCTCCCTGAACTACCTGCTCACCTCGCACGTCTGGCGGCAGGACCACAACGGCTTCTCCCACCAGGACCCCGGCTTCATCGACCACGTCCTGAACAAGGCACCGGAGGTCGTACGGGTCTACCTCCCGCCGGACACCAACACCCTGCTCTCCGTGGCCGGCCACGTCCTTCGCAGCCGCGACTACGTCAACGTCGTCGTCGCCGGCAAGCAGCCCTGCTTCGACTGGCTCGGCCTGGACGCCGCCCGCGCCCACTGCGCACGCGGCGCCGGCATCTGGGACTGGGCTGGCACGGAGCACGGCACCCAGGAACCCGACGTCGTCCTCGCCGCCGCCGGTGACGTGCCCACCCTGGAAGTGCTGGCGGCAGCTCAGCTGATCCGCCAGCACCTGCCGCAGCTGGCCGTCCGCGTCGTCAACGTCGTCGACCTCGCCCGGCTGCTGCCCAACGAGGAGCACCCGCACGGCATGTCCGACCCGGAATACGACGCGCTGTTCACCGGCGACAAGCCGGTCATCTTCGCGTACCACGGCTACCCCTGGCTGATCCACCGCCTCGCCTACCGCCGCACCGGCCACCGCAACCTGCACGTCCGCGGTTACAAGGAGATCGGGACCACCACCACGCCCTTCGACATGGTCGTCCGCAACGACCTCGACCGCTACCGGCTGGTCATGGACGTCATCGACCGCGTCCCCGGCCTTGCTGTCCGCGCCGCCCTCGTACGGCAGTTGATGGAGGACACCCGCCTTCGTCACCACGCGTGGATCCGCGAGCACGGCACAGACCTCCCCGAGGTCGCCGATTGGACCTGGAACGGCTGAACGGGCCCTGGGAACAGGGACGTTCGGCCCCGCACAGGGACCTGCCGACCCCTCCGCCCCCAGCCGTGACAGCGGGACATTGAAGGTGCAACGAGAAGCGAACAGCTACCACACAACGCCTCCAGAACTCTGAAGGGATGGGCATCATGGCAGTCCACGAGACCCCGCACCCGCGCCGTCACACGGGGTTCCACCTCCCGTCACTGCGCGGCTCCGGGACCGCTCCCGCGTCCGGTGAGGCCGCGACCGCGACGGCCACGGCGACCCGCGCGCACGTCTTCGCCGGCGTCCGGCTGCTGACCGGGTTCGTCTTCCTGTGGGCCTTCTTCGACAAGACCTTCGGCTGGGGTTACGCGACCGGCTCCGGCAAGGGCTGGATCGACGGCGGCTCGCCGACCAAGGGCTTCCTCAGCGGCGTCGCCGCCGGATTGATGGAGTCCACCTTCCACGACTGGGCCGGGGCCGGATGGGCCAACTGGCTATTCATGCTCGGCCTGCTCGGCGTCGGCCTCGCCCTCGTCAGCGGCGTCGCGCTACGGCTCGCCGCCGTCGCCGGCACCGCCATGATGGCGCTGATGTGGATGGCCGAATGGCCGCTCGCCAAGCACCTCTCGGACGGCTCGCTCAGCATGTCGCCCAACCCGCTGGTCGACTACCACATCATCTACGCCGCCGTGCTGGTCGCCCTCGCCGTCGCCTCCGCCGGCAACACCTGGGGACTCGGCAAGGCCTGGGCACAGCTCCCGATCGTCCGCGACCACAGCTGGCTGGTCTGATCCCATCGCCCATCCACCCACTCCCGGCCCGCCGCGCCGTCGGCCTCGTCGTCCCCGCCCTGGCCGGGGCCCTGGACGGCATCGCCGTCCAGGGCCCCGGCCGAGGACGGGTCGCTCACCGACCTCACCCTGCTGCTGCGCCGGCCGGTCACGCCCGAGGAGATCAACGCCGCCTTCACCGAGACCGCCGAGGGACCGCTGCGCGGCATCCTGCGGGTGAGCACCGCACCCATCGTCTCCCGCGACATCGTGGGCGACCCCGCTTCATGCGTCGTGGACGCCCCCCTCACTCAGGCACACGGCGACCTGGTGAAGGTCTTCGGCTGGTACGACAACGAGTGGGGCTACAGCAACCGCCTCCTCGACCTCACGGAACACGTCGCGGCGCGGTTGTGACTGCCGTCAGTCGTGGTGCCATGGAGGGGAAGCACGTCCCGCCGCGAAGGGATCCCCCCATGGCACCCGCGTCCCCGCTCGTTGTGCGACTGCGGACGGCACGGGCCGTGGTGCTGGACCGGGCAGGCGTACGGGACCTGTTCCGTGCCGTGGTGGACGGCGACGAGGCTGCCCGGCTGCGGCTGCCCGGCAAGCCGGACCCGGCGCTGTTCCTGGAGGCGGCGCGGCGGCTCGGTGTCCCGGCCGGGGACGCGGCCGTGGTCGAGGACGCGCTGGCCGGGGTGGAGGCAGGCAGACGCGGCGGGTTCGGCCTGGTGGTCGGCGTTGACCGGACCGACGGGCCGACCAGCGCCGCCGACCTGCGCGAGCACGGGGCCGACCTGGTGGTCGGTGACCTGGCGGAGCTGCTGACCGGGGAGGAGTGACGATGCCCGACTGGACCTGGAGCTACGAGGGTTACGACCCGGCGCAGGAGCGGCTGCGCGAGTCGCTGTGCACGTTGGGCAACGGCTACTTCGCCACGCGCGGCGCCGCCCCCGAGACCGCCGCCGGTCCGGCGCACTACCCGGGCACCTACGTCGCGGGCTGCTTCAACCGCCTGACCTCGCAGGTGGCCGGGCGCGCGGTCGAGAACGAGGACATGGTCAACCTGCCGAACTGGCTCCCGCTGCGCTTCCGGACCGACGGCGGTACCTGGTTCAGCCCGGACGCCGGTTCGGAGGGCGGTTCCCTGCTGGAGTACCGGCAGTCCCTCGACCTGCGTCAGGGCACCCTGACCCGCCGTATGCGGCTGAGAGACGGACAGGGCCGAGTACTGGCTGTCGAGCAGTGTCGGCTGGTGCACATGGGCGACCCGCATCTGGCCGCGCTGCGCACGGAGTTCACGGCGGAGGGCTGGTCGGGCGAGCTGGTGGTCGAGTCCGCGATCGACGGCGATGTCACCAACGCGGGCGTCGACCGCTACCGGGACCTGAACGGCCGTCATCTCACCCGCTGGCACACGGGCGCCTCGGGCACGGACACCGTGTGGCTGAGCTGCCGCACCTCGGCCTCCGACATCCGCGTCGCGATGGCCGCCCGCACCCGCGCTACGCAGGGCGTCCCGACGGCCCGTGTGCTCGAACCCGGGGCTCGCGCCGCTGTGCACCGCCTGACGGTGCCGGTCGCGGCCGGGCAGACGGTCGTCGTGGAGAAGACCGTGGCGCTGCACACCTCACGCGACCCGGCCATCACCGACCCCCAGCACGCGGCCATCGACCGGGTGCGGCGCGCACCGGACTTCCCCGGCCTGCTCGCCACCCACACCGCCGCCTGGGAACGCCTGTGGCGGCGCACTGAGCTGGAGGTGCCGAACGAGGCCGGTCACGTCCTGCGGCTGCACCTGTTCCACGTCCTGCAGACGCTGTCCCCGCACACCGCCGAGCTGGACGTCGGCGTACCGGCGCGGGGGCTGCACGGCGAGGCGTACCGGGGCCATGTCTTCTGGGACGAGCTGTTCGTCCTGCCCTATTTGAACCTCCACCTTCCCGAGGTCTCCCGGGCCCTGCTGGCCTACCGCCACCGCAGACTCGGCGCCGCCTGCCGGGCGGCGGCCGAGGCCGGACGCAAGGGCGCCATGTACCCGTGGCAGAGCGGCAGCGACGGTCGCGAGGAGACCCAGTCCCTGCACCTCAACCCGCGTTCCGGCCGCTGGCTGCCCGACCACTCCCGGCTCCAGCGCCACGTCGGCTCCGCCGTCGCCTACAACGTGTGGCAGTACGGCCAGGCAAGCGGGGACACCGAGTTCCTGCACACGGCGGGCGCGGAGATGCTGCTGCAGATCGCTCGCTTCTGGGCCGACACCGCCACCTGGGACCCCTCGTACGAGCGCTACCGCATCCGCGGTGTCGTCGGCCCCGACGAATACCACGACGGGTATCCCGGCGCCGACGCACCCGGGCTGGACGACAACGCGTACACCAACGTCACGGCCGCCTGGGTACTGGCCCGTGCCCTGGACCTCGCCCGTGCACTGCCGGGCCCGCGCCGCAAGGAGCTCTTCGAACGCATCGCCTTGGAGCCGGCCGAACTGGAGCGGTGGGAGGACGTCTCCCGCCGTCTGCGGGTGCCCTTCCACCAGGGCGTCATCAGCCAGTTCGAGGGCTATGGCGACCTCGTCGGGCTCGACTGGGACGGCTACCGCAAGCGGTACGGCGACATCCGGCGCCTGGACCGGATCCTGGAGGCCGAGGGCGACACCGTCAACCGCTACCAGGCCTCCAAACAGGCCGACGTGCTGATGCTCGGCTACCTCTTCTCGCCCGCCGAGCTGGCCGGCCTGTTCGGGCGCCTCGGGCATCCCCTCGACGACGACACCTGGCGCACGACCGTCGACCACTACCTCGCCCGCACCAGCCACGGCTCCACCCTCAGCGGCCTTGTCCACGGCTGGGTGCTGACCCGGTCCCGGCGCGCCGAGGCGTGGCCGTACTTCCAGGAGGCCCTCACCGGTGACGTGGCCGACCTGCAAGGGGGCACCACCGCCGAGGGCATCCACCTGGGCGCCATGGCCGGCACCCTCGACCTCGTACAGCGCGGCCTGACCGGTCTGGAGACCCGGGAGGACGCCCTGTGGCTCGACCCGGCGCCGCTGCCGGAACTAAAGGAATTCGGCTTCTCCGTACGCTACCGGGGGCATTGGGGGGTGGGCCTGCGGGTGCGTTCCGGGCGGCTGGGCATCAGTGTCCCGGATTCCGAGGAGGCGCCGATCCGCGTCGTCCTGGGCGGCCGCACTCTCACGATCGCCCCCGGCGACTCCCGCACGCTCGACCTCTGACCGCACGACCCGCCCGCATGGGCCGGTCGGCACAGGGGCAGGGACCTGCGACCCCTCCCTCGGCTCCTGGCCGGCCGGGAGCATGGAATCGGGATCCCATGAAGGAGGTCGGCACCATGTCACGCACCGTTGTCGCAGGTCTGGACGGTTCACCGGAGAGTCTGGTCGCAGCGGACTGGGCTGCCCGTGAGGCCGGGCTCCGCGGGGTGCCGCTGCGCCTCGTGCACGCTTGGGACTGGCAGCCGTACTCGTACGCCCCGCTCGCCGGAACCGAGCCCCAGCGCCACTGGGCCGAGCGTGTGCCGCGGGAAGCGACGCAGGAGCTGCGGCGGCGCCACCCCGATCTGCGGATCGACGCGGAACAGGTCAAGAAGCAGCCGGTCGACGCGCTGCTGGCCGCTGCCGGGGAAGCGGAGCTTCTGGTGCTGGGGTCGCGCGGCCTGAGCGGGATCGGGGGATTCCTGGTCGGCTCGGTCGCGCTCTCGGTCGTGGCCCACGCGACTCGGCCGGTGGTCCTGGTCCGGGCGGGCGAGCGGGAGGAGGACGAGCACCTGCGCGATGCCTCCGGGCAGCCTTCCACGCACTCGCCGTACCGGGACGTCCTGCTCGGCCTCGACCTGGCACGGCCCAGCGACACCGTGATCGAGTTCGCCTTCGACGCCGCCCAGCGCCGCGCCACCGGGCTGCGCGTCATCCACGGCTGGAGCCTTCCGCCCTACTACGGCTACGGGGCCACCATCGACCCCCGGCTCAGCGCCGAACTCGCCGAGCAGCAGACGGGCGCCCTGGCCGAGGCGCTGCTCCCGTGGCGCGAGAAGTACCCCGCTGTCGACGTGACCGCACACGCGGCGGTCGGCCCGGCCGCCAACCACCTCGTCGACGCGGCAGCCGAGGCGTCTCTGGTGGTCGTGGGCCGCCGCACCCGCGGTGTGCCCGTCGGCGCCCGCATCGGCCCGGTCACGCATGGCGTGCTGCACCACGCCGCCGCGCCCGTCGCGGTCGTCCCGCACGACTGAAACCGCCATCCGACAGATGTGAGAAGGGGAAGGCCCGTCATGCCGAAGTACGTGTACGGATTCGCCGAGGGCCGCCGCGAGATGGCGGACCTCCTGGGCGGCAAGGGTGCCAACCTGGCGGAGATGACCCGCCTCGGTCTGCCGGTGCCGCCCGGCTTCACCGTCACCACCGAGGCCTGCCGGGCCTTCCTCGCCGACGGGGAGGAACCCGACGGCCTGGGCGAGGAGTTCGGGGTCCACCTCACGGCGCTGGAGGCGCGCATGGGGCGGCGTCTGGGCGACCCGGACGACCCGCTACTGCTGTCGGTACGCTCGGGAGGGCGGTTCTCCATGCCGGGGATGATGGAGACGGTCCTGGACATCGGCCTGAACGACGACTCCGTACACGGCCTGGCCAAGGCCTCCGGGCGTGAGCACTTCGCCTGGGACTCCTACCGGCGCCTCATCCAGATGTTCGGCAGCACCGTGATGGGCGTCGACGGCGAGCTGTTCGCCGCCGCGCTTGCCCGCCGACCCGAACCGGACGACGTGCGGCTGCTGGCCGAGGACTTCAAGGCCATCTTCCGCGACGCCACCGGCGAGGAGTTCCCGCAGGAGCCCACCGAGCAGCTGCAACGCGCGATCCACGCCGTCTTCCAGTCCTGGAACGGCGAGCGCGCCCGCCTCTACCGCAGCCGCGAGCACATCCCCGACGACCTCGGCACCGCCGTCACCGTCCAGACCATGGTCTACGGCAACCTCGGCCCCGACTCCGGCAGCGGCGTCGCCTTCACCCGCGACCCGGCCACCGGCCGCCCGGGCACCTACGGCGACTACCTGCCGGACGCACAAGGCGAGGACGTCGTCGCCGGGGTGCGCAACGCCCTGCCGCTGGAACGGCTCGAAGAGCTCGACCCGCTGACGTACACGCGACTGCGCGACTACATGCGGATCCTGGAGGAGCACTACCGCGACCTGTGCGACATCGAGTTCACCATCGAGCACGGCAGGCTGTGGATGCTCCAGACCCGGGTCGGCAAGCGCACCGCCGAGGCCGCCTTCGCCATCGCCGCCCAGCTGACCGACGACGGCACGATCGGCCCGGACGAGGCGCTGGACCGGGTGAGCGGGCAGCAGCTGGCCCGGCTGATGTTCCCGCGCTTCGACGACACGGCGGCCGGCACCCCGCTCGCCCACGGCATCCCCGCCTCGCCCGGCGCGGCCGTCGGCGCCGCGGTCTTCACCTCCGCCGAAGCCGTCCGCCGAGCCGCCGCCGGGGAACAGGTCGTGCTCATACGGCGTGAGACCACCCCGGACGACCTGCCGGGCATGGTCGCCGCCCAGGCGGTCCTGACCAGCCGCGGCGGCAAGACCAGCCACGCCGCCGTGGTCGCCCGCGGCATGGGCAAGACCTGCGTCTGCGGCGCCGAGGAACTCACCGTCGACCTGGCCGCCCGGCACTTCACTACCCGCGACGGCACCGTGGTCGCCGAGGGCACGGTCCTGTCCGTGGACGGCACCGCGGGCACCATCCACCTCGGCGCTCTGCCGCTCGTCGGCTCGGCGGTGATGCGGTCCTTCGAGACCGGCGACGAGTCCGCGACCGGCACCGCCGCCGTGGCCCGCGTCATGCGGCACGCCGACTCCGTACGCCGCCTCGGCGTGCGGGCCAACGCCGACACCCCGCAGGACGCCGCCCGCGCCCGCCGCTTCGGCGCCCAGGGCATCGGCCTGTGCCGCACCGAGCACATGTTCCTCGGCGAGCGCCGCCCACTGGTCGAGGCCATGATCCTCGCCCGTACGGATGACGAGCGCGAACGCGCCCTTGCGGCCTTGCTGCCGCTCCAGCGCGAGGACTTCACCGGAATCCTGGCGGCCATGGACGGCCTGCCCGTCACCATCCGCCTCCTCGACCCGCCGCTGCACGAGTTCCTGCCCGACCGCACCGACCTCGCCGTCCGTATCGCCTCCGTCGAGGCGGTCGGTGGCACCCCGGACGCCCGCGACCTGCGGCTTCTGGAGGCCGTCGAGCGCACCCACGAGGAGAACCCGATGCTCGGCCTGCGCGGCGTGCGCCTCGGCCTGGTCGTGCCGGGCCTGACCGCCATGCAGGCACGGGCCATCGGCGAGGCGGTCGCGCAGCGCCGGCACGGCGGAGGCGACCCGCGCGCGGAGATCATGGTCCCGCTCACCGCCACGGTGGAGGAGCTGCGGATCGTCCGCGACGAGATGGAACAGGTCCTGGCCGCGGTGTCCGAGGAGACCGGCACCGATGTCGGCTGCCCCGTCGGCACTATGATCGAGCTGCCCCGGGCGGCGCTCACCGCCGGCCGGATCGCCGAGGCCGCGGAGTTCTTCTCCTTCGGCACCAACGACCTGACCCAGACCACCTGGGGCTTCTCGCGCGACGACGTCGAGGCGGCCTTCTTCTCCACCTACCTCGCCAAGGGCATCTTCCCGGTCTCGCCGTTCGAGACCCTCGACCGCGACGGAGTGGGCCGCCTGGTGCGGATCGCCGTCACCGAGGGCCGTGCCTCCCGGCCCGGCCTGAAAGTCGGAGTCTGCGGCGAGCACGGCGGCGACCCCGACTCGGTCCACTTCTTCCACCAGGCCGGCCTGGACTACGTCTCCTGCTCGCCCTTCCGGGTCCCGATCGCCCGCCTGGAAGCTGGCCGCGCCGCGCTCAGCTGACGGTTACCGGAGGGCTGGAGGTGATGTCGAAGGTGACATCCACGACGCCCTCGACGGTACGGACCAGCCGGGCTGCCAGCGGCACCACCGAGGTGTCGTGGACGAGGCCGCCGAGCGTCACGACACCCTCGTCCACGCGCACCTCCACGGACTCCCAGGAGGCGGGCAAACACTCGGCGGCCACGCGGCGTACGTCCCGCGCGATGTCCGCGTCCGGCCGCACGAACACCTTGAGCAGGTCACCGCGGCTGACCACGCCCCTCAGCCGGCCCTCGGCGTCGACCACGGGCAGCCGCTTGACCCGGTGCAGCGCCATGGCCCGCGCGGCCTGGGCGAGAGAGGCGTCCGCGCGGACGGTGACGGCGGGAGCCGTCATCAGCTGCCCGGCGGTGACCGCTTCGGCCCTGGCCGTCTCTCCGCCGGGGAGCGGAGCGACGTCGCGGGCCTCCTCCTTGCGCAGCAGGTCCGCCTCGGAGACCACTCCGATCACCCGGTTCCGGCCCTCCAGGACCGTTACGGCGCTGACCTTCCACTTCGCGAGCGTCCGCACGATCTCCTTGAACGACGCACCGCGGGCCACGGCCACGACGGTCGAGGTCATCACATCGCCCACGGTCGGCGGGTTCGGGATCATGGCTGCCTCCTTCACCGGAACGTCCGGGCTGTCCAGACCATCGTCGAACGACCACGAGGTCCCGGGCAGGGGCCGTCCGGTCGCTGCCCGGGACCCAACGGCCCCCTTGTCGGGGCGCGCGTCGCGGCTCAGGCGATATCGAAGACGTCTCGCAAGGGGCGGCGCGCTGTCATGGGGCCTGGGGGGCCGTAGCCGAGGCGCAGCACCATCTGCACGTACCCCATCCCTGACTGCGGGTCGCGCACCATCCAGCGCAGATCGGACCATTCGAGGGCGTGCGAGGTGAGCGAGGTGGACAGCCCGTTCACGGTGGCCAGGAGCAGGACGCGCTCCATCGCCTCGCCCGCGCGCAGCCAGTCGCTGTGCCGGTCGTCGGCCGTGCCCAGCAGCACCAGATGCGGTGATTTCTCGAACTCGGCCGCGCCGCGGCCGGCCACCGGGCGCCTGCCTGCGAAGTCGCGCACTGGAGCACGCCCTCCCCGCTTGCGGGGCCCGAGGGCGGACTCCGGGATCCCGTCGGTTGCCGTGGCTGCGGCACCGGCGCCGATACGGGTCCAGCGGGCCAGGTCCTCGGAGCGGCCCGGGTCCGTCGCGTCGCGCCCCTCCGCGTCGTGCACCAGGTCCAGCAACGCCTGCGCATGCCACTCACCGGGGAAGATCAGCTGCGCTCCCTCCAGACGGGCGGCCTCGGCCAGGGCTGCCTGCACGGCGTTCGGGATGTCCTTCTCCTCGAACGGATGGCGGCTGGTGTGCCGACGGCGGATGGCGGGATGCAGAACGGCGAGGGCGCTGTCGGGGTGCGCGGTGTCGGCCAGTCGGACCGTGGCCAGCAGTTGCGGGTCCGCAGGGTCTGGCAGTAGCTCGGTGACCGGCTCCCAGCCCGCTCGGGCGGTGGCGACACGCAGGTTGAACAGGGCCGCGCCGCAGCCGAGGTGGAGGGCACGGGTGTCGGGGTCGGAGTGCGGCATGGTGCGTTCGAGGTCCGAGCGCACATGGAACGTGCCGCGGGCGCGGAAGAAGCGGAACCGCCACGGCTGCGCGTTGTGCATGGATGGGGCGGCTGTGGCGTCCTCGACGAGGGCGGTCACAGTCTTCGTGTCGAGTGTTCGGACCGGCACCGGGGGCCTCCCTCCGGCAAACGACGGGCCTGATGGCGAAGGCGATCCGTCTCTGCCTCCACTATTCCACGATGGGCCCGGCCTGCTCCCCGGAGACGGCGGTGGCCGAGTTCCGCGGCACCGCTCGGTACGGGCCGCCCTACGGCGCGGGCTCCGTTCGCCATGATCAGGGCCGGGTAGATGTCTCCAGGACCTTGGAGACGATGATCGACACCTTCTCCATGGTGATATCGGCCATGGTGGACACCGTTCGTTCCTGCAGGGGCGGTCAGGCGTGCTGGTGGGTCTTGCCGCGCCGGGGCATGGCCGAGCCGATGCCGGGCAGATCACGGCCGGGCAGCAGGCGGTTCCAGTACAGCCACTGGAACGCCCGCTTGCCGAGGTGGTTGAGGCGGGACTCCTTGAGCAGCGGCAGGCCCATGGAGACCGGATAGTGGCCGGGCAGCGGCTCGGTGTCGTATGCGCCTGTCCCTGTGCCCCGCTGTCCGCCGGGCTGACAGCGGGGCGCGGGGGCCAACTGTCCTTCTGGGCTTACCCGTTCGGGCACACTCACGGCAGGCGTCAGCGCACCAGGATCCGCCGTCCCGTGACGCGCACCGGTTCGATGCGCACCCACAGCTCACGGTCGCCGCCCGCCCACGGCCCGGTGCGGGCCGCGTCGGCGAGCCGCCGGACGGCGCCCGGGTCAGTGACGTGGTCGGCGTGGCCCACCACCAGCACGCTCCAGCCCTGGCTCAGCGCCTCGTCGATGTGGTCGACCTCGAACGCCGTCTCGGTGCCGGCGGCCAGTGCGGGCGTGGCGCCGGCCGCCGTCCTGAAGGCGACGGCGCGGTCCGCGACGGTGTAGTTGACCGGGGCGATGGCGGGGCCGTCGGGCGTGGACACCGCGATGCGTCCCACCCCGTGCGTGGCCAGGTGGGCCCAGCACTCATCGGGCGCCAGCTCCACCAGTTCGGGATGGCGAGCCGCCCGGCCGGTGCCGGGCGGCAGGTCGGCGTCGCCGCCGTGCAGGCGGCTGAGGGAGGTCTCCAGTGCCTCGGCCAGCCGCAGCATGAAGCCCAGGTCCGGCGCTGCGGCGGGCTGTTCCTCCACGTACTGCAGGTACCCGGGTGCGGTGCCCGCGCGGTCGGACACCTGTTCCCGGGTGAGGCCCAGCTGCTCGCGCCGCAGGGCGATCCGGCGGCCGATGTCCCCGGTGGCCTTCGTCTGCTCGGTCATGGCCGGTCACGTCCTCTCATGTTCACGCGGTCGTGAGAGCCACCGCGTCGTGGTGCTTGCCGCCGAGCACGACCTTCAGCGCGCCGGTGTCGGCCGCCCGGGAGAAGACGTCGTACGCCTCCTCCATGGCGTCGAGTTCGAAGCTGTGGGTGACCAGCGACGACGCGGGCAGCCGCCCGGCGGTCATCATCCGCAGCAGGGTGGGGGTGGAGTACGTGTCGACAAGCCCGGTTCGGATCGTCACGTTCTTGAGCCACAGGTCCTCCAGGTGAAGCGTCGCGGGCTTGCCGTGCACGCCGACGTTGGCCACGTGCCCGCCCGGGCGCACCATGCGCGTGCACATCTCGAAGCTCTCGGGCACGCCCACCGCCTCGATGACCACGTCCGCCCCGAGGCCCTCGGTGAGGTCCGCGACCAGCCGTTCGGGGCCTTCGGCGACGTTGGCCACAGCGTCCGCGCCGAGCTGCTTGGCCGCCTCCAGGCGGGGCTGTGCGAGGTCGACCGCGATGATCCTGCCCGGCGAGAACAATCGTGCCGTGGCGATCACGGCGAGCCCGATGGGCCCGGCCCCGACCACGACGACCGTGTCCCCGGGGCGGACCTCGCCGTTCAGGACACCCACCTCGTAGGCGGTGGGGAAGATATCGGCCAGCAGCACCGCGTCCTGGCTGTCCACCGCGCCGGGCAGCGGGTGCACGGACAGGTCGGCGAAGGGCACCCGTGCGTACTCGGCCTGCGTGCCGTTGATCAGGTGGCCGAGGATCCAGCCCCCGCCGCCACGGCACTGCCCATACGCGCCTTCCCGGCAGTACCGGCACCGCCCGCAAGCCATGATGCAGGAGACCAGCACCCGGTCCCCGGGCCGGACCGTGCGGACTTCGCTGCCTACCTCGACGACCTCGCCGACGGCCTCGTGGCCGAGGATCGTGCCGGACCGGACGTCCGGCACATCACCTTTGAGGATGTGCAGGTCGGTGCCGCAGATGGTGACGGCGTCGACGCGGATGATCGCGTCCGCGGCGTCCTCGATGCCGGGGTCGGAGACGTCCTCCCAGGCGGACTGCCCAGGACCGTGGAAAACGAATGCCTTCATGACCGTTCCCTTCGTGCGTTGTCTCGTGTGGTCATCCGCGCGGGCCGATCACTCGTGCGGGACGATTACGACCGGGCAGGCGCCGTGGTGCACCACGGCCTGGAGCACGGGCCCGATGCGTGCCCCCATGCCATGCGGGTGCGCAGGGCGGCCCACGATCAGGAGCGCCGCGCCGGACGCCGCGCTCACCAGCCTGCGGGCCGGACTGCCGGAGGCGACCTCCTCGCAGACCCGCACCTCGGGGAACTTCGCCCGCCAGGGCTCCAGCGTCGCGCTGAGCGCGCGTCCCGAACCCTCCCGCGCGTCGCGCAGGTCGGTGTCGCCCAGCCATGGAGCGTGGCTCAGGACCCCGGGAACCCGTCCTGCGTGGACAGCACGCAGGACGCTGCCGCGACGGGCGGCGGCGGCGAAAGCGAATTCAAGGACGCTGTCGCACGGTCGCCGCAGTGTGAGCCCCACGATCACCTCGCCCCCAGCGGCATCGCCGTTGTCGGCCCGTACCAGCACCACGGGAGCGATCACCGTGGCCGCGAGCTCCATGCCGGTCGATCCGAGGAAGAAACCGGCGACGGACCCGACCTCGGGGCAGCCGAGCACGAGCACCTGCGCGCGCTCCGCCTCCGTAAGCAGCACACCGGCGGGAAAGCCGGAAACCTGCTCCGCGTCGATGACCAGGTCCGGGTACGCGATGGCCAATTCGGCCCGTGCCGTCCGCAGGGCCCGTTCCGCCCAGTGGTGCCAGGCCGCCTCCCGCTCCGGCAGCAGTTCCGGCTGCGGCTCCGCGGGCCAGGCGTTCACCAGCCTCAGCGGCACGCCCCGCAACCGCGCCTCACGGGCGGCCCAGCCGGCCGCGGCAAGACTCTCCCGGGAACCGTCCAGCCCCACCGTGACAGGGCGCGCCATGACGGCCTCCTCTGGCTCGGGGGCGGCGATACGCCCCCGTTTGGGATCCCCTGTCTTCCAGCTTGGTCCGCCGCCCGGCGGGGCGCATGGGCCACTCGGACCCCGTACCCGGGTCACGCGACCCGCGCCGCGTACAGGCCGTAGCGTGGACACTCAGGTAATCCGCTCCGCGAAGGAGACGGCCATGGCAGCCAACTGCACGATGGCCACGGACGGCACGGCGCGCGTCGCCACCACCGCACTCCGCCTTACCGTGCCGGATCTGTCGCCCGAGCGCACCGCCGCACTGCTCGCCGTGGTCGAGCGGTGCACCGTTCACAACACCCTCGAGCGTCCACCCGAGGTCACTTTCGACGTCGTCCGAGAGGGGACTGGGCCATGAAGGTCTCGGAGTACATGATGGCGCCCCCGGTCACGGTGTCCCCGGACACCACCGTCCGGCAGACGGCTCTCCGCATGGAAGACGCTGCAGTGGGGTCCGTCCTGGTCGCGACGGGCGACCGCCTGCAGGGCATCGTCACCGACCGTGATCTGGTGGTGCGGTGTCTCGCGCAGGGCGGCGACCCGGACACCGCGGTATCCGACCTGATGTCCCCGTCCGTCGCCACGCTGGATGCCACCGATGACGTCGAGGCCGCCTACCGGACCTTCCGCAGGGCCGGGGTGCGACGGCGCCCCGTCCTGGACGGACACCGGCTCGTCGGCGTGCTCACCGTCGATGATCTGTTCCTGGATGTCTTCCAGCGCCTCGCGGACCTGCTCGGTTCCGTCGCCTGGAGCGTCCTGCGCGATCCGCCCGAGCTGGCGGCCCTGCGGCGCCCCACGGCCCCGGCGAAGGGCTGAGCCTGCCCCGCAGGCCCCGGACGCCTCAGGTTCCGCGGCCCGACGGACGACGAAGCCGCGCTTTCGGACAGCGTGGTCCTTGACGCGACGTCGTCGTACGAGGTCAGACAGGCGGCCCTTCCGGACAGGAGAAACCTCGGCTTCCGCACGGCAGCGGTGCGCCTACCGGGTGCGCGGGCCCACCGGGAGCTGCCGCCCGGGCATCCCGACCTGTCGGACGCCCTGCCGGCCGCCAGCCCGTCCACAATGGCAGACCAGGCCAATCGGCCCATTCCATTGTGAATCGGAACAGCGGATGCTGGCCGTATGCCCCACCGGCATGGGCGGGGCCGACACCCTGGATCCCGCCCCCGCACCAACCCCTGGAGGCGGCCATGACCACTGCCCAGGACATCATGCACACCGGCGCCACCTGCGTTCAGGAAAGCGAAACACTGGAGGACGCGGCCCGCCGGATGAGCGAGCTGAACGTCGGCGCCCTGCCGATCTGCGGGCCGGACGACCGGCTGCACGGCATCATCACCGACCGCGACATCGTCATCAAGTGCCTCGCCAAGGGCAAGGACCCGAAGCGCATGACGGCGGGCGAACTCGAACAGGGCAAGCCCATCACCGTCGATGCCGACACCGACGCGGACCAGCTCCTCCACCTCATGGAGAAGCACCGGGTGCGGCGGCTGCCGGTCATCTCCGAACACCGGCTGGTCGGCATGATCAGTGAAGCCGACCTCGCCCGCCACCTGCCGGAGGAGCAGGTGGGCCACTTCGTCGAGGTCGTCTGCGCGGCCTCCTGACACGGATGCCGCCGACTCGGATTTGGAGCATCCATCGAGTCGGCGGCCGCAGCCCGGGGTCCGACCGGTCCGACCCACCTTCGCGCCTTGGCGCCTTCGCCGAGCAGACGGCGTCGCGCGCGGAGCCGTTCAGTCTCGCAAATCGGGACCAACCGGCCCTTCCGGGCTCTTGGATCCGCATGTGAGCATCGCGGCATGAAGACACAATCAGGCATCTACGGCGCCGGGCTCGGCACGGGGAAGAAGGCCCGCCTCAACCGGATCCTCCACCAGCACGGCATGCGGAACGGCACCGCGATATTCCTGCCTTACGATCACGGGCTGGAACACGGCCCGCGCGACTTTTTCGCCAACCCGGCCGTAAGCGACCCGGCTTACATCATTCGGCTCGCGCTGGAGGGAGGGTTCAACGGCATCGCCCTCCAGATCGGGTTGGCCGAGAAGTTCTACTGGGACTTCGCCGGTGAGGTCCCACTGGTCTTGAAGCTGAACGGGAAGACCGACATCCCCTCGGATGCCGAGGCTCTGTCCCCGCTGCACGCATCCGTTGCCGACGCGGTCCGCCTCGGCGCCGACGCGGTGGGCTACACGCTGTATGTCGGCACCCCGGCTCAGGAAACAGACTTCCGGCAGTACCGACAGGTCCGGGAAGACGCGCAGCGGCTCGGCATGCCGCTGATCGTGTGGGCCTACCCACGAGGCGCCGCGGTCGAAGCGAAAGGCGGCAAGGATTCCTTCTACGCCGTCGACTACGCCGCGCGCACGGCAAGCGAACTCGGCGCCGACATGGTCAAGGTGAACTTTCCCCACCCGGAGAAGGTCTCCGGGGTCAAGGAGTCCTACAGCCACGAGTTCTCCCCCGCGCAAGCCATCGACGCGGTGGTGCGGTCCGCCAATCGCACCCTGCTACTGGTCTCCGGCGGAGAAAAGGCAGGAGACGAGGCCATGCTGGAAAAGGCCCGCCAGGCGATGGAGGCAGGCGCCACCGGGCTGATCTTCGGCCGCAACGTATGGCAGCGTGAGCATGATGAATCGCTTCGGTTCGTAGCCAAACTCCAAGAGATACTCGTCAAATACCCCCAAGCCGGCGCCCCCAGCAGCTGAACCCCCCCTTCTGTGCCTCGCCGCTGGCGCCGGTGCATGAGGACGTCGCGTCCGCCCTGATCGGCAAAGGGCGCAGCCTTCGCACCGCGCGGCCTGGCCGGCCTGTCACCGACCGCTCGCAGCCGCACCGGGCGGACGGGGTTTGCCCTTCGCCCGGTGCGTGCGGTCGGTCAGGTGTGTGTGACCTCGATGTGCTTGGCCGGCGCCTTCTCCTCGCCGAGTCCCACACTGACGGTGAGCATACCGGCGGTGTATTCGGCGCGGACGTCGTCTTCCTTTACGCCCTTGGGCAGGGCGATACTGCGGCTCATGGAGCCGTACCGGATCTCGCAGCGGTGCTTGTCCACGTCGCGCTCACTGCGCTCGGCCTTGATGGTGAGGACGCTCTCCTCGACCGTGACGTCGAGGTCCTTGTCCGGGTCGATGCCAGGGATCTCCGCCCGGATGACGTACCGGTCGCCCTTGGTGTACTCCTCGATCTTCATGTCGTACAGGTCGGCCAGCTGAGGCCAGGCGAAGTGCGGCGGGAGGGTCTCGAACCATTCGGGCAGGTCCGGGAACGTGAATCGGTGCTGCCTGTGTGCGAGTGCGGGCATGACTGCTACCTCCTTGATTCCTCAGTGAGGTTCCGATACCTCCAGTCCACTGCGCGCCGCGTCCGGGGGCAGGGGCCGAACAGGCCCATGGCGGGGGTCCGAAAGTCCCTCATGCCACAACGTCATCACGGAGCCGTGAACGGCGGCAATTGACCGTGACCGCCGTCTGGTGGCTGACCGAATGGCGCTGGCACAGGCGGGCGAGCCCACCGCCCGCGCACCAGCGCGTGCCGGAGGCCCCATCTATGGAACCCAGCCCCCCGCCGCCACGCCTGCTCGGCCTGACGCCGCCTGCGTCGAAGTACTGGAGGAGGCACCGCAGTTCGCGCTGCAACAGCCCATCGCTGGCCGGGCATCCCGACCGCTGCGGAGATAGCCTCACCGCCGCCGCGACCGTCCCGCTCGGTATCGCCTGCGCCGTCCCTGCGCACGGGCGGCGAACCCTCGTTGAGGCGGCGCGTGGAGCCAGTCCTGACGGCGAGTCGCCGGTGCGGTGTCGCGATGCCTGGGCGGTCAGTCGGCGCGGTGCGGGACGACGATGAGCGGGCATCGGGCGTGGTGCAGGGCGCCCTGGCTGACCGAGCCGAGTAGCAGACCGGGGAACCCTCCCAGGCCGCGGCTGCCCACCACCAGGGCCAGCGCGTATTCCGCGGCCTCGGTGAGGACCTGCACGGGATGTCCCCGGATGATCTCGTGCCGGAGTTCCACCTGCGGATACTTGTCCGGCCATCCCGCCGTGGACTCCGCCAGCGCCCGCCGTACCTCTTTCTCCATCTCGTCCGCGGGGACGCCGCTGGGGAACGGTGGCTGCCACGCGGACACCGCGATCAGGCGGGCATCGCGGAACGCGGCCTCCTCGAAGGCGAACCGCACCGCCTCCGTCGACACGGCCGAACCGTCGACGCCCACCACGAGGTGCGGTGGCTCGTGCGTGACGTGCTCCGGCTCCCGGACCACGACGACCGGGCAGGGCGCGTGCGCGACCAGCGGCAGGCCCACCGTCTCGCGGCTGAACAGGTCCCGTACGACGCTCCGGTGTCGTGACCCGATCACCACCATGGAACTGCCCGGTGCCCGCGCCCGCAGAACGTCCGCGGGTGAGCCGTTGGCGAGTTCGGCGACCACCGTAAGCCCCGGATGTCGCTGAACGGCGAAGTCCCGCGCCTCTTCGAGCACCGGGGCGTATGCCGCACGGATCGCCGGGCCCCACGACGTCCACAACGAGGTCAACTCCGCAGAGCCGTCCGCCAGATCGGGCGCATCGACGGCGATCACCAGGTGCAGCGGCAGACGCCGGCGTGCCGCCTCGTCCGCCGCCCATGCCAGGGCGAGCCTGGCGGAGGGCCTGGCATCCAGCCCGACGACAACCGCCCCGCGCTCAACTGACGTTCCCATGTCTGCTCCTCCTCATGTCCGGGGCGCCGGGCGCCCGCGGCCGGTAGCCAGTCCGATCGGGTGAATCACTCGTCCCGGAGCTCGGGCACCCGCAGCGGACTGCAGGCTTCATCGATGCCAGCCAGCTGAGCGATCATGTCTCGGTACTCACACCGGTCCAGGACGCCCGCCAGCCGACCGGCGACGATCAACTGCTCGGCTTCCTCCGCAGGAAGGTCACCGCGCTCAGCGCCCGCGATCCGCCCCACAGGTGCCTCCCGCAACGGCCAGCGAACCGGAGTCCGACCGGACCGCCACGCCCGGGCCAGCAAGCCCCGCGAGCACCCGAGCAGCAGCATGAGGACCAGAAAGATGACGATGACGGTCACGGCGACCACCTCCCGCCGGGAACGGCGTACCTTCCCAGCGTCCCTCCCAGGCCCGCCGAAGGGCCTGGGCCGAACGTCCCCATCAACAGGGCCGGACAGTCCCCCACGCAGACGCGCCGGATTGGCGGCTGCGCCGACCCGCCAGGCCTGCCCGACACCCGAGCATCGGCCGGTCGGCCCCTCGTCCCGGCCCAGGGTCCCTGCCGCGAGGGACGAGCTACGTCGAGAGCACGGCGACGATCGATGACCGACGCTGTTCGCGCGGTTGCCGAGAAGACGCCCGGTTCCCCGGTGAGCAGGGGCCGAACCACTCGCAAGAACGCCGGGCTGCTGGTCGTCGGAGCCCGGGGTTCGGGTGGCTTCGACGGCCTTGCGGTGGGCTCGGTGGCGCTGCGTGCCGCGGCGGCCGCCGCCTGTCCCGTGGTGATGGTCCCGGAGTTGCCGGCCGATGCCGGTGACGAGGCGGAGGCCCCGGCGGCGGGTGGCTCGGCGCGCGTGGTGGCGGGTCTTGACGCGCACGAACCGGTGGACGAGGCGGCGGACTTCGCCTTCGCTGCCGCCAAGGCGCACGACGCCCTCCTACGGGTGGCACACGCGTGGACCCTTCCCGCCACCTTCGTTTCCCCGTTCATGCTGGACGTCACGGAGAAGGACCGCGCCACCTGGGAGGACCAGGAGGTCCTACTGCTGTCCGACGCCCTGCGGGATTGGCGGGAGAAATACCCCGAGGTCGCCGTGCAGCCCGATGTCCGGCTGCTCCATCCGGCGATGGCGCTGCTGACCGCGTCCACGGGTGCGGAACTACTGGTCATCGGGCGACGCACCGACCCACAGACGCCCGAGGGACGCCTCGGGCCGGTCGCCCACGCGGTGCTGCACCACGCCCGTTGCCCGGTGGCGATCGTGCCGCACGCCGGCTGAGCGACCCGCATGAGTACCCGGCCGGTGCTGGTCAGCCGAAGAAGACTTCGAACTCGTCGTACAGCGCGGGATCCACTTTCGTGGTCGTGGCCGTGGCATCGGCGAGGGGGACGCGGACGAAAGTCCGGTTTCGCACAGCGGCCGACTGCCCGCGTTTATGGGCCGACCGTCGTCGGGCGCGGGCCGAACGGCCCTTGGGCGGGCCGCCCGCCCGGCGGGAGGGTGGCAAGCAGACACGCTGACAGCCCTGGCCTGGCGGCCGCGGGCGCACCGACCACAGAGGCGAGGATCATGAGCACTACGCGTACACCCGTCGCCGCTCTCGCGGCCCTGGCCCTGGCCGGCACCCTGGCCACCGGTGCATGCGCCGCGAACGGCAGCGCCTCCAGCACCGGATTCCCCAGCCGTACGCCCACCGCCTCGGCCAGCGGCACTCCCACCACTCCGGCAGGCCCGACCAGCGGGTGGGGGCCGGGCATGTGGAACGGCGACTGGAGCTCCGGCATGATGGGCGGCAATGGGGGCTCGTGGGGGCCCGGCATGATGGGCACCGGCATGATGGGCAACTGGTGGCTGGCGGGCAACGGCAGCCGGGTGCAGACAATCGACCAGGCCCGTCAGCGGGCGACGGCGTTCGCCGACCGGCTCGGCCTGCGAGTCGGCGAGGTGATGCAGTTCTCCCGGAACTTCTACGCCGAGCTGGAGACCACCGGTGGCCGTCCGGCCACCGAGGCCCTGATCAACCCGGCCGTCGGCGCCGTACAGATCGAGTACGGGCCCGCGATGATGTGGAACACCACCTACGGCATGAACTACGGCAACCAGGGCCAGGCCCGGGTTTCGGCCGCACAGGCCCAGAGCATCGCCCGGCAGTGGCTCCGCGACCACGGCAACACGCTGACCGCGGGCGACCCGGAGTCCTTTCCCGGCTACTACACCCTGCACACCATGCGGTCCGGGAAGATCAGCGGCATGCTGTCGGTCAACGCCTCCACCGGCACGGTGTGGGAACACACCTGGCACGGCACCTACATCGCCACCAGCCAGCGATAACCCACAGTGGCCGCCCCCTCTCGCCCTGAGGCGCGAGCGGCTGTGCCGCTCGCCGCTGGTCAGAGACCCATTAGAGGCCATGCCACGAGGGTGATGACGCGTTCGCCGACACCCAATGCCAGTGGCCAACTATCGCTCTTCCCAGGGTGAGCGACAGCGGCCATCCGCTCGGGCAGGACAAGGCAAGTAGACACCAACAAATCCCGCACATAATGCCGTCCGCCACGCCGCCGACCGTTCACCGACGGTGGACATCACCCTCACCGTCCGCGCCGCCGCCCGGCTCGTGATCGATGTCGCGGACCGGCATCCGGGCGTGCCGAGCCAGATCCCGGAGACGGCCGGGGAAGGGCAAGACGATCCGTGTCCAGCTCGCGCTGCCCGACAGCTGCTGAGTCGGCGGAAGGCTGGGGCGAACGGGATCATGTAGGGGCCGTTCGGCCCCTACCGCAGGTCAGCGGCGGCCATGTCAACTGAGCCGGGCGGAACGGGTGCTCCGGGGCGCGAGCACCCAGAACCACCCCGCCACACAACAGCGCCACATCGTAGGAAGAACAGGCTTGATGATCGGAATCGTGGGGCACGCGGACCTCACCGCGGTGACGTTGAAACGAATCGAGAGCGAGTTGCGCGCTCGGCTGGAAGGGCTGGTGCCACCGGGCACAGCGGCACTGGCCCGGGTCGGCGCCGGGCTGCCAGTAGCCTTCGCACGAGCCGTCCGCAAGGCCGGGCTGGCGCTGGTGGCGGTGCTGCCGGCCCAGGGCTCGCTGCCCGCGCCGCTAGCCCCGTCCTTCGCACTTCACTCCTGCGAGTGAAGATCCGCTGACCCGATTGTCGGGATCTGGCTAGAATCGAGAAGTCCGCATGCTGAGATTCGATCTCCTTGGCCGCCGGACTTCGATCTCTACGCCCATGTGCGAAGTATCCGGCTATCCGGGCCCGACGCGGTGGCCGCCGGCGAAATGCTGGTGCTGGCCGAGCACGTCCGCCTGGTCGACTTCGACCCCCGCGACCGCGACGCGTGCGTGACCGCGGATGAGAGCCTCATCCAGCCCTGCCGCAGGATCCTGGCGGTGTGGGACGGCTCGTGGTCCACCGGCCGTGACGCCACCGCCCACCTGGTGGCCTACGCCCGCAGCCGCGGCGTGCCGGTGGAGATCGTCTGGCCGGCCGGCGCCGCCCGCGACGGCGGATACGGCCTGGTCAGGACCGCGTCATGAGCAGCGACGAGAGCGTCCGGCGGCACGTCATGGGCACCACCGGCGACCACCACGGCCGCCCGACCGCCGCCCGGATGGTCGACCTGTCGAAGACCGAGGCGCTGCGACTGCTGGCCGGCGTCACCTGGGGGCGGGTGGTCTTCTCCCTCCACGCGTTGCCCGCCGTCCGCCCGGTCAACCACATCCTGGACGACCGGCACATCATCATCCGCGCCCACCCCGGCGCCGCGATCCTGCGCCCAGCCGGAACCGGCAAGGTCGTCGCCTACGAGGCCGACCAACTGGACGAGACCGACCACACCGGCTGGAGCGTGATCGTCACCGGCACCGCCACCCTGGTACGCGACCCGGACCAACTGGCCCGCTACGAACTGCTGCTGCACCCATGGACGGACGGTGCCATGGAACACGTCGTACGAATCAGTCCCCACATCGTCACCGGCCACCGGCTCACCCGGGAACCGTAGTAGTCACAGCGCATCCCTGAGCCCTTCGCCGGGAGGTGCTGGGCCAGGATCGCCGTCAATGCGACCTCCTTCGACACCTCCAGCCAACGCCAGACGGCAGCGCTCCGCCATGCGCCGGATGGCCTCCGCTCGGCTGGCCCTAGCCGGCCGGGACCTTCGGCCCTGCCCATGGGCCTGATGGGATCTCCCCGCCGCCCGGAGGCGGTGTCAGCGTGGAATGACCCGGCGACGAGGAGGGACCATGGATGCCACGCGCGGGCCGGTCGTCGTAGGGACGGACGGATCCGAGAACGCCGTGCCGGCGGTGCGGTGGGCCGCCGCCGAAGCCGCTGCCAGGCGCGTGCCCCTGCACATCGTGCACGCCACCGGCCTCGACGCCTGGGGCGGGCACCTGCCCGACGATGCGGCCCAGTTGGTGCTCGACACCGGCCAGGACATCCTGGACAACGCAGTCGCGCAGGCCACCGATCAGGTACCGCAGCTGCGGGTCACCCGCACGCTCAGCCGGGACTCCGCAGTACGGACCTTGCTCGACGAAGCCGGGGCAAACGGGACAGTCGTCGTCGGCTCGCGCGGGCTCGGCGGTTTCTCGGCGCTTCTGCTGGGCTCGGTCGGACTCCGGGTCGCCGGCCGCGTGACGGGGCCGCTCGTCGTGGTCCGCGGCGCGCCCGAGACCGTGACGAAAGGCGTCGTGCTGGCCGCCGTACGGGACGAGCGGGATCTCGACGCGGTTCGCTTCGCCGCGGAGACCGCCGGCCGCCGCGAGGCGTCGCTGCGCGTGCTGAGCGCCTACACCTTCTTCCAGTACGCCGGGAGCATGGTGCCGATGCTCGACGACGTCAGGGAGGTCGCCGAGGAGCAGGCGGACGCCGCCTCCCGCGTCCTGGGTCCCCTGCGGGATGAATTCCCCGGCCTGGCGGTGACCGCTGACGTGGTACGAGGACCGTCCGCGGCCGGTGCCCTGGTCGCCGCGTCCGCGCACGTGGACCTGCTGGTCATCGGTGCCCGCCGGCCCGCACACGCGATCGGTGCGCCACTGGGCCGCGTCGCCCACGCCGTGCTGCACCACGCGCACTGCCCCGTGGCGATGGTCCCGTGCGGTGACCGTCACGGCGACGGTGGCTGACCGGCACGGCCCGCCGCCCGCGTGACGAGGAAGTCCGCACTCTCCGACAGGGTGGTCAGAGCAGGGTAGTCGTTCTCGTCGATGGCGAGGCCGGTGCGTTCGATGAGCGTCTCGACGAAGCCGAGGAAGTCCAGTGAGTCCATTTCGAGCGCGTCGCGGAACTTCTCGTCGGGTCCCAGGCGCGTGAAGTCGGCATCCGGCACGATACGTGCGATCGAGTCCTTGACGATCTCCAGTGCTTCGGTGCGGTTCACAACTCCTCCGGTTTCTGCAGCAGGTGGTCCACCGCGGTGAGATAGCGTGCCCCGACGGCGCCGTCGGTGGCGCGGTGGTCGGCGGACAGTGTGGCTGTCACCACCGGCCGCACACCCAGCAGACCGCCGGTCGCGAACGGGCGCTCGACGACTCGGCCGAAGCCGACCAACGCCACCTGCGGCGGGTAGATCACGCCGAAGACCGACTCCACCCCCTGGTCACCCAGGTTGGTCACGGTGATGGTCGGGTCCGTGGTCTCCGATCCGCGCAGCCGCCCCGTGCGGGCGCGGGCGACCAGGTCCTTGAGTGCGGCCATGAGTTCGGGCAGCGCGAGGGTGTCGGCGTGGTGCAGGGCGGGGGCGACGAGACCGCCGCCGCGCAGCGAGACCGCCACCCCCAGGTGCACGCCGCTGCCGGGGGCGAAGCGGTCCTCGGTCCAGAAGCCGTTGAGCTCGGGCACCTGATCGGCCGCCAGGGCCGCCGCTTTGAGCAGCAGCGCGGCGGGCACCAGGCGCTCGGACACCGGGCTGTGCCGGTTGTGCTCGTGCATCCACTCCAGGGCGGCGGCCAGGTCGATGGTGGTGGACAGGTAGTAGTGCGGGATCTCCCTTTTGGAGCGGGCCATCAGGGCGCCGATCGCGTGCCGCATCGCCGTGGCCCGGTCGGCCGCCCGCCGTGCCGGAGCCGGCCGTACCGGGGCCGGTGCGGCAGCTGAGGCGGTGACCGTCCCCGCCGCCTCGGCTGCCGCCCTTATGTCGGCGGCCCTGACGACGCCGTGCGCGCCGCTTCCGGGGACGTCTGCGAGGCTGACGTGCAGTTCCTCGGCGAGGCGGCGGGCGAGCGGGGAGGCCGGGATGCGGCGGCCGGCCGGGGCTGCGTGTTCGACATCGGTGCGCGTGATGCGTCCGCCCGGCCCGGTTCCGTGGACGGCCGACAGGTCGATGCCGCGGTCGTGGGCGAGATGGCGGACCAGCGGTCCCGTGGCCGCGACGGGGGCGGGGGCGGGCGGGCGTGCCGCGTCCGGCGCGAACGGAGCTGGGCGCCGCGCTTCGGCAGGGGCCTTGTGCGGAACTGCGCCGGGTGTCTTCGGCCGGGCCGGGACCGGCGCCCGGCGCCGCCGTGGAGCTGCCGATGCGGGGTGGGTGGCCTGCGGGCCTGTCCCGATCACGGCGAGCGGAGTGCCGACCGGCACCGTCGTGCCGGGCTCCACGAGCAGGTGCTGCACCGTGCCGGTGTCGAAGCACTCCACCTCGATCGTGGACTTCGACGTCTCGACCACCGCGACCACGTCTCCCTTGTGCACCTGCTGCCCGGGCCGCACCAGCCATTCCAGGAGAACGCCCTCGTCCATGTCGGCGCCCAGCGACGGCATCGTGAACTCGGCCATGTCAGTCGACCGCCCGGTGTGCGGCCTTGACGATGTCGACTGCCTGAGGGAGTGCGGCCTCCTCCAGCTGGCGGGCGTACGGGATCGGCACCTCCGCGCTGCACACCCGCTCCACCGGGGCGTCCAGCTCGTAGAAGACCTGCTCGGTGATCCTGGACGAGACCTCGGCGGCCAGGCTGCCGCTGCGCCAGGCCTCGTCCACGACGACGGCCCTGTGGGTGCGGGCAACCGACCCGGTGATCGTGGCGTCGTCGAGAGGGCGCAGCGTGCGCAGGTCGACGACCTCGGCGCTGATCCCGTCGGCGGCCAGCGTGTCGGCGGCGGCCATGGCCTTGGGCAGGCAACCGCCGTAGGTGATCAGGGAGATGTCGGTGCCCGGCCGGCGGACGGAGGCGGTGTCCAAGTCCACTGGGCCGGCGGCCGGGTCCAGGTCGCCGGAAGCGCTGTACAAGGTGCCGTGCTCGAAGATCAGCACCGGATCGGGGTCGGCGAGGGCGGGGGCCAGCATGTGACGGGCGTCCTCGATGGTCGCCGGGGCCAGCACCCGGATGCCGGGGATGTGCGCATACCAGCCCTCCAGGCTGTGGGAGTGCTGGGCGGCGAGCTGGCGGCCCGCGCCGGTGGTCATCCGGATCACCAGGGGGACCGGGAACTGGCCGCCGGACATATGCAGCACGGTGGCCGCGTTGTTGAGGATCTGATCCAGGGCGAGCAGGCTGAAGTTGACCGTCATGATCTCGACGATCGGCCGCAGCCCGGCCATCGCCGCACCGATCCCGGCTCCCACGAACGCGGACTCCGACAGCGGGGTGTCGCGGATCCGCTTGGGGCCGAACTCCTCCAGCAGGCCGAGGCTCACGCCGAAGCAGCCCCCGTACCTGCCGACGTCCTCGCCCATCAGGAAGACCCGCTCGTCCGCGTCGAGCGCCTCACGCAGGGCCTCGCGCAGCGCTTCGCGGTACGTGGTCTTCGCCTCGCCCGCCGGTCCGTTACCCATGGTCAGTTCACCTCCGCCGACCGGCTGGTCACAAAGCGCAGCAGGTCCTCCGCCGGCTCTGTCGGCGCCTTCTCGGAGGCCTCCACCGCCTGGTCGATCTCCTCGGCGACCAGCCGCTCGATCGTGGCGAGCGCCTTATCGTCCCACTCGCTGCGGGCGCGCATCCGCTCGGTGAGAGTCGCGATCGGGTCGCGTTCCTTCCACTGCTCGATCTCCGCCTTGTCGCGGTAGCGGTCCGGGTCGTACATGGAATGGGCGCGGAAGCGGTACGTGCGCAGTTCGAGGAAGTGCGGTCCGCTGCCCGCGCGGATGCCCTCGACGGCCTGGCGGGCGGCGCGCTCGACGGCGTGGACGTCCATGCCGTCCACCGCCCAGGCGGCCATGCCGTACGAGGCGGCGCGCATGGCCAGGTCGGTCTGCGCGTGTTCCCTGGGCAGGGCGGTGCCCATGGCGTACAGGTTGTTCTCGCAGGCCAGGAGAAGCGGCAGGCCCCACAGCGCGGCCAGATTCGCCGTCTCGTGGAACTCGCCCTCGGCGAGGGCGCCGTCGCCGAAGAAGCAGCAGGTCACCCTCGGTTCGCCGCGCATCCGGTCGGCGAGGGCGAGTCCGGCGGCGAGCGGCAGCCCGCCGCCGACGATGGCATTGCCGCCGTAGAAGCGGTGACCGGCGTCGAACAGGTGCATGGAGCCGCCCCGGCCGTGGCTGCAGCCTGTCGCCTTGCCGTACATCTCGGCCATGACGGCCTCGGCCGGTATGCCGCGGGCCAGCGCGTGCCCGTGCTCGCGGTAGGTGGAGACCACCGCGTCGTCGGGGGTGAGGGCCTCGCTGACGCCGACGGCCACCGCCTCCTCGCCGATGTACAGGTGGACGAAGCCGCGGATCTTCGCCGCGCTGTACAGCTCGACGCACCGCTCCTCGAAGCGGCGGATGAGCAGCATCGCCCGCAGCAGGTCACGGTCGTGCGAGGTGTCCGCGCCGGCCGTGTCCGGACGCGTGCGCCGCGGCGCCTTGGCTGTCCTGGCTGGATTGGCCGTCCTGGCTGTCCTGACTGGATTGGCAGCGGGCTTCGGAGTCCGGGCGGCGGTCATGCGGATCCCTCCAGGGTGGAGATGTCCCCCTCGGGCAGCCCGAGTTCACGGGCGCGCAGCAGCCGGCGCATCACCTTGCCGCTGCGGGTCTTGGGCAGGTTCTGGTCGAAGGCGATCTCCCGGGGGGCGACGGCCGGGCCGAGACGGCGGCGGGAGAACGCCAGCAGTTCCCGTTCCAGGGCCTCGGAGGGGTCGTGGCCGGGCTTGAGTGACACGAACGCCTTCACGATCGCGCCCGCCACCGGGTCGGGGCGGCCGATGACCCCGGCCTCCGCGACCGCCGGGTGCTCCATCAGTGCGCTCTCCACCTCGAACGGCCCGATCAGGTGCCCGGCCGACTTGATCACGTCATCGGCCCGGCCGACGAACCAGAACCAGCCGTCGGCGTCCTGCCGTGCCACGTCCCCGGTCAGATACCAGCCGTCGGCGAAGGCGGCGTCATAGCGCACCTTGTCGTGCAGATAACCGCGGAACATCGACGGCCACCCCGGTCGCAGCGCCAACTCGCCCTCCGCGTCCGGGTGGTGCAGCACTGTCACCCGCCCGCCGGTCACCAGCGCCCGGCCGTCCTCGCCTCGCTCCAGCACCGCCGCCTCCACGCCGGGCAGCGGGCGCCCCATAGCGCCGGGCCGGATCTCGGTGCCGGCGAAGTTCGCGATCATGATGCAACCGGTCTCGGTCTGCCACCAATTGTCGTGGATCGGCAGCCCCAGCGCCTCCTGGCCCCACAAGACCGCCTCGGGGTTGAGGGGCTCACCGACCGACGCGATGAAGCGCAGGGCGGACAGGTCGTACTCCTGGGGCAGGTCCGTCGAGGCGTGCCGCGCGGTGCCGCGCATCAGCATCCGTACGGCGGTGGGGGCGGTGTACCAGACGCTGACCCGTTCCTCGGCGAGGATCTGGTACCAGCGGCGGGCGTCGTAGTCCCCCTCGTCGACGACCACGGTCACGCCGTGGGTGAGCGGGGCGATGACGCCGTACGACATGCCGGTGACCCAGCCGGGGTCGGCGGTGCACCAGTAGATGTCCTCGGGGTGCAGGTCCAGGGCGAAGGCGGCGGTGGCGTGGTGGGCGACGACCGCCTCGTGGACGTGGACGGCGCCCTTGGGCGTACCGGTGGTACCGCTGGTGAAGTGGAGCAGCGCCATGTCCTGCGGGTCGGTCGGCGGGATGGTGAAGTCGTCGGAGGCCGCTTGCATCAGTTCGGCGAAGGACACGGTGTCGGGCAGTGGCTCGGTCACCGGGCCGACGAACAAGACATGCTCCAGCTCGGGCAACTGATCGCGCCGGTCGGCGACCTTGCGGCGGTACAGCGCCTCGGTGGTGACCAGGACGCGGGCGTTGCCGAGCCGCAGCCGCTGCCGCACCGGGTCCGGGCCGAAGGCCGAGAAGAGCGGGCACAGCACACTGGTGTTCTTCAGCGTGCCAAGGACCGTCGTGTAGAGCTCCGGGCAGCGGCCCAGCAGCGTGAAGACCCGGTCACCCCGGTTCACGCCGAGGGACCTCAGGATGTTGGCGAACCGTGCGGTGTCGAGGGCCAGGCCGGCGTAGCTGACGCCGGTCACGGTGCCGTCGCGGGCGATGCAGCGCAGTGCGGTGTGCCGGCCGTTGCCGGCCGCGATATGCCGGTCCACCGCCTCGTACGCGATGTTCAGGCCCCCGCGCCCGGGCAGCCCGGACAGCTCCGCCCGCGCCCGCTGCCAGGAAAAGGCCCGGCGGGCCTGCGCGTAGTCGGCGAGGTTCGGCGCCACGCGCGGATTCGTGTCCTTGCGGATCCTCTCCCATGCCACGGCAACTCTCCTTCCGCGGGGTCTGTAAGCCGACCATCCCGGAACGGGGAGCGGAGCGCAGCGGGCCGAACGGCCCCAGTCGGGAGCCGGGCCGCCCCTTTCGGCACATCCGCTTCCCATTCTCCCGGAAATGACGTCGCCCGCCCGGGCACGCGCACCTCAAGGCTGGTGCTCGGCGTCGTGGCAGGTGAGGCGGTGTGCGGTGAGGGTCGGGGAGGTCAGGCCCCTGCCGTCGACGCGCTGGATGTCGTCCGAGGCGACCGGGACGTGATCCGGGCAGAGGGCGGCGCCGCAGCGCCGGCACACGGCTGTGGCGGCAGTTGTTCGCCCGAGCTGGGCGCAGTCGTAGCAGTTCATGACCGGTCCCTCCGGCACGTGAGCTTGTTGGTGCCTTCCTTCCAGGATCCGCAGTTCTGGCGCGGCGCGATGGGGGCAGGCCGGGGCGTGCCGGACCCGGTCGGCCCTGCGCCATGGGCCGTTCGGCCTCGCAGCGCGGTGCGGGGGGTTGGACGGACCCTGAGTCCGCCGCACCGTTCCTGCGGTACTGGATGCTCGTCTCGGGTGGTGTCGGCATCGCGCCACGCTGAAGGAGGCCGCCGAGCGGGAGTCCGGCGAGCGGTGAGCCGCGCATCACGCCGGTTGGTTTCCGGCGGCGCGCTGTGCGGCGTCGCTCAGCGTGTGCTGCTGGAGCAGTCGCAGCAGGTCGTGGGGGGTGACGATTCCCACGAGGCGTTCGCCGTCGACGACCAGGATCCGCATTCCGGCCTGCGTGTGGACCCGGTCGAGGACGTCGTTGAGCAGTTCGTCGGGGGCGGCGAGGGTGAGTTGTGACAGTGGCGTCGCCACGTCGCGTACCCGCACCGTCGCCCGGCTGCCGGCCGGCACGGTGGCGATCCGGCGCATCTGGACGATGCCGCTGGGGTGGCCGTCCAGGTCGAGGAGCGGTATCGCCGAATGGCGGGCGCGCACCGCGACCTCGTCGATGAAGCGGTCCACCGTCAGCCAGTCGGGGGCGGTGGTCACCGGGCTGGACATGGCTTCGGCCACCCGCACTCCGCGCAGGGTCGTGGTGAGCACGGCGCGCTGGCGTTCGGCGCCGGCGGTGAGCGTGATGAACAGGCCGATGAAGGCCAGCCACAGACCGCCGGTCGCCCCGCGCAGCAGCGACAGCCAGCCGAAGGCGATCAGCAGAATCCCGATGACCTGTCCGCCCCGATCAGCCGCCAGCTCGGCGCGGTCGCGTTCCCCGGTACGCCACCACAGCGCCGCGTGCACCAACCGGCCCCCGTCCAGCGGCACGGCGGGCAGCAGGTTGAACACGCCGATCAGCAGGTTGGCCCAGCCGAGCCAGATCAGAAGGGCGGCGGGCACCGCCCAGCCGGAGGCAGTGTGCAGGCCCGCCCCCGCTGCGATCGCGACGCCGCCGATGAGCAGACTGGTCACTGGTCCGCTGGCCGCCACTGCGAGCGCCACCGGGGCGGTGCCCGGTTTCCCCATGCGGGTCATTCCGCCCATGGCCCACAACGTCACGTCCTCCACCCGGACACCGTTCCTGCGGGCCGTGGCCGCGTGCGCCGCCTCGTGCAGCAGCAGGCTCGCCATCAGCAGCACGGACCCGGCCAGGCTCATGAATGTGTATACGGCGGCCGACCGGCCGGGAAGCCACGCGGGCAGCGTCTCGTGCCCCAGTCCGTATCCGATGAGGATCACCAGCAGCGGCACACTCCAGTGCATGCGCAGCGGCACCCCGAATATCCGTCCGATCCGGAACGAGCCGTTCATGGGTGCCGCCGCCCTTGGTCAGATCGCCGTGAGATGGTTCGAGACTGTGACCACGTCGTCGATCTCCTCGATGGATTCGAGCAGCGTCGGGATGAGCGAACCGTCCACCTTGCCGCCCACGCTGACCACGCCGTTCTCCACGGTCACCTCGACGGCGCCGGGATCGAGAAGGAAGCCGTGCCGGATGATCCGGGACTCGATCTCCTCGCGGATCCTCGCGTCGTCGCGCACCAGGGCCCGCACCAGGTCGATCCTGCTCACCACACCCACCAGTCGGCCCTGGTGGTCGACGACCGGTAGCCGCTTGAGGTGCGAACGGGCGGCCAGCCAGGCCGCATCGGCCACCGGCGTGCCCGGACGGACCGTGATCGCCGGGGAGGTCATCAGGGTGGACGCGGTCTCGCCGTCACTCTTGTCGTACAGGCGGTGCTCCCGGAGGCGGCGGATCGGACCGGGGTGAGGGGCCGCCACCAGCACCGCTGCCTTGGCCAGGAGGTCTGACTCCGACACCACGCCGATCACCTGGTCATCGGCGTCGACCACGGGCACAGCGCTGAGGTGCTCCCGGGACAGCGTCCGGACGATCTCCAGAAAGGGCGTGTCGTCCGGCACGGAGACGGCCGGCACGCTCATCACGTCGCGCACATGCGGGGCGACCGATGCCGGCTTGTCCTGACGCCGGGGAGGCGGCTCCTTCGGCCGAGGCGGCTGTTCGCCCGCCTGCCCCGCGGAAACGGCGGCGACGGCACCGAGATAGCGTCGCAGCGTGTCCTGGCGGTGCTCTTCGTCGGGCCTCCAGCCACGTCCGGGCAGGACACGTCGCGCTTCTTTCCCCGCGGAATGACGTTCGAAGCCGCTCACCGCAACCTCCCAGAAGCGCATGGCCGGATCCCCTACGGGACCAGTCTCGCGCCGCCGGAACGGATGACGCAGGGCCGGTCGGCCCCGGGTCAGGGACGGGCGGCCCAACTCCACGAGACGCGTTCCTTCCTAGCGTGGACACTGGATTGGGACCGACACGACCGACTCGTAGGAGTGCTGCTGTGGCGGGATTCCGGGATTTCCTGATGCGGTTCCGACCGGTCGGCCTGCCCGGCCCGGCCGCCGCGGGAGCGGTGCCCGCCGACCGGTCGGCCGAGCTGACCGCCGAGCTGGAGCCGCCGCTCGCCCTTCTGGAAGAGGCCGAGACCGAGGCGCGGACCGTGCGGGAGGAAGCGGTCAAGGAAGCGGCGCGCCGCCGTCAGGCGGCCGAGCGGACCGCCACAGACATCGTCGAACAGGCCCGCGCCCGCGCACCGGCCGTACGGGAGCACAGTGCCGCCCGGATCCGTGACGCCACCGAGGCCGAGGTCGCACAGGTGCTCGCGGCCGCCGAGCACGATGCCACTGCCCTGCAAAGCCGGGTGGAGCGTCGTACGCCCCCACTCGTAGAGCGCGTTGTGGCTGCTGTGGTCGAGGACCTGGCTGCCCCGCAGGACGAGCTACGGGAAGGCGGCTCGCCGCAGTGGGCGCCGGGTGGGTAGCGGGCGTGACGCGGGCCAGGGCCATGCTCTCCAGGTGCCTGGGCCCCTCCGGTGCCCAGGACGTGGCCGCCGCCGCGACACTCGACGACGCCCTGCGGTACCTGGGGGCCACGGCGTACCGGCACGATCTCGGCTCGGAGGCCGGCCTGGCCGACGCCCAGCGGGCGGTCTCGGCGACCCTCCTGTGGCATCTGCGGGTACTCGCCGGGTGGCAGCCGCGCGCGGGGGCCGCCGCCATCCGGCTGCTCGCCTCCGGATTCGAGATCGCCAATGTGGACGACCACGCCCGTGCGCTGTCGGGCGCGGAGCACTCCCCGCCCGCCCGGCGGCCCTACCGGCTGGGTGCGCTGGCGACCGCGTGGCCCAGGTTGTCCCTGACCGGCTCGCCGGCCGAGTTGCGGGCCGTGCTGGCCGGGTCCGTATGGGGTGACCCCGGAGCCGACTCCCCGGCCGCCGTGGCCATCGGCATACGGATCGCCGCCGCCCAGCGCACCGCGGCGGCCGTGCCGCAGGCGATGCGATGGGCTGCAGGCCGCCTTGCCCCGCTGGTGGGCCGCGAAGTGTTCCTCGCCGACCGCGCCCTGACGCCGCCGACCGCGCGCCGCGCCGCCCTGGTGCTGGGCTGGGAGGCCGTGGGGGCGGCGTCGTTCGACGATTTCCTGCGGCACCTGCCGGCCACGGCGCGCTGGGCGGTGGACGGTATCGACGCCCCGGCGGACCTGTGGCGGGCGGAGACCCGGTGGTGGACCCGGTTGCGGCAGGACGGCCTTGAGCTGCTGCGCGGCTCCGGCCTGGATTCCTCGCCGGTCGTGGGCGCCGTCGCCGTGCTCTCGGCCGACGCGTGGCAGGTACGGGCCGCCCTCGAACTGGCCGCGCGCGGCGGCGGATCGCTGGAGGCCTTCGATGTCCTGGCCTGAGGCCGCGAGGCCGGTCCGCATGCAGCGCGTGGCGATCGTCGCGCCGCAGGCGACCCTGCGCGACACGCTGGTGCGCATCGCCGAGGCGGGCAATGTCGAGATCGACCGGATCGACGACCCCTCGCACGCCGCACCGGGGCCGGCCGCACGCCGCCTGCAGCGGCTTCGCACCCAGCCGGCCGATGCCGTTCTGTGCTTGGCCCCGCCGGACCTCGACACCCTTGAACAGGCCGGTCGCGCCGACCTGCTGGCGGGCGAGGCACAGCTTGAGGAACGGATCGGCAGCGCCGTCCGGCGCGGGACCGTGGCGGCGCTCGCCGGCTGGTGTCCCGCCACCGAAGTGCCCCCGACGGCCGCACGGCTCGCCGACATCGGGGGCGTTCTGGTACCACTGCGGGCCCCCGGCGGCACCGACCCCCCAACTCTGCTGCGCCGCACCGGCCCGGTGCGCCGCTCCTTCGCCCCGCTGGTACGCACCTACGGGACCGTCCCGTACGCCGACGTCGACCCCACCATGGCCGCCGGGATCGTCTACGTGGTCATGTTCGGCGTGATGTTCGGCGACGCCGGACACGGGGCGCTGCTTCTCCTCGCCGCCCTGCTGCTGTATCTCGGCCGACCCCACCGGCTCGCGCCCTTGCGGCGGCTGTGGCCGTTCGTGGCCGGAGCCGGGCTGGCCAGCACCCTGGCGGGCGTCGCGTACGGGGAGTTCTTCGGCCCGACCGGCGTGCTGCCGGTGCTGTGGCTGAACCCGCTGGACCAGCCGATGCGGCTGCTCGCCGCCGCGGTGGGGCTCGGCGCCGTGCTCCTGGCGCTGGCGTACGGAACCGGGATCGTGAACCGCTGGCGGGAGGGCGGAGCCGCGAGCGCCCTCTACGCGGCGTCGGGCATCGCCGGCGCTGTGGTCTTCCTGGGCCTCGCCGTATTCGCCGGCGGTGCCTACCTGGGCCGCGCCGGCTATGCGCTGGGAGGCGCCGTGCTCGTGCTCACCGGTCTCGCGCTGGCGGGGTCCGGGCTGTTCACGGCCTCTGCGGGCGGGGTCGGCGGCGCCGTCCAGACCGGCGTCCAGCTCTTCGACATCGTCGTGCGCATCGGCTCGAACGTCGTCTCCTTCGCACGGCTGGCGGCCTTCGGGCTCACCCACGCCGCGCTCGGCGAGATCGTCTGGCACGGCACGACAGGGCTGGCCGGCAAGGGACCGGCGGCGCTGCTCGTGGCCGTGGTCGTCTTCACCGTCGGCAATGCCCTCGCGTTCGCGCTGGAGGCTCTGGTGGCCGGGGTGCAGGCGCTGCGGCTGGAGTTCTACGAACTGTTCTCCCGGGTCTTCGAGACCCAGGGCCGTCCGTTCCGCCCCTGGCACGTTCCCGTACAGCACACGCCCGTACAGCACACGGAGGTGGCGTCGTGATCGCCTGGCTCATCGCCCTGCCCGTCGTCGCGGCGGCCTTCCTCGGCACCCGCCTGCTGCTGCGGCGGCGCGGCCGGGCAGCCGTCCGGCTGATCGTCGCCGCCGACGCGGCTCTGCTCGTCGGCGCACTGGCTCTGCTGACCGTGGCCCTGAGCGGCGCACCGGCCCAGGCTTCGGGGGCCCAGGCGGCCGCCCAGGCCTCGGGTTCTGGCTCGGCGGCTCTGATCGGGGCGTCGATCGCGGTAGCCGGGGCGTCGATCGGCGCGGCCATCGCCGTCGCCTACACCGGAGCCGCCGCGCTGGCGGCGCTGAGCGAACGGCCCGAGCTGTTCGGACGGGCGATGGTCATCGTCGGACTCGCGGAGGGCATCGCCATCTACGGCCTCGTCGTCGCGATCATCCTCATCGGGAAGGCCTGACCATGGGACGCGTGGCAGCCATCGGAGAGCAGGCGCGGGTGGCGGGACTGGCCCTGGCCGGGGTGACCGTCCTGGTCGCCGAGGAACCGGAGTCCGTACGCCGGGCATGGCACGACCTGCCGCAGGACGTCGCCCTGGTGATCGTCACCCCGGCCGCCGCCGACACCCTGGGCCCAGCGCTGCTGGACGGCACCCGGCCGCTCACCGCGGTGATGCCGGTATGAGGCCCCCGGCACCGGATCAGGCGGCTTCCGCCCTCCAACCGGTGCGGGAGCGGCTGCTGCGCTCGGCCCGGGCCGACGCCGAGGAGCTGCTCGCCCGCGCGGACCAGGAAGCCGGCGCCCTTCTCGACGCAGCCAGGGCCCAGGCCGCGGCGATCCTCGACGACGCCCGCAAGCAGGGCGAGGCCGACGCCGCTCAGGGCCACACCGCCGAGCTCACCCGGGTCCGCAGAACCACCCGCGCCCGCGAACTCGCCGTCCGCAGACAGGCGTACGAGGAGCTGCGCCGCCGCACCACCGAACGTGTCCGGGAACTGCGGCACACGCCCGACTACCCGGCCATCCGCGACCGGCTGACCCGACGGGCCCGACGGCTTCTCGGCCCGGACTGCGAGGTTGCCGAGCACCCCGGCGGAGGCATCGTGGCCCATGCGCCGGGCCGCCGGGCCGACTGCACCCTGGACGCCCTCGCCGCCCGTGCCCTGGACCGGCTCGGCGCGCAGACGGAGACACTGTGGGCACCGTGAAGAGTGCGCCCGGCGCAGCCATCGTCACCCCGGACGGCGGGCCGGAGCGGCCCTGCCGCGTCCTGCGGGTCGCCGGCCCCCTGGTCGAGATGGAGTACGCCGCCGGCACCGCCATGTACGACGTGGTCTCCCTCGGCGAAGCCGGGCTGCCCGGCGAGGTGGTGGCGATCAAAGGGGGCGTGGTCACGGTCCAGGCGTACGAGTACACCGGTGGCCTGGCCCCCGGGCACAGCGCCCGGCCCCTGGGCATGCCGCTGGCCGCCCGCCTCGGCCCCGGTCTGCTCGGCGGGATCTTCGACGGCCTGCTGCGCCCGCTGTCCGGCAGCGGCGACTGGCTCCTCCCCGGTGCCGGCGCGACCGGGGACGCAGAGCGGCGGTGGCGGTTCACTCCCCGGGTGACGGCGGGGGAACCGGTGTCGGAGGGCGAGGTCCTCGGCGAGATCCGGGGAACCGGGCCGGTGTGTCTGCGGGCTCTCGTGCCGCCCGGCGCCGGCGGCGCGGTGGAGCGGATCGCTCCAGAGGAGGAGCACCACGAGGACGCGGTCGTGGCCGTCGTCGGCGGCACCCAGGTGCGGATGACCGCCGACTGGCCGATCCGCCGCCCGCGCCCGGTCCGTGAGCGTCTGAGCGCACAGCAGCCACTGAACACCGGCCAGCGCGCGATCGACCTGCTGTTCCCCGTGGCCCGGGGCAGTACGGTCGCCGTACCCGGCGGCTTTGGAACCGGCAAGACGATGCTGCTGCAGCAGATCGCCAAATGGTGCGACGCCGACGTCATCGTCTACGTCGGCTGCGGAGAGCGCGGCAACGAGATGGCCGACGTCATCACCGAACTGGCCGCGCTGGAGGATCCGCGGACCGGAGGCCGGCTCGCCGACCGCACGGTGACCATCGCCAACACCTCGAACATGCCGATGATGGCCCGTGAGGCGAGCATCTACACCGGCGCCACGGTCGCCGAGTACTTCCGCGACATGGGCCTTGACGTCGTGGTCATCGCCGACTCGACCTCCCGCTGGGCCGAGGCACTGCGCGAGTTCGCCTCCCGCACCGGCGCGCTGCCCGCGGAAGAGGGCTATCCGGCGGGCCTGGCCTCGGCGATCGCCGCCTTCTACGAACGGGCCGGTGCGGTGACCACGCTCGGCGGTGCCCGGGGCTCGGTGACCGTGATCGGCGCGGTCTCCCCGCCCGGCGGCGACATGACAGAACCGGTCACCGCCCACACCGAACGGTTCGTACGCTGCCTGTGGACGCTCGACCGCGATCTCGCCTACGCCCGCCATTACCCGGCGGTGTCCTGGGCGGGCTCCTTCTCCCGCGACGCGCAGATCCTCGCCCCCGGCTACACGGCGGCCGGCGACCCCGCCTTGTCCGCCCGGCGCGCCAGGGCCGCCGGCCTGCTGGCCGAGGCCGACCGGCTGGCCGACCTCGTCGACCTGATCGGCATCACCGCGCTTCCCGACCAGGAGCGGGTCAGCGTGCTCGCCGGCCGGCTGATGCGTGAGGGCGTCCTCCAGCAGAGCGCACTGTCCGCGCAGGACTCCTATTGCGGTGCGGACAAGAGCGCGGCGCTGGTCGAGGCGGTGCTCGCGGTCGTCGACCGGTGCCGGGAACTCGTCGACGCCGGCGTACCCGCCGCGGCGGTCGAGGAGGCGGACTTCGGACCGTTGCTCCGCGCCCGCGAGGATGCCGGCCCGAACGATGCCGCAGGCGTCGCGACCCGGCGGGACGCGATGCTCGCCGCGCTCGCCGGGCTCCAGGAGGCGGCGTGAGTACTGCACCGCGCGACCGCCGGTCCGGCGGGATGGGGACGGGGTGGAGGGGGTGACGGCGTGACCGGCTTGGGTGAGATCGAATACACGGCGATCCGTGAACTGCGCGGTCCGCTCGCCGTCGTCGAAGGGGTGGCGGGGGTCGGCTGGGACGAGTTCGTCCGGATTACGCTCGACTCCGGGGAGCAGCGGCACGGCCTCGTGCTGGAGGTGGATCGCGGACTCGCCGTGGTGCAGGTCCTGGAGGACACCGCCGGGATGGATCCGGCGCGGGTCCGGATGGCCTTCGCCGGAGAGCCGCTGCGCGTCCCGGTCGGTTCCGGCTGGCTGGGCCGGGTCTGCAACGGCCGTGGTGAACCGATCGACGGCGGGCCGCCGGTCTTCGGGTCCGCCACTGCGGCGGTTGGCGGGAATCCGATCAACCCGGTACGCCGGGAACCGCCCGCCGAGCCGGTGCTCACGGGCGTCGGAGTCGTGGATGCGCTCACCACCCTGGTACGGGGCCAGAAGCTGCCGGTGTTCTCCGTCGCGGGTCTGCCGCACCTGGAACTGGCCGCCCAGGTCGCGGCCCAGTCCACTGCGGCCGGAGAGGCCTTCAGCGTCGTCTTCGCCGGGATGGGACTCACCCACGCCGACGCCTCCTTCGTCCGCGACGCCCTGGAGGAGCGGTCCGCCGCCGGAGAGCTGGTGCTGCTGCTCAACACCGCCGACGACCCGGTCATCGAGCGGATCCTCACCCCGCGGATCGCGCTGACCGTCGCCGAGCACCTCGCCTTCGGCTCGGGCAGGCACGTGCTCGTGGTCATGACCGACATGACCAGCTACGCCGAGGCGTTGCGCGAGGTCTCTGCGGCGCGCGGCGAGATCCCCGCCCGCCGCGCCTACCCCGGCTATCTCTACAGCGATCTCGCCTCCCTCTACGAGCGCTGCGGGCGCATCCGCGGCCGGCCAGGCTCCGTCACAGTCCTTCCGGTGCTCACCATGCCCGCCGGTGACATCACGCACCCGGTCCCGGACCTGACCGGTTACATCACGGAGGGGCAGATCGTGCTGTCCCGTGAGACGCACGCACAGGGCGTCTATCCGCCGGTGGACGCCCTGTCCTCGCTCTCCCGGCTGATGCGCAAGGGGGCCGGTCCCGGCCGTACCCGGCCCGACCACCTCGATGTCGCTGCGCAGATGCTCGCCGCCCTCGCCCGGGCCCGGCAGGTACGTGAGCTGGCCGACCTCGTCGGGCAGGCGGCACTGAGCCCGGCCGACCACCGGTACCTGGACTTCGACGAGGCGTTCCTACGACGCTTCGTGCACCAGCGGCTCGACGAACTGCGGACCCTCGACGAGACGTTGGACAGTGCCTGGCAGGTGCTGCTCACCCTGCCCCGCAGCCAACTCGCCATGCTGCCGTCCGCGCTGCTGGACGCGCACGGCGCGGAGCGGGGGTGAACGCGGTGGCCACCCTGCGTACTCCACCCGGGCGTGCCGGGCGGCTGCGCCTGCGGCACAGCCTGGCGGTCGCCGTGCGCGGAGCCGATCTCCTGGAGAAGAAGCTGCGCATTCTGCGCATGGAGCACCAGCGCCTCGTACAGGCCGAGGAGGCCTGCTCCGCCGCCTGGCGGACACGGCTGCAGGAGGCCGAGACCTGGCTGCTGCGGGGGCTCGTCCTGAGCGGGGAGCACGCCCTGCACTCGGCGGCGGCCGGTCTCGCTCCGGCGGACGTCACCGTCGGCTGGACCGCATCCATGGGGGTGCGCCACCCCTCGGAGATCTCGTGTACGGTCCCGGCACGCGCGCCGGGCGCCGCCGCACCGGGCAACACCGCCCTGGTCCACGCCGAGGCCGCCTACCGGCAAGCGGTGCAGGCTGCCGCAGACTACGCCTGCGCCCGGGCCGCCGCCCGCATCGTCGGCGCGGAGGTGACGAGCACGAGCCAGCGGGTCCGCGCACTGCAGCGCCACTGGATACCCCGCCTGCAGGAGGCCCTCGCCCGCGCAGACCTCACTCTGGAGCAGAGCGAGCACGAGGACTCGGTCCGGCGGCGCTGGGCAGCCCAGGTCTCGACGGAGTCGGACCGGCCGACCGAGCGGAAGCAGTCGCACGGGCCGGATGGCCCCGCACCGACGGCCGACAAGCCGTAACGCCCGGGACAGGGGACCGACCGGGCTTTGCAGGGCCGGGTCACTCCGGGGAGCGTGTGAAACGAGGGCCCAGTCCGCCGCCGTACGCAGGGCAGTGGCGGCGGATCCGGAGACGACGGCCGGGTACCGCCGCGTTCGGAGGAGGAGTGTTCCGCAAGCGCGCTCAGCGGATGATGCCCCGTCTGCGGCAGTGGGTGAACTCCGACAGCTGGCTGGTCAACATCGCTGCCTGCCTGATCTTCATCGCACTCGTCCTCAGCGATTGAGCCGCCGTTGCTCAGCCAAGGAGCGCGCAGAGCGGCTGTGCGGTCGGCGAGCATGCGGCAGGTGATCGCGGTGCCGGGGACGACGAAGGAGCAGTAGAAGGTGCCGAGTAAATGTGGAATTCGGTGTGGACACTGGCCTGAATGAGGCGGTGGGCGTAATGGAACGGGGGTATCCCGTAAATACGGCCAAAGCGGGTGTAACTGCTCGACCTGTATGCGCCCTACGGCGCAGGCCAGGTGCCCTGACGAGGCGAGAGGAGGAGGTCTGAAGTGCCCGAGACTCCGCACATCGTGAGCGATGTGATGACCCTGACGGTCGTGGCCGTCGGACGCGCCGCACCCTTCAAGGAGATCGTCCGGACCATGGAGCAGAGGAAGGTCAGTGCCCTGCCGGTCCTGGAGGGCGAGGGGCGCGTCATAGGTGTCGTCTCCGAAGCCGACCTGCTGCCCAAGGAGGAGTTCCGCGACAGCGACCCGAACCGCAACGAGCAGCTCCGGCGGCTGTCCGACCTCGCCAAAGCGGGGGCGGTAACTGCGGAGGAGCTCATGAGTAGCCCCGCCGTCACGGTGCACCCCGGCGCCACCTTGGCCCAGGCGGCCAGGCTCATGGCCGTCCGGCGCGTCAAACGGCTCCCTGTGGTCGATGACGCGGGCATGCTGCAGGGCATCGTCAGCCGTGCCGATCTGCTCAAGGTCTTCCTGCGGCCGGACGAGGACATCGAGGAGGAGGTCCGCCGCACGGTGGTGTCCTACCTTTTCCCCGCCCTCAGCCACACCATCCACGTGACCGTGCACGACGGAGTCGTCACCCTCCGCGGACAGATCCGCGACACCTCGCTCATCTGGGTTGCCGCGCGCCTCGTCCGCGCCGTGGAGGGCGTCGTGGACGTCGAGTCTCAGCTCACCGGCGAGTCCGCCGCCCCGGCCGGACCGGAAAACGCGCAGTGACAGGCCCGCCAGGACGGAGTTGGCGGACGGCGGGTACTCGTCAGCTATGAAGGAGGCGCAGGCAAGACGCAGGCACTGACTGGCGGCACCCTCAGGCGGTCAGGGCTGGATGTCGAGCACTTCCGGCACCGGGCGGCGCGGTGTGCTGGGGCTTTGGGGACCGTATCCGAGGCGCAGCACCATCTGTACGTGGTCGGTGCCTGATCGCGGTTGTGCGCCTCCTTCCAACCAGGCAGCTCTTCGCCTTCGCGGCGGCGGTGGGGCATGAGGAGTCCGGTGCCGGGATAGCCACCGTCGGCCGCTGCGGCGAGGAGACCACCGTCGCGCAAGCCATGCCCCCGGAGATCATTTACGGGGCAGCCCTTAGCGAGCGGCAGTACGTGGCAACTCACTGATCGGCCGGACTGATGCGACGCCCCGTCAGGCGCCTGGGCCGGATCGACACCCACATCTCGCGTTCGCCCCCCGCCCAAGGCTTGGTGTGGGCGCGATCGGCCAGCCGTCGCACTGCGTCGGGCTCCGTAACAACCCGCGCGAGGCCGACGGCGAGCACGCTCCATCCCTGGCTCATGGCATCGTCCACATGGTCGACCTCGAATGCGACATTCGTTCCCACGGCCGCCGCAGGCACTGAGTCAGGCGCGGTCCGGAAAGCGATCTTGTCATCGATGACCTCGTAGTTCACCGGGATGACTGTCGGGCCATCGGGTGTCGATACCGCGACGCGTCCCACGCCATGCGTGGAAAGCCGGGCACGGCATTCGTCGGGGCCGAGGTCCTGGAGCCGGGGGTGCAAGAGCGCCTGGCCTTGGCCGGGCGGCAGATCGATGCCGCCTCCGCGCAGGGCTGCGACGGTGGTGCCCAGCGCGGCGGCCAGGCTGATGAGACTCGCCAGGCTCGGGTCGGCCGGGTGTTCTTCGAGGTACGCCAGGTAGTCCGGCGCCATTCTGGCGCGGCGGGCGGTTTCTGCCCGGGTGAGCCCTTGCCGCTTGCGTTCGACGGCCACGCGCCGGCCGATGTCGCCAGGGTTGGATGCCCCATCAATCGGGATCCTGTCGGACACGGCACCCACCTCATCCATGCCCGGCCGGGAAAGCTCGTGGGGTCTCCCGGGCCCGTGCCCGACGTGACGGACATGCGCGTCGGGCCCGGGGAACACGAGCGTCACCTCGTCCGTATCCGTCCAGCGCACGTCGTAGGGAGGGGTTCCGTCCTCGTGGTGGAGTCCGACAATCTCGCCGTCGCGCCTGTTAGCGCCGGTGGCCGGGCTTTCGACAACAAGTTGATCGCCGAGGTGAGCTCGCATGATCGCCGCCGTTTCCTCAAACTACTGCTGTACCCAACGTGCCACGCGCGGCGTGCTACCGCATGGGATGAGAAACCCTGATCCAGGGGCCGAATGGGCCGGTCTCGGTCCTACTTGCCCCAAACGGGCCTGGGCGGCTCGCCCGTGGGTGAACTGGTTCTGACACGCTCGACATGTGGCCGCAGCGCCCCATCACCTCGGCATCAGCCGAAGCGACGGGGCGCTGTCGTGCGGGGTCAGGACAGCCGCAGCCCTGCTGCACGCCAGGCTCGCCACCGGCCTGGCCCGCAGCGGCGACCGTAAAGGCGCCGGCCGATGTCCCCGCCGCCGTGGCTGGCCTTCATCAACCAGCAGCGGACACGTCGGTGCTGTCGTGCTGGTTGCTCGGCGGCGACGCCGCGGCGGTAGCCGTTCTCGCGCAGCTCGGCGAGGGCGGTGGCGCTGCTCGGTCTCGGGCTTGCGGCCACGGGATTGGGGGCCGGCCGGGCTCCCGGCCGCGCCGGTGTTGTCACCGGTGCGCTTACGGTCGAAGTCCTGCAGGTCGCCGCGGCGGAAGGCGGGGATCTGCCGTCCTGTGGGACCCTCCACGGTGCCGACCGCCTCCGGGAAGTAACCCGGGTTGCCCCCGAGGTACTTGCGGATGACGCCGGGACCGGCGAAGTTGAACCACGCTGCGGCCTGGTTGATGGAGATCCGGTCCTCGACGTCGCCGTCGTAGAGCTCCGGGTCGGTGGGCAGCAGCTTCTTCTTGCGCTGCTGCAGGCCGGCGTAGAAGGCCTCGAACTGCTCCTGGTCGTAGAAGTTGACCCGGGCGAAGAGCCCGGGGCTTGCGGGGGGCCTTAACCCGATTAAGAGCCTTCTCCGCCTCCGTGTGCTGTTGCTGCTGTGGGAGCCGGCCGATGCGGCGGCCGTCCTTGACCTCTTTCGCAGCACGGCCGCGTCACAACGGATCGAAGGTCGGTGCGGCCATGAGCGCGGTCAGGATCGATCTCCAGAGTGGTCAGCGGGCCATCCATTCCGGGACGGTGCGGGTGCGTGCCGGGCGGCCAGCGACAATGGCACGCTGCGTAGTCACTCGGATGGGTGACGTGAAGGGGCAGGGGTGCACGCGTGCGGGTCGTATGGGGGAGGGCGCTTCCCCCCAAGAGGCCCCCAGAGGAGGACATCATGTTCCGCCACTCGATACGCACGCTTCTGGTCGGCCTGTGCACGCTTACCGCGGCATCACAGGCCGCCACGGCCGTGGCCCTTGCCGTACCGGCCGAGCCGCACCCGGCGGCGCCCGCCGCCCAGGCACTGCGCCAGCAGACGCTCTCCGACCTCACCACCGCTACGAAGGGAGAGGCGTTCGCCTACGCCTCCTACAGCCTCTTCGGCACTCAAGCCGACCGTGAAGCCCACCCGGCCATTGGCAAGCTCTTCCGCACCACGGCACAGACCGAGCTGAACAAGTACCTGCACCAAGCGGCCACCCTGACCGGCCTGGCTGGCACGAACACGGCCAACCTGCGCCAGGCCATCAACGGCGAGACCTACGAGCACCAGGTCATGTACCGCGGCTTCGCAGACCAGGCCCGCAAGGACGGAGACCTGGACGCCGCCAAGCTGTTCACCGAGATCGCCGCGGACGAGGGCCGCCACCGCGACGCCTACCGCACAGCGCTCACGGTCGTGACCACCGGCCGCGGCACCATCCCGGCGCCACCGAAGGCGGACACGGTGTTGGTGCCTGCCGGGCTGCCCCAGGTAAAGGCCGCCCGCACAAAGGCCAACCTGGACACCGCCATGCACGGCGAGGCACTCGCCCACGCCAAGTACATGCTCTTCGCCGCACGCGCGAACCAGACCGGCAACACCGCGCTGGCCCGCCTATGGAAGGGCACAGCCGGGGTGGAAGTGCACGAGCACTTCGCCGGCGAAGCGGTACTGGCCGGACTCGTGCGCACAACCAAGGCGAACCTGCGCAAGGCCATCACCGGGGAGCACAACGAAGCGACCAACCTGTACCCGGGGTTCGCCAAGCGCGCCACCGCCGCAGGTGACACCGCCACCGCCCGCTACTTCCGCGACACCGCCGCGGACGAAGCCCGGCACACCGCCGCCTTCCAGCGGGCACTCAACCAGCTGCACTGACCACCCCCGGGCGAGACGAACAACCCGCGAGGCCAGCCGGGCGGACCCCCGACCGCCCGGCCGATCCGCACTTCTCCCCGTGGCCTGGCGTTGCGGGTGCCGATAATTCATCCGCCCAGGTCGGCAGCTTATGAGCTGCCGACCTGGGCGCTCACGTTTGCTGATCTTCCCGGGGAGGGGTTGTGGTGGAGTCGGGGTCGCCGTCGTACAGGGGTTCCGGTTCCCGGCGGAGATCATCTCCCATGCGGTGTGGCTGTACCACCGCTTCCCGCTGGTCCTTCCGCGAGGTCGAGGAGTTGCTGCTCGCCCGCGGGGTCATCGTCTCCCACGAGACCATCTGGCAGTGGTGCGACCGGTTCGGCCCGCAGTACGCGGCCGCACTGCGCCGCCGCCGGCCGCAGGCCCGCGACAAATGGCACCTCGATGAGGTGTTCATCAAGGTCAACGGGGTGCGGCAGTACCTATGGCGCGCGGTGGACCAGGACGGCAACGTGCTGGACATCCTGGTCCAGTCCCGGCGGGACGCGAAGGCCGCGAAGCGGTTCATGGCCAAGCTCATGAAGAAGCAGCGCCGGGTACCCCGGGTGCTGGTCACCGACAAGTGCCGCTCCTACGGGCCGGCTCACCGGGAACTGATGGGCTCGGTGGAACACCGGTCACACACGGGGCTGAACAACCGGGCGGAGAACTCGCATCAGCCCACCCGCCAGCGCGAACGCGCGATGAAGTACTTCCGCTCACCCCGGTCAGCCCAGAAGTTCCTCGCCGCATTCAGTCAGATCCCGCCCCATTTCCGGCCCCGACGTCATCTGATGGCCGCATCCGAGTACCGGGCCGAGATGACCGTCCGCTTCGCCATCTGGGACCGCATCACCGGCGTCACCACCTTGCCCACCACGGCCTGAACCAGAGCCAGTCACCCGGCCCCACCACGACTCACACACCTCAACCAACCCACCAGCCCGACAAGTTCACAACGCCCCTCGGCGTTCGTCAGTACAAGGAGAGCCCGCAGAAGCGTGGTCGCGTGTCGGGCGTACATGCGCACCTTGGTGAGGATCCGCCAGTTCTTCAGGTCGGCGAAGCCGTGCTCGTTCGCCGCTCGCTCGCGGCTGACCAGCCGGTTCGCTTCCTTCTGGGCGTCGGTGAGCGGATGGCCGCGGGTCGCCCGGCGGCCGGTGACGATGACGGGGTCGTCGTCCAGGCCGCCGAAGCCGAGATCGGCGGCTCCTGTTCTCCTCTCGGATCATTCTTCGGAGGCTGGTGCGTGCCGCGGCCAGGTCTGCCTCAAAGCTCGTCACACGCCTCAGTGATGTCACGCGTCGTTCAGGCCACCGGGGCTACTTGTGTTGCTGCGGCTGTGCAGTGGCAGAGCGGCAAGCGCGAGCAGAATGGCAAGTCCGAGCAGCACGATCGCCTCGGGCACGGGTTGCTTGGCGCGCCAGAGCTGGACTGGCAGCCCGATCCAGGGCACGCGCAATCGTTCTACGCCTTGGAGTGCCGTGGGCCGTATCGGGGTGGAGTCCGGTGTGGAGTTGGCGTCACCTTTGGTGATCAGGTCGTTGTTGGGAAGTACCTGGTAGACCCGATGGGTGAGCAGATGGCTGGGTCGGGTGGGGTCCTGGGCCAGCACGATTTGGCCCACCGCCGGTGTGCGGTCGCGCGGTGGTGGCTGGTAGAGAACGACGTCGCCCGGCATGAGGGCGGGACGCATGGAGCCGGACTGCACCACGCCCGCTGTCCAGCCCAGCGCCACCACGGGCAAGTGCGCCCACACCAGCAGCCCAACCATCGAGCCGAGCACGGTACGTGAGATGACCGCGGTGACCACGCGGATCGGGTGCGGGGCGCCCTTGGCCGTGGGTTGGCGGGGCGTGTCGGCGGCCAGGTCACCTCCGAGGGTCACTTGCGTTCCCGCGCTTCCCAGGTGAAGGACGCCTCGTTAACGGTTTCGCTTTGCGAGCTGTTGGGTGCGCTCGGACTGAACTTCCACGCGAAGCGGAAACTCAGCGAGTTGGGTGGCTTGCCGGGCAGGGTCCAGGGACCCACGCCGGTGCGGAAGTCGGTGTGCAGGGCGACGAACGTGTCCAGGGTGCCGTCGAACGCGGTCACGTGCGGAGTGAAGCCGTTGCAGTCGCCGAAGGTGCCGCCGCTGCCTACCTCGATTTTGAGGTCGATGAAGGATTGGAAGTTGCTGGGCCAGTTCGGCGAGCTGCTGTACAGCTTGAGCGCGGTGGGGAAGTTGGCGTTCGACTTGATCCTGATGCAGTTGGAGCCTGTGTCGCCAGGTCGCATGTTGTCGATGCGGAACATGGGCACCTTGCTGTCGTTGGCCAGCCCCGCCGAGCCGGCGGCCCACGTGTTGCCGCTGTTGCTGCTGGTCCCACTCCAGTCGGCGTTGGTGGCACCCCAGACCAGAGCACCGCTGAGCAGTAACCCGAGCGGAACGGGCACCACCTGTGCCAGCACCTTCAGCCAGGGACGCGCCATCGCCCACTCCGTTCAATTCCGTCGTTCCTGCAGCATATGTCTCACCCTGTCTCACCTGCGGCGGTGCCGCTCCGTGTCGCAATCCGGTTCTGATGGAGGCTCGATTCCCTGAGGAAGGTCGGGAACCGGAAACGGAGCGTCCGTCACCGCGCCAGGTCGGCGGCGATCCGTGGCGGCGGCGCTACCGGCCCGCACAGGCGGTGACGTTCGCTGGCGACACGGACGCCAAGCCGCTGATCGAGGCCAGGACTTTGCCTTGCCCAGAGGCGGAACAGGGTCAGGCTGTGGGTCTGGCCGCCGCGTAGCCGCACGTGTGCCGTGATCGTCTGATCGACGCCCGGATCAGCGTGACATCCTCGACCAGCAGGCCGACGAACCCTCGGCTGCCGCACCCGCGACCGGTTCGAAGAGGAACGGCCGCCTGGCGGGCGCTGGCGACCTTCTCCAGCAGCGTGACCACACCTACAGCGCCCGCTCGATCTGCCTGTCCTCGATCTGCTCTTCCACGTTGGTTTGCTCGTCGCGGACGGTGTACCTCACCTGGGGAGGCCGGCCCTGGACACGCTGAATCCCTCCCGTGCGCTTCTGGAGTCCTGGCCCCTTGTACTGCACACGATCTCCCCGGTTGCACTCCATCGCTGTCTCCTGCTTCCGAGGCTGACTTGCACGGGTTAGCCTCTCTGAAGTGCGAAACCCGCCGCACATCCGCTCTGAGCGCGGGTCGCACTGTCATGCGATCGCGACTGATGACCACCAGCGACCGCTGTCGGCCGAACGAGGTAACGCAGTCCACGTTGGCCAACTAGCACCGCTCAAAATGGCCAACGTCGCTGACCACTCCCCGCTCGCCTGCGGCGTTCCACCGTGACTGGCGATATATCGCTGACACACCGCCCCGAGGGGTGAATCTAGAATCGGAATTATGTTCGATAAATTGCCTCCTGAGCTGCCCGGACTCCTCACGCTTAGGACATGGCACGCGATGTGACTGGAGCGGATCGACAGCAAGATCGCCGCAGTCCTGGTCGTGGGCGGCTGTCTGCGGCGAAGATCGTCGGTCAGCGTGCGACCTCGATGTTGGTCAGCACGAGCAGGGCGCGCTGGAGCGCGGTTGCGTGACGAACGTGCAGGCGGAGCTTGGTGATGATGCGCCAGTTCTTTAGGTGCGCGAACGCGTGCTCGCAGACCGCGCGCACGGACGCGATCAGCTTGTTGACCTGCTTCTTCGCCGGTGTGAGTGGCTTGGTGCGGGCGGCCTTATAGCCGGTGATGACTACGGGGTTGTCCGGGTCATCGTCCAGGCCGGTGAAGCCGAGGTCGCCGATGGCACCCAGTTCGTGGGCGCGCAGGTGCTCGACGAGGTGGTTGTAGCGGGAGGCGGGAGGTGACCGACGCCGGATCGAGCCGGTGCAGCCAGGTCGCCTGCCGCAGGGCTTCGTCGGCGAGGCGGCCGGCGGAGTCGTAGTCCCACGGACCGTTGAGGATCAGGCGGACGCCGGCCTCGCGGCCGCAGGTGACGCTCACCGTATGGCGGTGCAGCCGTACGGACGCGGGCCCGTACGGTACGACCGCCCCGGGGGTGCGCTGGGGGAGGTCGCTCAGACCATGGCGGCGGCGACGCGTTTGGGTAGGTGGTCGACGTCGGGCAGGCAGGGCAGGGCTGGGGCGCGGCGGGCGGCGGCGTGCAGCACCGCGACCATGCCGGTTCCGGTGAGGGAGCGGGCGTTGCTGCGCAGCGCGAGGCGGTATCCGGTCGGCAGGTCGGTGTGGGTGGTCCGGTGCGGCAGGGCGGCGTGGCGGGTGAGGTGACGGCATCGGCCACGTCCGCGTAGGGCAGGGCGAGGGGCATGGTCGTGTCTCCTCCTGGAGCAGGGGCTACAGGCCGGCGGCCGGGCGCGGGAGTGACCAGCGCCCGGCTGCCCGGACCGACTTTCAGAACAGGCTGTCGCTGTCGCCGAACCGCGCGGACTGTGCGGCCCGGGCCGTGAGCCCGGGCGTCGTTGTTCGCCACGGAACGCGGGAGGGCACGGTTTGTGACGCCCTGCTGGACGCGGCGATTACCGCCGATCTGTTGGTGGTCGGCGCGCGCCGCAGGCACGGCTCCCTACTTGGTCCGGTGAACCACGCGGTTTTGCACCACGCCGCCTACCCTGTGGCGGTCGTGCCCATAGCGGTGTGAAGGGGCCGGTCGGAGGGGCGGGGGTGGCCAGTTGGCCCTGTCGGTGGCCGCCGGCCGCCCCCGACACCCTGCCCGCTGGCAGGAGATGTTTGTCCAGGCCATGGCTCGGATCGCAGGCCGGTTCCGATGGGTCGAGCCCGGGCCACAGCGCGTGCGTCTGTGAAAGGGTAGAACCTGGCGGCCGGCGCAATGCAGACCGCCAGGTTCTACCCGGTCCGGTGTGTCTCTACCAGTGTCTAGGGCTGGCGCACCAGTTGGTCGAGATGTCCCTGCGTGAGTACGAGCGGCAGTTGGAATTGCGGCTTCAAGCCAACGACCAGGGGACGCATCATCTCGATGGCACCGTTTGAGAAAGCGCCGTCCTCATGGGAGAGGATGTGGCAGTGCCAGACTGAGGTTCCCGGGATGGTGTATTTGCCGACCCAGGCGGTGATGTAGTCCGGAGGGGACTCAAAGGTGTCCTTGGGTCCGGATTCGTAGGCGTTTGCCGGTTGGAAGGGTCCGATGGTGCTGGGCACGGGCCTGCCGTTGGCATCCCAAGCCCCGACATGCCATCGTCCGATCAGCTGCTGTTCGAGGAGGTGTTCATGGATGGGATGCGCGTCCGGACTATGGTTGCGCATGGCCCAAACTTCCGTGGAGCCGAGTTGGGGTGTCTCGGTGGGCGGGTCGAAATAGTTGAGCAGCTGGTTCTTGTCCCCGAGCTGGGGATTACCAGCCGTAATCTCGCCGGCCTGGACCGTTCGGAGGCGAGCCTGCGCCAGCTTGAGAGCGAGCGGCGTGGCGTTGTTGGTCTCCAGGATTGTCTTTGGTACCCGTGAATGGTCCGGACACGTCACGCTGGTGCCGACGTCGAATCGCATCAACTGAGGAATCGCCGGCGCCACGTTCGGCCCCGGGTAGGGTCCGGGAGCGTCGTTGGCCAGCACCCAGTTCTGCGAGTTGTGGCCGGTGAAGTCGACGACCACCTTGTAGCGCTCTCCGGGTGCGATGAGCAGGTCGCTGACCGGCGCGGGATGCAGCAGGTAGCCGTCGTCATTGCCGACCACGGTCATTGCCGGCGCAGCTGATGGAGATCCGGTGACCTGTTGCAGGCTCAGGTGGTAGAAGCGGGAGTCTGAGCCGTTGACCAGGGTGAAGGTGTAGCGTCTCGGCTCCACGTTCTGCTTGGGCGCGATGGTTCCATTGATCACCGGTCGGTCGCCGAAGAATTCCGGGTCGGCGTGCGTGTAGCACAGCGAATAGTCGGCGTTGAACGACTTGTCCTGCAGCACGTAGGACTTGGCGAACTTCCCCCGAGGCAGCCCGAACGACGGCTCCAATTTGTCGGTGTTGGGCGCCAGCCCCGCCAAGCCCTCATAGACGTGGTACGAGTCCGCCGCATCGGCGTGGTCGTGGTACCACAAGGGCGCCGCAGCCTGGTTGTTCGGATAGTGCTGCGTCTGTGATCCAAGCGGCGGGACTTCCACTCCGTTGGGTGCGGGGACGCCGTCGCTTGCCGCAGACTGCAGACCGCCATGGCGGTGTGTGGTGATGGTGTTGTTGTTGTTGGGCTGGTCGAACGGAAATACGGGTGTGCCTGCTGCGGGCAGGTTGTTGATTACCCGTACGTTGATGGGATGGTTCTTCTGGGTGACGAGGGTTGGGCCGAGGTAGTCCACGGTGGCGTTGGCCGTGCTGTAGCCCAGTGTCTTGGTCGGCCCCCACGCGCTGCTGAATTTGTGGGTGTTATGTACGCCCACCGTGAGCGTGTAGTGGTTGAACACGTCTGGTGCAGCCACCGGTGGCTGCTGCACATTATCGATGAAGGGCGTCGTCGCGGGCGAGGGGCCGCAGGTAATCGGAGCAGCCAGCGCAGTTGCCGACGGTCCGACCGCCATCAGCGACCCGGCCCCGACTACAGCCATGCTGGCTGCCAGCATGCGTGGCGGTATCAGGTGCCTGGCAGACCACCAGCGCTGTCGATGTCGTGTCGCGTACAAGAAGACCTCCCGCAGAAGTAGCGTTACCGGCGCTCGTATGCCGTCGACGCGTTGATTGGCCGTCACCAATCCGGCGGGATTGGTGGGTATCGACGTGCCCGCGAACCGTCAGAGGAATTTCTGCGGCCGGTGCGTAATTTGAGCTCGTCGGATTCAAAAATGTATGTCGTCGGGTGTGCCCGCCTGGCGTGCGTCGGTTTGAGCCCCCGAATGGTGATAGAATTCACCCCTTTGATGTAAGGGTTTTGACGCAGCTGTTCAGCTGGGGTGACGGTCTGTTGGACCTCTCCGGTTGTTGATCGTTAAGCTCGCGGTGTGGAGTCCACCGGTGAGCCGACGTGTGAGGAGTTGCTGCTCCTGCTGTCGGCGAAGGACGCACGATCGCGGCGTTGAGGGCGCTGGTCGAGCAGCAGGCGGTGCGGGTCGAGGGGCTGGTCGGCCGGGTTGCGGAGTTGGAACGGTGGCTGGGCAAGGATTCGTCGAATTCCTCGAAGCTGCCGTCCTCGGATGGTCCGTTCGCCAAGCCCGCACTGAAGCGGTCCTCGCGGACGCGTTCGGGGCGTGGTCCGGGCAAGCAGGACGGCACCTCCGGTGCGACGCTCAAGCGGGTCGAGGACCCGGACGAGACGGTGACCAGCGACCCGGAGATCTGCTGCGGGTGCGGGGACTCCCTGGTTGACGCCCCCGTCTTCGACGAACGCCGCCATCAGGTCTTCGATGCTCCGCGGCCCCTCTTCGTCCCGAGGTGACCGAGTGCCGGATCGTGTCGCGGACCTGCACGGGCTGCGGCACCACGACGGTGGACGATGTCCCGGCGTGGGCACGCGGGCGGGTGCAGTACCGCCCGAGGCTGATGGCGCGTGCCGTGTGGCTGGTGTGCGCCCATCACCTGCCGGTGCGCCGGGCCGCCGGCGTGCTGTCCGCGCTGCTGGGTGCGTCGGTGTCCGGTGGCTGGGTCGCCGCTCTGCGCGGGAAGGCAGCCCGTCTGCTGGAGTCCGGCTTCCTGCCGCGGGTAAGGGAGTTGATCGCCTCCGCCCCGGCCGCTCACACGGACGAGACCTGCGCGCGAGCGGCCGGTGCCCTGCGCTACCTGCACGTCGCCTGCACCGAGTACCTGACCGCGATGCACGTCGGCGACTGCACCAAAGGAAGCCATAGATGCGGGCGGGGTGGCCCGCCTTCGACGGCGTGCTGGTCCGCGACGGCTACGGTGGCTACACCCACCTCGACCACGGCCGGTTGCTTCGCTCTGGATCAGAGACCAGCGGTAGCCGTAGCGGCGCAGCGTGCGCCGCACGTGGGCGGCCGGGCCGGAGCGGGTCCGCATCGCGACGACCGTGTAGTAGTCCCCGGGCACGCCGGTTGCCGGTGACGGCGCGGGCGGACAGTGCGGGAGGGTCGCCGGTCCCGCGTACCCAGATGCCCAGCGGGGCAGCGTCACCGAGGGCGTCCAGGGCGGTCGGCCAGGCGGCGTCACCGGGGATGACGAACCGGGCAGTGATCTGAGTAGGCGGCGGAGTCAAGGCCGAACACTCCGCACACCACGTAGGCGACGGACTCGGCCTCGGTCTCCATCAGGCCCCGGTGCTGCCGGTGCTCGTTCATGTTGGTGACGTGTTCGCACTGGATGTGGGCGACTTCGTGGGTGAGTGTCTTGGCGGCGTGGGCGTCGTTGAGGGTGTCGCTGACTCGTACCGTGCGGGTGTCGGGGTTGGTCCATCCGTTGGCGGTGGGGGTTTTGCCGCGCTCGAGGGTGTAGCCGAGGGAGGCGGCGTAGGCGGTCGGCGGGGTGGACAGCCATCGCGGGGCGCCGTCTCCGCCTCCCTTATCTGGTCGCGGACGCGGTGCAGCTGGAACATCAGCGAGAGGAGGGACA
>NZ_RJVR01000184.1 GCF_003999195.1 Streptomyces soli
CGCGTACACCACGACCGGACTTGCCAGGGTCAGCGACAACCACTGCCAGTTGGTGAACTGCAGCGCCGGGACCATGGCCATGGCGATGACCGGGACGGCCAGGACGACCGCCGTGATCAGCCGCTGCCGCAGCGGCGCGAGCCCGTCCGGCTCCGCAGCCGGTTCGCCGTCGCCCACCTCGACGACAGGCACGGCGGCGGAGTAGCCGGTCTGCTCGACGGTGCCGATCAGGTCGGCCACCTCGACGTCACCATGGAAGGTGACCTTGGCCTTCTCGGTCGCGTAGTTGACCGTGGCCTCGACGCCGTCCATGCGGTTGAGCTTCTTCTCGATGCGAGCAGCGCACGACGCGCAGGTCATGCCCCCGATCACCAATTCGACTTCGGTCGCGCTCGCGCTCGCGCCAGGTATCGCGGTGCTCATCACAGCTCCTCGAGATTGCGTGGTGCTCTATGGGAAAGCGTGCCCGGATCGCTCAGGAGCGGCCCTGGCAGGGCATGTCAGTGGGCGGCCGAGGCCGCGGAGCGCCTGGCCAGCTCGTAACCGGCGTCATCCACCGCGTCGCGGATCAGGGCGTCATCCGGTTCGCCGTCGGAGGTGACGGTGACCAGGCCGGTGGCGACGTCGACCTTCACGTCGGTCACGCCGTCGAGGGTGGAGAGGGCCGAGCCGACGGCCTTCTCGCAGTGGCCGCAGGTCATGCCGGTGACCGAGTACACGGTCGTGATGCCGGCGGCCTGCGTCCCCTCGGTCTCGCTGGTGGAGCAGTGGCCCTCAGGGCTGCAGCACGACATGGGGTCCTCCTGATGGAGTAGGTCGCTTCTTCATACCCCTAGGGGGTATATCTCACCATCCTGTATACCCCTAGGTGGTATTTGATGCAAGGGCGGGCATGCGGAATAGAAGCGACTGCTGTTCCCCTACGATGGGCGGGTGACCGGCCTGTATCAGCTCGTGCGGTATCCGCAGCCCAGGCTGCGGCTGTCTGCGCTGCTCGTCTTCGGGCTGCTGGTCGGGCTGGTCGGCATGCACGGCCTGGCACCCGCCGGAATGCCGATGCCCGAGCACCGGATGTCGGCCGGTGCCGATCACGGTGTCGTCGTCGCGTCTGTGCACGACGGCTGCAGCTCGGGTGGGCATGGCGGTGACGGTCAGCCCCACCACGCCGACCCGACGTGCGCCTCTGCCTCGGTGGCCGCTGCGCCCGCACTACCCGCCTTGATCCCCTCTCCGGTGTGTGCCGCCGACGAGGCTCAGGTGCGTCTCGCGTCCGTACCGGACGTCCCCGAGGGTGGACGCGCACCGCCATCGCTGGCCGAACTCCAACTCCTGCGGATATAGGCAACGCCTTCCGCGCCGCGTGCCCCGAGAGGGCCGGCGCGGAGCAAGCGCACGCCTCCCACCCCACTCCCAGGAGTTCAGACCATGACTTCACGCCGTTCCCTGATCCGTCGCAGTGCCCTTGTCGCGGCTGCCGGCGCGACCGCCCTCGTGCTGGCTGCCTGTAGCAGTAGCAGCGGGCACGACATGTCTTCCATGCCTTCCATGCAGTCGAGCTCGACCCCGTCAGCGAGTGCCTCGGCCTCGGCCGGCGCGCACAACGCCCAGGACCTGGCGTTCGCCCAGCAGATGATCACGCACCACCGTCAGGCCACCGCGATGGCCGACCTGGCCGCCACGGGCGCTTCCTCCAGCCAGGTCAAGTCCCTCGCCACGACGATCAAGGGCGAGCAGGACCCCGAGATCACGACCATGTCGGGCTGGCTCACCTCCTGGGGGACAGCCGTCCCGCAGGACATGAAGGGCATGGACATGTCCTCCGGCATGCCTGGGATGATGAGCACAGCCGACATGACCAAGCTCGACAAGGCCTCCGGCACCATGTTCGACACCATGTTTCTGCAGATGATGGTCCAACATCACCAGGGTGCGGTCACCATGGCCAAGACCGAGCAGAGCAAGGGCGAGTACGGCCCCGCCAAGACACTCGCCGCCTCGATCATCACGGCCCAGACCGCCGAGATCAACCAGATGAACGCCCTGCTCAAGAAGTAGTACGCACCCGCGTCTGCTCGGGATCGGGGAAGCCGGCTGCGCCGGCTTCCCCGATCAGCAAGACAGCACGGGACGGTACCGGGGCACGTCGACGCCGATGCGGTCGGCGACCGTCTGCCGGAAGTGCGGGCAGGTGGTGAAGTCGTCGTGGTCGCAGGTGAGGGCACTGCTGATGAGGTCCAGGGATGCCTGGGCGGCGGCGATGCGGCGCTCAAGCGTGACCCTGTGGTCCTCCAGCGTCTGCCGCCGGGAGGCCGGGCTGTCGGCGGCGATCACGGCGTGGATGTCGTCGAGGCTGAGGCCGGCTTCCTTGGCGCGCAGGATGACCGCGACCCGGACGAGGTCATCTGGGCCGTAGCGGCGGCGGCCGTTGATGTCGCGGGCGGGGGTGAGCAGGTGCAGGGACTCCCAGTGGCGCAGGACGTGCGTGGCCAGCCCGAAGCGGTCGGCGAGCTCTCCGATGCTCATGGCGTCGCTTGACTTCATGCCGACATTAAGTCGCAGCCTTGCAGGCATGTTCAAGGACGAGACAACACACCTGATCGCGCTTCTGGATGCCGCCGACCGGCTACCAGGTGCGTCGGAAATGCGGCTCCGTTCATACGAGTTGCTCGGCGCCGCACCCGGACGCTCCGTAGTCGATGTCGGCTGCGGAGCCGGACGCGCGGTGGCGGAGATGGCAGGCCAGGGCGCCCGGGCCGTCGGGGTCGATTTCCAGGACCAGATGATCGCCGCGGCGCGGGAGCGATGGCCGCAGGCGGAGTTCGAGGTTGCGGGCGCGTACGAGCTGCCGCTCGCGGACGGGACGCTGGACGGCTACCGGGCAGACAAGGTCTTCCACGAGCTGGACGAACCGGCCCGGGCGCTGGCCGAGGCGCAGCGCGTGCTCACCCCCGGCGGCCGCATCGTGCTCACCGGGCAGGACTGGGACGCCTTCGTCATCGACGCCGACGACGCGGCGCTCACCCGCACCATCGTCCACGCCCGTGCCGATCTTCTCCCCTCCCCGCGTGCCGCCCGCCATTACCGCAACCTCTTGCTTGACGGCGGATTCGAAGACGTGGGCGTAGAAGCGGCGATGGCGGTACTCACCGACCCAGCAGTGCTGCCGATGCTGGTCGGCTTGGCCGAAGGGGCCCGCTCCGCCGGCGCGGTGAGTGGCCCGGACGCCGAGGCGTGGGTCGCGGAGCAGCGAGAGCGCGCCCGGGCGGGGCGGACGTTCCTCGCTATACCGCTGTTCACCGCCTCCGCGACCAGGGGATGAGGCTGAGCCCTGAGGACCTCCCGGTCGGGGCTGATCGCGGCTAGCAGGATGTCGCTCGCCGCCACGGTATCCGGTGCGTCCTCAGATGGGCCTGCGGTGACCGCCGCGTCGTGCGCGGAGAAGGACGCGTTCCTGGCGGCGGTCCCACGTGGGTGATCCACCAGTACGGCATCGAGAAGCACACCGACGTGAACGTGTGCAACTTCGCCACGGTGCAGGCGTGGAAGGACTGGGCGGGCGCGCTCGCGCCGAAGCCCGCGCCGAAGCCGTACGCGCCGCCGAAGTTCCCGGCGGGCCTGGCGCCGGGCAAGTCCCGGCCGTCGGCGAAGTCGCTGCAGAAGGCGCTGCGCCAGGCC
>NZ_RJVR01000186.1 GCF_003999195.1 Streptomyces soli
CCGCCCTCCCGGTCGCGCCGCCGGTCGCGCCGCCGCGCGCCCCGGCGCAGGCGCCCCGTGATCGCCGGTGCCGGGGCCGTCCTGGCCGTGGGTGTCATCGTTGTGATCGCCGGCCTCCTCGGCGGCACCGAGCAGAACGACCGGGCGCTCCCCGACGACAACGCCTCCCTCCCCAGCCTCGTCCTCCCTTCGGGCGGCGACGCCGCCTCCGCCAGCGGAACGTCCGCTTCCGCCGCCCTGCCCGGCCACCCGACCGCCTCCGCCTCGGGCGCCAGCCGTACGACCGCAACAGCGACCGCGACCGCCTCGGTCACGTCGGCGTCGGCCGCGGCCACCCACGGCGGCTCTGACTCCGCCGCCGCGAGCGGCACCGTCCTCAAGCCCGGAGCCCGTGGCGCCGAAGTCGTGGAACTGCAGGAACGCCTCGCACAGTTGCAGCTCTACGACGAGCCCGCTGACGGCAAGTACGACGGCGGCGTAAGGGATGCCGTCCTGCGCTTCCAGCAGGCTTACAACGTCCGGGGCGACACCGACGGCGTTTACGGCACCAACACCCGTCGCGCCTTGGAAGCCAGGACCGCGCAACCCTAGCCCTTCAGTTGTAGTTCGGTGATCAGATGCATCGGGTAGTTGCCGGTCATGGAGGATTGGTCAGCTGAGGTGTCCCAAGTCGCTTCGTGGGATGCCCAGTTGCAGGAGTTATTACTGCAGGTTTCTGATGTCTTCCCGCGGGCGGATCTGCGACGGCGGGCGACAGCATGCGTGCGCGGGCTGTTGGGCCCGGTCTCCCGAAAGAACGGCTGGCAGTTGGCCGAGTACGCAGGCTGGCGGCGTCCCGACGGACAGCAGCATCTGCTGGACCGGGCGAAGTGGGACGTTGACGAACTGCGCGACCGTGTCCGCCGTTACACGCTGGACGGGCTGGCCGACGCAGCGGGCGGGGTGCTGGTCATCGATGAGACCGGGTTCGCCAAGAAAGGCGAGACGTCCGTCGGCGTCGCCCGGCAGTTCTCCGGCAGCCTCGGCGGTGTGTTTCCCTGCCAGGTCGGCGTGTTCGCCGCCTGGGCCACCAGCCGTGGGGCAGCTCTGATCGACCGGGAGATCTACCTGCCCCGCGCCTGGGCAGACGACCGCGAGCGGCGTGTGGCCGCACAGGTACCCGAGACTGCCTGCTTCGCCACAAAGCCCCGCCTCGCCGAGACCATGATCGACCGGATCCTTCCCCAGCTCCCTACGGGCACCTGGCTGGCCGCTGATGAGGTCTACGGCCGCGACGGCGGTTTCCGTTCCTTCGCCGAGCGCCGTCACCTGCCCTACGTACCTGTCTGGAGTTGTGATCACGTGGCGGGAAAAGGGTTGGAGGGATGATGATCGGGCTGGTAGCTTTCAGGCGACCGTGACACCGCCCGAGGAGGTGAGACCCATGAACGCTGTATCGACGTGGGTGCTCCCCCTTCTCGTCACGGCCGGGCGATTGACGTAGGTGTCGCCGGGAGCGCCTCGACAACAAGGCACTCCCGAAAGGCAACACCTATGCATTCTCTGCAGTTCACCGCCGAGTCGTCGTCGAACGGCATGCTCGAACGCGACTTCACCGTGGGCGACGTCCCCGGCGTCCTCTGGTCGCCGGCCTCCAACGCAGCCGATCGCGCGCCCCTGATCCTGATGGCCCACGGCGGCGGCAACCACAAGAAGCACCCGGCGATGTCCGGCCGCGCCCAGCGCCTCGTGACCGGCTGCGGCTTCCACGTCGCCGTCATCGACGCGCCCGGTCACGGCGACCGGCCGCGCACGGCGCACGACGAGCAGGAGATCGCCGAGCTGTTCCGGGCGAGGGCGGCGGGCGAGCCGGAAGGCCCGATCGTCGTGCGCTACAACGACCACCTGGCGGAGCTCGCCGTGCCCGAGTACCAGGCGACCCTGGATGCCCTCCAGGAACTCCCGGAGATCGGCACCGACGGGCTGGTCGGCTTCTGGGGCATCAACATGGGCACCGCGATCGGCGTACCGTTCGTGGCAATCGAACCCAGGATCACCGCCGCGGTCTTCGGTCAACACTGGCCCGATGTCCTGGCCGAGAAGGCGAAGCAGATCACCATCCCGATCGAGTTCGACATGCAGTGGGATGACGAGCACATCCCGCGCGAGGCCGGTCTCGCGCTGTTCGACGCCTTCGCCTCGAAGGAGAAGACGTTGCACGCCAACGCGGGCAAGCACAAGGAACTGCCCCGGTTCGAGGCCGACAGCGCGGTCCGCTTCTTCGCCCGGCACTTCGGCCGAGCGGTCACCTCGCTGGCCTGACCTGCGCGGTTGCGGCCTCCGGCTCGCCAGCCGGGCGCCGCGACCGCGACCCCGGGTTGAGGCTGCGTATCCAGATGATAGATCCGCGTAGTTGGAGCCCCGCCATGTAGCTCGCGGGCGTCTTGTCGTAGCGCGTAACCAGGCCCCGCCATGCCCGGATCTTGTTGATGCAGCGTTCCACCGTGTTGCGCTCCTTGTACTGCTCAGCGTCATGGGCCACCGGTCGACCGTCGGCACTGCCGCGCTTTTTGCGGTTCGCGGCCCCGCCGGCCGAGGCCAGCAGCATCATCGCCCGCCGGTAGCGCACCGAGCTGGTGCTCCCCCGGCGCACGATCTGCTGCAGCCGCTGCCCCTCCTGACCGGTGAGCCTGCGGACTCGAACGGGCTCTGCCACCAAGCCTCCACCTGTTGGGCAGCCTGTCGGCTCACATCCAACCGGCCCCGCGCCCACCAACGCGAACCACGACCCGGTGAACCATCCCGGTCAGAGCACTAGAGACGTGTCGCAGTCCGGACAAGGTCGGCGACGGCTCTGGACCGGCTGTGCGGTGGCCAGGCGATCACGGTGGTGACTGTCGGCGCGTCCAGCACGGGCACGGCGGCGAGGTCACCGTGCAGTTGGGCTCGGCACGACTCCGGTGAGACCGCGCAAGCACGGCCGAGCGCGACGAGCTGCAACAACTGCGCGTGGTCGCGGACCTGCGGGCCGGGGCCGGGCGGGTAGGTGCCGTCGGGGTCGGGCCAGCGTGGCAGGGGCAGGCCCGGCAGCCCGGTGATGTCGGCCATGTGCACATGGGCCCGGACGGTGAGCGGATGCCCGGCCGGCAGGACCACAACCTGGCTCTCCGTGCTGAGCTCTTCGGTGTGGAACCCGGCCGTCGAGTCGAACGGCCGGTGCAGCAGCGCCACGTCGGCCCGGCCCTCGCGCAGGAGTCGTTCCTGCTCGGCCGGGCCGCACAGGATGACGTCGACGGGGACCGCGCCGGGTTCGGCGGCGTACGCGTCGAGCAGTTTCGCCAGCAGTTCGCTGGACGCGCTGGCTTTCGTGACCAGGACCAGGCCGGGACGGCCGGTCGCGGAAAGGGCGGCGCGGCGGGTCCGGCGCTCGGCGGCGTCGACCGCGTCGAGGGCCGCCCGGCCCTCGGCCAACAGCACCGAGCCGGCCTCGGTCAGCGTGACAGTGCGGCTGGTCCGATCCAGCAGCGCTGCCCCGAGTCGGCGTTCGAGCTGCTGGACCGCCCGTGACAAAGGCGGCTGTGCGATCCCGAGCCGCTGCGCGGCGCGCCCGAAGTGCAGCTCTTCAGCGACGGCGACGAAGTAGCGCAGTTCCCGGGTCTCCATACAGCCACGGTACTCCGGATCCATACCTGGACGGTATCGTTGCCCACCCTATCGGTGTTGGACCCCCCGCCGGGGTCCGAGGCAGCATGGTCCCTATGAGTGAACGGACGATTGCGCTGGTCACCGGCGCGAACAAGGGAATCGGGTACGAGATCGCGGCGGGCCTGGGCGCCCTCGGCTGGAGCGTCGGCGTCGGCGCCCGCGACGATCAGCGCCGGGAGGCCGCGGTGGAGAAGCTGCGCGCGGCCGGCGTCGACGCGTTCGGCGTACCGCTGGACGTGACCGACGACGCGAGCGCGACCGCCGCCGCACGGCTGATCGAGGAGCAGGCCGGGCGCCTCGACGTGCTCGTCAACAACGCCGGCATCACCGGTGGCATGCCGCAGGAGCCCACCCGGGTCGATCCCGCCACCATCCGGACGGTCGTGGAGACCAACGTGATCGGCGTCATCCGCGTCACCAACGCGATGATGCCGCTGCTGCGCCGCTCTGCCTCGCCGCGGATCGTGAACATGTCCAGCAGTGTCGGCTCCCTCACCCGGCAGTCAGGAACCGCTGCTGAGCAGACGACGGGTCCGGTGGCCGTGGCGTACGCGCCGTCGAAGACGTTCCTGAACGCCGTCACCCTCCAGTACGCCCGGGAGCTGAGCGGCACGAACATCCTGATCAACGCCGGCTGCCCCGGCTACGTCGCGACCGACCTCAACGGCTTCCGCGGCGTGCGCACCCCCGAACAGGGCGCGGCGATCGCCATCAAACTCGCGACCCTGCCCGACGACGGCCCGACCGGCAAGTTCTTCGAGGACGCTGGCGTAGTGCCCTGGTGATGCGCACGGCGGTCATCACCCGTCGGGGTGGGGCGGCTTCGCCCGCGCGTCTCGAACAGGTTCATCGACTGTGGCGGCCGTCCCGGCCAACGCTTCGGCGCCCGGGGCAACGCTCCGCACCGCTCCGGAGGAACACTCCAGCGTTGTTGGCGTTCGCTCGAATCTTGGCGCGTTCGCGGCGTTGGGCGGCCAGGACGTCGGGGTGGCGGGCGCTGGCGTTGCGCCATCGCAGGTAGTCCTGGAGTCTGCGGGCGAGCACGGTGTGGTTGGGGTGGTTCGAGCCGCCCATGGGGACGGCCTCCCGCCCACCGAGGGTCCAGCGCGGCCAGCCCCTGCCTGGTCAAGGCCGCGGTGCCGACGTGGAAGAAGTCCGCGGCGAGCAGGCCGGAGGCCTGGGCGCGCAGGAACTCGCGCCACGACGGCCCTCCGCTGGGCCCGCGTCGGGGTGCAGGACCGAGGCCGGGCGCTGCGGAGGATGCGACGGATGGTCGAGGCGCCGACGCGGTGGCCCAAGCGCCGCAGCTCGTCCTGGATGCGGGTCGATCCCTCGGGTTCTCCCGGGCCAGGCGCAGGATGAGCGCGGTGAGCTCCTCGGCAATCGGCGGTCGGCCGGTCCGCGCCGGTTTCTGCCGCCACTTCCAGCGCAGCAGGCGTCGGTGCCAGGCGAGGAGGGTGCCGGGGGTGACCAGGCGGAGCCGGCCGGGCAGGTGCCGGGCGAGGGCGGCGAGCACGGCGCACTCCGGCCAGGCGAAGCGCGGCCGGACGCCGAGCTGGGGGTGCAGCACCACGTTCTCGTGGCGCAGCGCCAGCAGCTCGACATCCTTGGCCGCCTCCGACCGCGACAGCAGAAGAAGCAGTCCGAGGAGCCGGAGGAAGATGAGGTAGAGCATGCGCAGAGCCATGCAGTCCGAGCTTGCCATGATCGACTAAAGTTGCAAAGCACCTGGTCAGAGGCGGTGCGTTAATCATGGCATCCCACAGGGATCCGCAGCCGAGCGCGGGTGTCATCAACACCGACGGCATCCCGGCACCTCCACCAACGAGACGACACGACGTGCCATCCCTGCCGCACCGCAGCCGACCCTATGCCTGACCAGCGCAAAGTCAGCGATCAAGTTCGGTAAGAGGACAGCTTCTGATCGACAGCTCCCAGGGCACGACATCCTGATGCATTCCCAGGACGTCGAACTCGACCCCGGCGGTGATTACGCGTGATGCCCGTTGGCGAAGTGAGCCTTCTCGATCACCCCGTGCACTCCGACGGTGTGGTCCACGACCTGGGATACCTCGAAGTCGGCGGCTGCTGACAGATACGCGTACGCCACCGCGCGGTCCATGCCGAGGTCGTGCTGGAGGAAGTCCAGCGCGTTGACCACGGCGCGCCGCATGGCGATGTTCAGGTCGTTGATCTGGCCGTTCTGGCTGCCGTTGGGGTCCGACAGGCCCACGGCGATCCACGAGTCGGGGGTCTCGGCGAAGGGATAGTGGAAGGCGACGGACGGGGCGTCGCCCGTCCCTCGCTTGCACACCGTTAGCCGGAAAGTTGTGCGCAGGGAGCCCTCCATGGCCGTGAGGGCCACTTCGCCGTTGCCCATGGCCATGTGCGGATCGCCGGTGTAGAACAGCGCGCCCTCGGCGAAGACCGGGAGGTAGAGGGTCGCGCCCTGGCGGAGCCGGCTGATGTCGATATTGCCGCCCCCGAGGGTCGGCGGTATGGAGTTGAGAGCAGGTGAGGTGAGGGAGCTCGCGGACGCGAAGGCGACGCCCATCATGCCCATGTGGGGCTTGAGCGGGAAGGCAACCTCACCTGAAGAGCCGAGCGGCACCACGCCTTTGAGAACCCCGGCGCGACCGCTACGGACCGGCGTGAAGACCGAGACATTGCCGTAGTGGACGGGGTCGCCGGTGGACCGCCTGTCCGTCGACACCGGAGGCATGACCTCGTCGAGCGTGATCCCCGCCGGGGCCGAGCCGCCGGCCTGGCGGGCGAGGGCGCCGGTGCCGTGGCGGCTGGACACGACACCGTAGGGCACGCGCGGCAGGAGCGAGAGGATCTCGATCTTCAGTACGTCGCCGGGCTGCGCCCCCTCGACGTGGATCGGGCCGGTGACCACGTGGGGGCCGTCGACATCGAAGTTCCGGGTGGTCCGGGTGTAGTGGCGGGCGACGGCGATCGCGTCCTTGAGTACCTGATCGGCAGGCACTCCGTGGCTCTTGAAGTAGGTGACCGGGTCGCGTCCCTGGTCCTCCAGGAGGCCTTCGTGGGAGATCGTGTCGACGGTCACTGTCTCCCCGGAGCGCATCCGCAGCACCGGCTCGTCGGCCCGCGAGGGTACGTATCCCCAGAGAACCTGTTCCGGCAGCGAGGACAGGTAGTGCCGGCCGTGGACCGGTCCCTTGCCGGGCTGGAGGATCTCCTTCGGGAACGCGGCCGTCGGCGCCTTCGCGCGCTCCGCCCTCGGCGCCTTCGCGGGCCCCGCCGCCTGCGCCTGGCCCGGCGTCACCAGCGCCGCCGCGGTACCCGCCATGGTCACAGCGGTGGCCGCGCGCAGGAAACCGCGGCGCCCGAAGCGGGAGACGAGCATTTCCCGGGCGTCAGCCGGGTCCATCGAGGGGGTGTTCACATGGTACTCCTGTCGTTGTGTGGTGTTCGGCATGCGATTGCCGTGGATGACGCCGCCGTGCGGAGGACCGTCGCTTTGTAAATAGTGATCAGCGGTTCCCGAACAGCCGGGTCCTTGTGCCCCGAACCCTGCGCGAAGCCCGGGCACGGTGTGCCGGTGCGTAGGGCGAGCTCGCAACAGCGAGTCCGCCCTTCGGTTGAACGTTGAACCGAACTAATCAGACATTACGCACAGCTTTGAGCAAGTCAAGCAAAATAGATGCAAAGTACCCGATCTATGTTTGCTCGGTTTGACTGCGGGGAATGTCAACGCAGTCGGGCGACGCCCTCGCATGCGGTTCGCCAACACCGTTCGCGAATACGCTTGGCCACGGTTAGCTTGAGATTTCACCTCCGGATGCGAACAGCTCCGACCAGCCCTTTCCTGCCTCACAAGCAGGCTTCGCAGCGCGGTAGGAAATCACAGCAAACCGGGACGGAAGGTGTGCATGCCGGGTCCGTGAAGCCGACTTGCGGTCGTGTTCGAGCGGCGAGCAAGCTTGAGATCGTCAGCGCCGGCGTTCAACTTCATGCGCGGACAGACCACACCCGTCCTCACCTACCTGCCCATCTCCCATGGCACGGTCGGCCTCTACAACCCCCACGGCTCGGTCAACGTCGTCGCCGACATCGAGGCCTACTCCACGAACTGATCGCCGCGCGCACGCCGCCCGCCCATGCAGACCCTTCGCGCGGTCCTCGGGAAGAGAACAGCTGAAGCCCGTGCCCACTGCCCCGCCCGGCCAGTTGTTGCTACAGCGCCCTTCTGTCGGTCGGCACGCACCCGGACGTCAAGCCCGTCGGCAACCTCCCTTTGTCGCGCCACGGCAGAGTGCTGGTACATCAAAGCTGCCCACTCGGAGGACTGCCCCGCAACCCCTCCGGCATGCGCGGTGACACCGTCAGCGTCCACACCGACGATGACGTGCGCGTGTGGGCCGGCGATGTTCGAGGTTGCCGCGCTACTGGAAGGCCCCACGCGTACGGAGGGGTTGGCGCGTGATCGCTGGTTTGGCTGAGACCTGTGGCGGTCCTGTCACGGACGTGAAACAGCCATGGCCTGACTTTCACAGCTTGCATATGCTGTGAAAGTCAACACGGCCTGCCGGGGGGGGAACTGGCAGGCCGCTCTTTCCTTGTGGGGGACTCATGCGTACTCGTGCCACTGTCGCCATTCTGTCCGGCACCTTGGCTCTCTCCGCCTTTGCCGTTCCGGCCGCTCACGCGGACACGAGCAGCGCGGGCGACACCAAGATCACCAAGGTCGTCGTCAACGGCGGCAAGCCGGTGATCCTGGGAACCACCACCTCGAAGTCGGTCACTGTGGCGGTGACCGCCACTGACGACTCGGGCATCGCGAACGTCTACGCGATGGCGTACCACGAGACCGGGGGCAAGGTGGACGGCATCGCCGGCAGCGGAGATGTGTCCTCGTGCACGGCCTCCAATGCAACCACGTACACCTGCACGGTCACGGTCCCCTTCGAGACCGCGGACAAGGACATCCTGACCGGGAACTCCGCAGCCGGCACCTGGAAGATCTATGCCGACGCCCTCGCCAAGGACAACGACAATGCGGAGAAGGACAACGCCGGGACCGTCAAGGTGCTGCGCCAGTCCCGGTTGACGGTCAACGCCGCCCCGGAGCCGGTGAAGAAGGGCAAGACCATCACGGTCACCGGTGCCCTGACCCGTGCCAACTGGGAGACACACAAGTACGCGGGCTACACCAACCAGCCTGTGAAGCTGCAGTTCCGTAAGAAGGGCAGTTCCACGTACACCACGGTCAAGACCGTGAAGTCAGGTGCCAAGGGTGCGCTGAAGACCACCGTCAAGGCCTCCGTCGACGGCTTCTGGCGCTGGAACTTCGCCGGCACCGCCACCACTTCGGCGCTCACCACCGCTGGTGACTTCGTCGACGTGAAGTAACCCTCCGGCCGCTCCCAGGTATCCGTCGCCGGGCTTCTGCCACGGTCGGGGCCACGGTATTCGGTGTCGGCATTTCATCGCAGACCGTTTACAACGGCACTCACAGCCAGAAGATCGAGGCCGGGAAAAAGAGTGGGGATCGCGATATCTGGGGAGAGGGCACCACTCCATGGGAGTCCAGTCGCTTCCGTGGGCCCTTCGACGCCGCAGTCGCTCGGGACCGTGCCCGTACGGCGCCGTAGGCGTCCGAACCGGCCCCAAAAGATGGTTGATCAGGCCTTCCTATGATCGCGTGAGTGGTAGGCTCCGCCTGCTCTGCGGATCTTTACCGCAGCAGCGGGGGAGAGACAGCCAGGGGCGCGGGGGATTCGCAAGCCGCCCTGGTAACCACCGAGCGCACGGCTAAAACCACGCGCAAGGACCTCGCTTGCGAGCGTAGGCACACGACACCGACGGGCGGGTCCGGCCCGGAAGGAATACGCCAGTGAACCGAACCGCGCACTATCGCGGCTGGCTCGCGCTTCTGCTGGCGGGAGCGCTTGTGGCAGCGCTTCCGGCGGCAGCGGCTGCGGCACAGACCCCGATCGATCCGGCACTGCCGACGCCCACATTGGCCGACACCCACTGCGGCAGCGACAGCAGCCCGGCCTGGAGCGCCGTGTCCACTCCCCCTCCCGCGGGTATGACCGTCGATATCGGCGTACCGCGGCCGACGGTGAACGGTGTGAGCTACCAGGGAGTCGTTCACGCGTGGGACCTGGACGGTTCGCAGGAGGCCGACGGGTCGGTGGACGGGCTGCCGGGGGTCTCCCAATCCGTGTACGTCCCGCTGCCTCTGGTGGACGGGCACACCTACGGCTGGTACGCGTCGACGTACGACGGGACGGCGTACTCGAATCCGACCGGGACCTGCTACTTCACGGTGGACGGAAGCGCACCCGCCACCCCTGTTGTCACCAACCCGGACTTTCCGCCGGTGGGCAGCCCGGGAACGCCCAAGAAGGCAGCGGGACAGTTCACCACGTTCAGCTTCAGTTCCAGCGAATCCTTGCCGAGCGGGTGCACCGTGGCCGGGACCCCGGACTGCCAGGCCAGCGGCTTGGACCACTTCGAGTACGGCGTGGATCAGGAACCCGGTATCGGTGCCCCCCAGGTCCCCGTTGATAGTCAGGGCAACGGCAGCCTGACGACCGCCTTCCCATGGGGTGTACACACCCTCTACGTCATCGGAGTCGACGCGGCGGGAAACCGTTCGCAGGATCCGGCAACGTACACGTTCACGGTTCCGTGGCAGCTCCCGCCCCCGAGCCCGACCACCCTCAGCCTCACCGCCCCGGCGACAAGTGGCCGGGCGGCCCCACTGACCGTCTCCGGGCAGCTGTCGGCAGGCCCCTACGAGTCCGGTGAGGTCGTTCATGTGATCAAGAGCGACCTTGGCGATCCCACCGGGGTGGCGCTGCCTGACGCGCCGTTGTCCGCTGACGGCACCTTCGAGATCACCGATGACCCGCAGATCGGGGGAGCCAACACCTTCACCGTGAGCTACCCGGGCGACACCACCCACCAGGCCGCCACCGCGTCCGCGACCGTCCAGGTCTCCCGCAGCGCAGCCTCCGTGTCGCTCACCACCAACGCCACGCATTACGCCTATGGCGCGACCGCGACGGTCACCGCACACCTCGGCGCGACCTACAACGACCGCACCGTCTCGATCTACGCGCAGCCCTACGGCGGCAAGAAGAGCCTGATCAAGACCAGCGCGGTGGACAGCCACGGCAACCTGGTGACGAGCTACAAGCTCACCCACAACACGGTCTTCACCGCAGCCTTCGCCGGCGACTACCACTACGCCCCCGCCACGGCCACCCGGACCACCTACGACTACGTCAAGGTGTCCGAGTCGCTGAGCGGCTATTACACCAACACCCACTACGGCAGCACCCTCTACCGGGTCTACCACCACACCGCTAAAGCAAAGCTCAACACCACGGTCACGCCCAACAAGGCCGGCCAGTGCGTGCGTTTCCAGGTGCAGCGGTACTACAGCAGTGCCTGGCACACGCTGAGCACCTCCTCCTGCCACACGCTCAGCAAGACCAGCAGCGGCTACGGAACGCTGAGCCTCACCAACGCGATTAACAGCAAGTTCCGGATGCGGGCCGAGTACGTCCACAGCAGCAAGGACACCACCAACCTCAGCACCTGGGGCGCGTGGCAATTCTTCACCGTCAGGCACTGAACCGGCGCCCCGCCGGCTCAACCAGGCGAGGGGCCTCTCTGAGCAGGAATCAGTGCGCGCCACCCGAAGGGCCCAGGTAGGGAATCATGTCCCTACCTGGGCCGTAGTGTTGAAAGCAGGCGCTGCCGTACGCGGAGTAGATGCACGGCTGCGCCGATTGTCACGTAATTCCCCAAGAGCTGGGCCGACGTGCCTCCGAGCGGAGCGTCCGTCCTGCGGGCAGTGGAAAACCGTTCGACCGGCCTGGCCGGGACGGGCCATGATCCGCACTCGTGACGACGCCGAAGCAGCTCCTGGTCCAGACCGCCGCCCGCAACAACGCCGAGTGGTGCGCGGCGATGAGCCGATCGCACGGCTTGGCGAGCGAGTTCAGCGCGCAAGCCTGGGCCGCCCCGGCCCGCACACCCCTCTACTACCCCGACGCGGTGACGCTGGTGCCAGGTGTCGACCCGGCCGCTCTGGCAGCCCGGATCGACATCACCGCACCCGGCGCCTCCGTCAAGGACAGTTTCGCCGACCTCGACCTGACGGAGGTTGGCTTCCAGGTGCTGTTCGAGGCGCAGTGGATCCACCGCCCGGCGAGTGGGCCCGCCATCGCCTCGGATCTAGCCTGGGACGTGGCGGGCGACCCGGACACGCTGTGCGCCTGGGCAAGCGCCCAGCTACTGGGAGAAGGCGGCCGACAAGACGCTGGTGAAGCCTGCCAACTCCTCTGGTAAGAATGGCACGTCGGTCATCGTCGGCAAGGCGAGCAGCACCCACACCCTCAAGGTCTACCGATCTCCACTCTCAGGCCGCCGCGCGCACCTGCTCCAGGGCCCACGGCAGCCGCTCAGCTAGCACAGCCCACTCGAGGACCGCCCCGGTTGAAGCGACCACGCGCACGATGGCCGTCTGCGGGCTCACCGACCAGGCTTCCCTGCCCTTGGGCCGCCTGGGCTGCGTCGCGTCAAGTTGCGCAATTCGGAGGACGATCCCACCCATCGTGATGAGCCCAGGTTCCAACTGCGCAGTGCTGTGGTTCCAGTGAGATGACAGCCGAGGATGGCCACCAGACAATACGCGAAGGCCGCACTCGACCTTGGCCTCCTCAGTTGATCGCGTAGCCCTTGCGGCGGAGCTCGGCGTGCACGCGCGGGGCCCCGTAGGCGCCTCGGGACGTCACGTGGATGGCGCGGATCTGTCCGGCCAACTCGTCCTCGGCGCACTGCCGTTCGACGGCGTCGGGCCGCGACGCGAGCCACGCGTAGTAGGTGGAGCGGTTGATGCCCAGCACGCGGCACAGCCGCGCGACGCTGTAGCCATCGGGGTTGTCCTCGGTGGCCTTCTCCGCATCGATGAAGAGGCACGCATCACCTACTTCACGATCTCCTTCACGAAGAAGGCCGCGGCTTTTACCAAGATCTCGTTCGCCTTCTTGACCTCGGCCAGCTCGCGGCGCAGGCGCCGAAGCTCGTCGCGCTCATCGCTGGTCAGCGCGCCCGAGGGCCGCTCGCCCCGGTCGATTTTCGCCTGCTTGACCCAGCCGCGAAGTCCTTCGGGGCTGACCCCCAGCTCCCGGGCGATCTCGGTGACGTTCTGATGCGGCGACGAACGGACGAGAGCGATCGCGTCGCGCTTGAACTCGGCCGTGTACCGCTTGCTCATGCTGCTCTTGCCACTCAACCTGGACTGCTTCCTCCGAGACTCAACCGTCCCAGTATCAGGCTGTCCAGTTCAGCGGGGGAACTTCACTTCTTCGACATCAACAGCGGCGGCCGGAGACGGACGACCATGCACGGCTGATCGCCCAGCGGCTACGATCTCGCCCACACCGATGGGGAGGGAAGATCGTCATGGCTATGGGAGCTGCGGGGCTACCCGGCAGAGAGTGGATGGTCCGAGTGTCGGGGGCGCCTGAACTTGGACCCACTTTGGCCGGATGAATCGTGACCCACGTGGCCTGTGGTCGTGGTGGTTCAGTCGGTTTCTGTGGTGGCG
>NZ_RJVR01000228.1 GCF_003999195.1 Streptomyces soli
CCAAGCCGTTCACCTGGACCAAGTCCGCCGACGAGATCTTCGAACGCCTCGCCGGCTACCTGAACCGCCTGCCAGAGCCGAAACCCTAGTTATGCAGCTATTCCAAGACTCACGACACTAGACGAGTAAGTCCGAAGTCGCTTCGAGCGTGTCCGTCGTCCATCGAGTCAGGCGTTTCGTCATCGAACCGAGAATGCCCCGGCGAAGCCGGGCCGCACCTTGTCCCAGGCCGTCGTCGGCGCGACGACAGCCCCACCGCCGATCCAGAAGATCATGCACCTCACCCGCCTGGACCTGGCCTTCCGGATCTACGACACAGTCACCGCAGCCGTGACAGCCGCGAATCGCCGTCTCCTGCCTGCTGCACGGGCCTTGAGGCTCGTACACGGGTGATGGCCAAACCCGCGAGAGCAAGACAGAGCTGCCTACCTACCTACGTCTCCGATGGTCCGAGCACGTTGCTTCAGCTCGATTTGACTTCGGTCCGGAGGACTCGGAGGGCGCCGAGTGTCGCGGGTAGGACGACCCAAATGAGGGTGGCGGTGAGGACTTGGGTCCATTGCTGGCCGGTCATGTTGTGGTCGTAGAGGGCGCCTTGGGCTTGGTTGAGGTCGAGCCAGGGGCCGAGGTCTTTGAGTGCGGGGACGGTGACGGTGCTGAACAGGATGCTGGAGAGGTTGGGGAGGACGTAGAAGGCGACGATGGCGGCGGCGCTGATGGGGGCGGAATGGGGAGGCGCAAATGCGGAGCGGACCGGATTTGATCTGCGCTGGCGGAATCGCTCGATTCCGCCCCCAGTTGGTACCGTCCGGCCGGGGGTGCTCTGGGGGTCGATAGGACCGTGTCAGTGCGCGGCGCGCGCGCAGAACGAGCCGCCGCACGTGTAGCAGCGCGGGCGCCCGTCGCAGCGGCACGACTGGCCGCAGTCGACGGGCTCGCTGTGACGCGCGGCAGCCTCACCGTCGGCCTCGTCGTAGTCCTGGCGGCAGGTGGTGCACTTCGCCCTCGGGCGCACGAGGTGGCGCATCGTCACGTCCTACTCATCCGGGTCCCAGGCCAGAAGCAGGTCGAAGAGACGTCGGTCGCCGTCCAGCTCCAGGGAGTCCACCGGAATACGGCCGTACAGGGCCAGGACCAGCTCACCGGCCGTGCCCCGGGCGGAGGCGTCGGCCGCGTCCGGGTCCTCGCCGGCAGCGGTGGCGGGCATTGTGCCGGGCGTGAGGAGGCGGGCAGTCCGTGCGCCGTCGGCGGAAAGCCAAAGGCGCCAGGAGCGGCCCTCGGTGGCGTGGTAATCGACGGCAGCGGGCTCGTGCGGCCAGGCGTCCGTCGTTGCGCAGCAGGTGGACAGGAACTCGTCGACACCGTCGAGTGCCACCTCGTCCGGCAGCGGCTGCGGGGCGCCCAGGGTGACCTGGGCGTCGTAGGTGTGCACCGCGACCTCCTGGAGCTGGTGCCGGGCGACGGCACCGCAGGTCTGCGGCGACTGCGACGTACTCCACCACGTCCAGCAACCGCGATCCGGGCCGGCCTCCCGCAGTGCGTCCAGTAGCTCCTGCGTCGATGCGGCCGACCAGGCCAGCAGGGCCTCGCGCTCCCGAGGCGCAGCCGGGGCGCCCTCCGATGCGGACTTGGCCGCGGCGGCAGGCCCTGCGGCGATGGTGGCGGCCCAGGAGCGGCGCCCCTCACCTAGGTGCTGCACCAGGTCGAACAGCGTCCACTCGGGGCAGGCCGGCACCTGCACGTCGAGGCTGGGCGCGGAGGCCACCGCGGCGCGGAAGGCGGTCGATCGTTCGTCGATCAGCCGCAGCAGATCGGGGAACTCCAGAGTCTTTTCCACTCCGGCTGTCTATCACCGTGCTCCGACAACCGGATAGCGATTTTCATAGCCGACGCGGCAAGCGCGCGGCACGGGCCGCGCGCCCTCGGATGACGCGGTGTCCTCATTCTGAAACTGCTCAGCGGGCATGGCGTGCTCCCTCGGTCAGAGGTCGGTCAGCGGCATCCGCCGGGGTGCGGGGGTGGGGCACGGAGCCCGGCAGGACGAGGTCGAGCCGCTTGTCCATGTCGAGGCGGAACGTGCCGTACGGGTTGATGTTCGACCAGAACAGCGCGGTCAGCCCGCGCCGGTCCTCGTCCGACAGCTTCTTCGCCCACGCCGGTTCGGCGAGGACCCGCTGAAGCAGCAGGGTGTTGACGTGGACGAGGCTGCGTACTTGACCATCTGGTCGTACTGCTGGGCGATCAGGTCCCAGCGGATCGCGCGGGTCGTCAGCGAGCCGCCGAGCGCGGGCCAGCCAGGCGGGGTGTCGTCCGGGCGGTACAGGCGGATGCTGCCGATGTTCTTCAGCCGGGGCAGCAGGCGGAAGTTGAGCAGCTCGGTGAAGGCGAACCCGACCACGGAAGCGCCGTGCGTGTCGACGTAGTTCGACTCGATCTCGGCGTCCGTGCAGTGCCGCAGCAGGCCCTCGATCATCGCCGCGACCTCGGAGGACGAGCAGGACTTGAGCTGGGAGTAGATGCAGAGGTTCTTCTTCTCGACGTGCCAATAGATCATCACGCCTTGCCGCCGAAGCGCGCGGGTTCGCTGATTCTTGGCCGGGATTGGGGCAGAACCCGCGTGTGTCCCCCGCCTTGGCCATCGTGGAGGGACGGGTTTGCTTGGGCTATCGGAGCCCCATCCGGCACGCGGAGGTCGCGCCGCGCTGGTTGCGTGGCGGAAATTCCTTCGTCTGTTGTCGGTAGTGGCTGCGAGGATCCCTGCCATGGAGACGATCGACACGAAGAGCCCAGTCCAGGCCCGCACCCGAGAAGATCTCGCGGCACTCATTGCCGCCGGAGCGCGGCCGAAGTGGCTGATGTTCTGGGGGCATCAGCCGCAGCGGGATGGTTCGATCGGCCCGGGTGCGCTCAGCCAGTGGTGGCCTTCCTCGTTCACCGTGGACGGCGTGAAGTATGCCAGCGCCGAGCATTGGATGATGGCGGGTAAGGCCCGCCTGTTCGGTGACGACGCGTCGCTCGCGGCGATACTCGCGGCTCGCACTCCCGCCGAGGCCAAGAACCTCGCGCGACTGGTCCACGCGTTCGACGAGGCGCGCTGGGCCGCTGCCCGCTTCGAACTGGTCGTCGCGGGCAACGTCGCCAAGTTCGGACAGGACCCCGCCCTGCACGCGTACCTGCTCGGCACGGGTAACCGGGTGCTGGTCGAGGCCAGCCCGCGCGACCGGGTGTGGGGCATCGGGCTCGCCGTCTCCGACGACCGCGCCACCGATCCATCCCGGTGGCGTGGCCAGAACCTTCTCGGCTTCGCCCTGATGGAGGCGTGCGCCCGTCTGGCTGCCGCTCGCTGCGACGAGTAGTCGATGTCCATCGGCCCGAAGTGCTGGTGATGCTGACGCTGTGCAGCTATCTGGGCAGAGCGGATCGCCGTTCGGGGTGGGCGGCGTAGATGTACTTCATCGCGGTCTCGGCGGCGATGCCGAAGACGCGCATGAGGTGGACGGGGTCGGCGGTGTGGCGGGCCTCGTCGAGGATGCGGTCCTGACGGAGCTTGGACGGGCTCAGCCCCAGGGGCCGGAAGATGTCGTTGATGACCATGGTGGAGACCGGCGGGAGCCGGTCGTCGGCCACGGTCTGCTTGCTGACCAGCAGGTAGGGGTTAGCCGTCAGAGGCCAGCGTCGGTGGCGCTCGCGGAGCCAGTCGGCGGCGAGTGTATGGGTGAGTTCGTCGAGGTAGACGGTGTGCTTCAGGTCTCGCTGGACCGTCAGGCGCCCGTGGGACAGGTCGAGGTCGGTGAGGAGGAGGTAGCGGGTCTCGCGTCGGCCGAGGCCGTGGATGGCGACGAGCGCGACGACGAGCTTGGCCATCGGGCCGTTGGCCCGGTCGATCAGACCGCGGAGCCGGTCGGTGGGGATGGGCACCGGCAGGCGTTCGGGGGTGGACAGTGAGACGCTGCGGGTGGGATCGCGGAAGATCACCCGTTCCTGCTTGAGGGCCTGGAAGAGGCTTCGCAGAGCGCTGAGAAGGTCCCGGCCGGTAGAGCCGGGACGTTGCTTGAGGGCATCTTGGACGTCGTTCTTGGTGATCTCGCGCAGGCTGGTGACGCGGGCGGCCCAGGCGGTCAGGACCGGGTAGAGGTAGCCGAGGTACTTGCGGATCGTCTCGAACGGCATCGCGGGGTGTCCCCGGCGGCCTTCGCCTCGCAGGACCAGTACCCAGCGACGGAGTTCGTCCGCGATGGGCTCGGGGAAGTTCTGGATGCGCTGGTCGATGGCTCGATGATGGATATCGACCTGCCGGGCGGGGTCGGGGATGACCAGGCCGCGTCTGGTGAGGAACTGCAGGATCCGGCGTGCGCTGGTGCCGGGCCGGTCGGCGGGCAGCGACCGGATGTCGGCCTCGTGGATGGGGGCGTCAGCGCCGATGCGGGCCAGCAGGATGCGCAGGCTGCGGGCAGCGAGACGCCGTACCTGTTCGTCCCAGCCCTGCCGTATCGCTTGATCCCGAAAGCCGTCGAGCAGGGCCTCGGCGCCGGGGGTGATGAACGGCAGGAGGTCCAGCTCCCCAACGGCGATGCAAGTCCAGTCGCGCCGTGCGTCGAACAAGACGGTCTGTGCCGGGTTGACCAGGTGCGGCGAGAATGGCGGTGTCGGCGGGCGTGCGGCGGCGGCTCGTTGCCGGGCCTTGTCCGGCGGCGCGGGATAGCCGGGCGCCCCGGGCCGAATCGCAAGTCGGGGTGCGAGATCGCCGCCGAACCACAGCTGCGTCCACGTCTCCTTCCGTGCTTTGGGGCCGCGGTGGTCGATGTGGAGGCAGCAGGCCCGGCAGATGCCGTCCAGCAGCGGGACGCCTCGGCGTCCGCAGCGGCGGCAGTCACCGACCGGGTGCCGGCCTGGCCATGTGCTCCAGCTGTTGCAGCCTGAGCAGACAGAGCGGAAGCCCCAGCAGTCGCAGTGCCGACAACTACGGTGCGGTTTGGGCGGGATGACGGGCCGACGGCGTCGACGCGGGCGAAGAAGACCGGCCTCGCGCAGGATGTCGGCGACCGCGGTCTGGCTGCGCGGCAGATCGTCGAGGACTTCCTCGGCGACCAGGTCCTCGCCGTCGGCGTCCCGGACGGCCAAGGCCAGCCGGATCATCCAGCAGGCCGCCCGCCACCACGCCTTGCTGAACCCGAGCTCGGCGGCCTTGGCGACGGCGATGGCCTGCAAATGGTCGTAGTCAGCGAGATCCCGGTCGCGGATGCGCCGGACGTGTTCCTGGGCGAGCTGCCGACGCGGGCGGAACAAGAGGAGCTGGCCGCATACGGCCGGCGGACACACGCACGGGTCGTCGCTCGGCTCGGCCGTCTCGATGCGCTGACGGTCCAGCCAGGACCGCGGTCGGCTCGCGTCACGCGGTCGGCCCTTCTGCGGACGGTCGATCGGCTGTGAAGTGGGCGGACGGACGCCAGGCAGGATCAGCGCGAGCTGACACGGCCGCCCGGCGACGGGATCGGCGATCCATTCGGCGTCGAAGGTGCGGATGACCTGCAAGCACAGCCTGCACAGCCCGTCAGTGTTGATGTGGCTCTCGTGCCCGCAGCGGCGACACCGCCCGGTGCCCGGGTGGAGTCTGTTGCGCCAGGACGCGCATCCCACGCACTCGGCGTACTGGGGCTTCTCGCCCCAGCTCAGGCAGACCCGGCACTGTCCGACCGGCCACGCTTTCCGCCGTGCCATGGTCAGTTCGGCGGCAGCGACCGGCGCGAGCGACCCTGGCTTTTGCGCGGGGTCGGCCGCACCGGCCGGTCCGGCCCGTCCTCGGCCCCGACCGCCTGCCTGCCGGTCTCCCGCTCGCCTCCGTCGGTGGCGGCCAGCGGCTCGGCCTCCAGCAGATCGGCGACCGTGCAGTTCAGCGCGGCGCACATCTTGTCCAGGTCGTCCAGCCTCACCGAGATCGGCTTGCCGCCCCACAGAGCGGCGACCTTGCTCAACGACGGGTTGAAGCCGACCTGTTGGAACGCGGCCAGCAGGTCGCTCGGCCGCCAGATGTCGCGCTTGGCCGCCGCCCAGCGCAGATTCCACTTCACCGCAGATTCCCCTTGTCCATCACCAGTCGCTGCACTGCCCGCCCGGCAGCGGCCAGACTCGCCGCCTCCGGGTCCGCGTGGGCGGTAGCGAGGTACGAAACCGTGGTCGTTGGCCGGTCGTGTCCGAGCATTTTCTGTACCTCCCACAGCGACATCCCGCGCTCGTAGTTGTGCGTCGCCGCAGCATGCCTGAGCAGGTGGGGGTGGAGATGAGTGACCGGGCCGGTGAGGAACCGCTGCCCAGCCGTCTTCAGCGCCTTGCGGAACGTCGAGGACGTCACCGCAATGCCTGGCGTCGGTATGTTCAGCGCGGAGACCGCCGGCGGCAGCCGCTCGGAGGGGAACAGTGGCGCCCGCGGGTCCTCCAAATCGTCACTGAACTCGCCGCGGACCTCCTCGATATACCACCACAGCAGGTCACGGCCCTCCTGGAACAGGTATGCCTCCCGCTGCCGGGGACCGGAGCCACGGGCGCCCTTGCCGTTGACCAGGAAGCGACCCCACTGCCCGGACTCCCAGTGCACGTCCCCGATGCACACCCCGCACAGCTCGGCGGCCCGCACCCCGGAAATGTAGGTGAGCTTGCCCATCACGTAGTCCCGGCGGGCGATGACCGGCTTGCGCGCGTCCTCCAGCGAGTCGCGCCAGCGGGCAAAGAACTCCCTGGTGGCCCGCTGCGACGGCGGCACCCGCATCCCGAAGTCCCCACGGTGCTTCGGGCGGTTGAACGGGTCGATGGGCGACTCGACGGCAGCCCCGAACCGGCGGGCGATCTCACCGGCATAGCGCTGTTCGAGGAACGCGAAGTAGTGGTCGATCTGGTTCATCTTCTGCCGGACCGTGGATCGCCCGCGCTTGCCCGGCCCGGCGAAGTACCGGTCGACCTGCCGCGGGGTGAGCCGCCACGGCACCAGCTCGTAGTACTGGCAGATCTCGATGATCGGCTTGACCAGCCGGTCCAGCGTCGTCACGGCCAGCCCTGCCGCGTCCCGGGCCCACTGGTACTCGGCGACGGTGTCCAGGAAGAACGACTCCTCGTCCCCGTCGGTGAGCGCGGCCGACTGGCGCCGCTGCAGCGTGACGACGTCCGCCAAGCCCTGCTCCAGCACCGGCTCCCCGGCAGGGCCGTCCGCGTCGCTGCCCGCACGAGGCCGTACGACGGCCAGCAGTCGTGTCCTGGAATCCACCACAGCACGGCAGATTACACGAATCTCTCCAGGAATCCTGTTATCACTGTCGGAATCCTGCACCCCTGAGGTTCCGCCTGCAGGTGGCGGTTGAGCTGCTGACATGCGGCTACGCGGCGAGGGAGAGCTCCGGGGAACCCGCTCCTACTCCAGTTGTAGCGGGCGTGGTACTCGGTCATGAAGTTTGAGGACCAGGACCCGAACTTCTTCGAGTCCGACGCGTACGCGGTGCCCTGGCCCCACCAGGCGGTGTCCCGGGCGGCGAAGGTGGCGTTCACCAGCTGCGACCAGCAGATCCACCAGGGCATCGGTGATCTCCGCCTGCCGGGAGGAACACAGCGCCGCGAGCAGCGTGATGCGTACGTCCTCGGCGGTGTCGCGGAAGTCCGAGGGGTACATCTTGATCGCTCGCGCCCGCCACGCGGCCACCAGCTTCTCCGAGCAGTCCGCGAACAGCCCCTCGGGCAGCCCGAGTTTCCGCCGTCGTTCAGCTTGTTGATCTCCGCCAGCAGGGAGTCCAAGCCGACCGCGCCCGGGTCCCGCTTGAGCAGCGCCAGCAGCGCGGCGCCGTCCTCATTGCCCTCCGCGACCAGCGCCAGCAGCCGGGCCACCCCGACCTCGCGCAGGCGCTCGATGGCCCGCGCACAGAACGCCCGCTCCCACCGGTTGCGGGCCGCGACCAGCACCTTCTCAATCCGGGACGCCCCCGGGGGCTTGATGCTCCGCGCCCGGCACTCGACCAGCAGGGCCTCCCGCTGCCGGTCCTCCACCAGCTCGACCGGGCACACCTCCGCGGCCAGCCACACGGTCAGCTGTTCCTCGTCCTCCAGGGTCGGCGGCCGGAACCCCAGGACCTCGCGGATCTGCTTCCGGTGACGCTTCGCGCCCGCCAGGTCGTACTTCGAAAGCTCCGTCGCCGGCACCTTCACCAGACCAGCGACGTACTCCACAGCGGGCTGCGGGAACTCCTCCACGAACTCCGGGAACCGGGCCTCGATCTCGAAGAACTTCAGCATCAGGCAGAAGCCGAGCCTCGTCGCCCCGGTCTTGTTGGCCACGAGCTTCCAGCCGCCTTCCACCAGCGTCCAGCTCGCCAACAGCTCTTCCGGCGACCACTCCTGTCGCACGCCCGCCCCTTGTCGTCGGCCCGCCGGGCACCCACCCGAACAGCCCAACGAAGCGCCTGACGCCGGGTAACGGCAGAGATGCGAACCCGGAACCTACTGACGGGTTACTTGTCCCCTGGTGGCAGGGCTAGGACTCCGGGGCCAAGTAGTCCGATCAGCCCAGGTCCTGGCGGAAGCGGTGCCCACGCACCTGCTCGACCTCGGCGTACAGCCCGGTCGGCCGCGGCCGCCGGCGAGCCGCCCGGACCTGATCCGGGCCACTCGCCGGCGGCCCGGATCAGGTCCGGGCGACTGCCCAAAATGCAGACCGAGCAGCTGCACCTTTTCCGAACTAAGGAGTCGATCAGGAGATGGCCTTCTTCAAGACCCGTCTTTCAACCTCAAGATCCGCACGTGACACCTGAAGCGCGGCCACCCGCCCGGCCGTGACTCAGCACCAAAGCCCGACGAGAGTCCGCAGAACGGCCTCTGAGGGATGCGCCGGGGCGTCCGCGTCGCCTCAGTCGGCGGGGCTCGATCAACGCCCATCGGGCGTCGGACAGGTCGCTGGGGTATGGCTTCCGCTGGCTCACGGGACAGCTCTTACACGAACAGCGCCGCCGACGGCGTTCCTCAACTGATAGGGCGTTTCCATGGCATCGTCAAACCAGACGGAATCTAGTTGACGGAAGCGAATCAAACGGGCGCCCATACTGCCGTCCCGAAGTTCTCAAAGATATGCATACGGGACATACTCAATCAAAACCCTCATACCGAAAGATGTCCTTGTTCACATCGCTCATCGGCAGCAGTCGTATGAGGGCGAACACGCTCGACACGGCGAGGTAGGGCAGTCGCAGCAGCACGATCCGTCAGCCTGGCACGCCCGACCGGCGATCAACTGCCGTTCGCGAAAACCGCACGTCGCAGGCCATGGATGGGGTTTTCGGCACCCATAGGCCGGCTTGCGGGTGCCGATGAGCCGCCCGGGTCGTGCTTGCCACGCTCGGCATGGGCATAGGGCCCTGAATCAGATTAATCAGTGACAAGTCACACAGGGGCAAGTACTTGCTCTGCGGATGGCCTCGGAGTGAGATCGCGGCAACTGTCCAGTGCGGTCTCACTCCATAAGAGGAGCATCTATGCGCAGGATTCGTGCGCGGCGCACCGTGGTTGCCGCAGCCTGGGTCATCACCCTCGCCAATTTCATAGTGATAACAACACTTTTGTCCGGTTCTGTCGCCGCCGCATCCGTGCGTTCGGCGCAAGGAGTCAAGGCCGTGCCGGCGGTAGCCGGACAGCAATCGGCGAGCGGGGTCGGCAGCTTGCTGACCACCGAGCAGTGCCAGGTGAAGTGGCGGATCTCCTGTTACACCCCGACGCAGTATCGCCAGGCGTACGACCTGAACCCGCTGTACCGGGCAGGAGTCACCGGCAAGGGGCGCACGATCGTGATCGTGGATTCCTTCGGCTCGCCGACCATCCAGCACGATCTGGATGTCTACAGCGCCCGGTTCGGTATGAAGAGCACCCATGTCGACGTGGTCAAATGGGGCAACGTCCCGCCCTTCAACCCCACCAAACCGGACCACACCGGCTGGGCCGGGGAGACCACCCTTGACGTGGAGATGGCGCATGCCGTCGCCCCGGACGCGCACATCGTCCTGGTGGAGACCGGGGTCTCCACCAACGGGGACGGTACCACCGGCCTGCGAGAGATGATGGACGCCGAGAAGTCGCTCATCGACCGCGGTGTGGGCGATGTGATCACCCATAGCTTCGGCGCGGCGGAGAACACCTTCCCCGGCTTCCGCAGCGGTGACTTCTCCAGCATCCAGAACCTGCGCTACGCCTTCAAGGACGCGGCCAGGCACGGTGTGACCGTCCTCGATGCCTCCGGCGACAGCGGACCCACCGACACCACCGCGAACGGCCGCGCCCACTACCCGTACAGGGTCAACGCCTGGCCGACCTCCGACCCGTTGGTGGTCTCGGTCGGCGGCACCCAGCTGCACCTGGACGCCAAGGGCAACCGCATCGCGCCGGACAGTGTCTACAACGACCACGGCGCCAGCGGCGGGGGTCTGTCCCACGTCTTCGCCCGTCCCTCGTACCAGAACGGGGTCAAGCAGGTGGTCGGCGACCGCCGCGGCACCCCGGACGTCTCGATGTCCGCCTCGTTGAAGGGCGGCGCATGGGTGTACTCCAGCTACGACCCGAAGCGGGTCGGCTGGGATGTCTACGTCGGCACCAGCGAGGCCAGCCCGCTCTTCGCGGGCATCGTGGCCCTGGCCGACCAGGTCGCCGGGCACCGGCTGGGCGACATCCACCAGGCGCTGTACTCGCTGTACGCGCAGTCCTCGCGGAACCCGTCCACCGGGATCGTGGATGTGAAGGACGGCACGAACAACAGCTACGCCGGAGTCACCGGCTACACCGCGGTGAAGGGCTACGACATGGCGACCGGCGTCGGCACGATCGACGCCGCCCGCTTCGTCCCGGCCCTCGCCAAGGAGGGCTGAACACATCCCGTCCCCGAGGGCGGGCACCTGCCGCAGACCGCCGGGCCCCGCGCCGGGACGGCGGCTTCTGCGCCTTCTTCGACGCCCTCTCGCTGTGCCCCGCTCTCGCCCTCACACTTTCTCGCCGGACGATGCCGGGCACCGCTCATGGCGAACTGGGGTGGAAGGAGTAAGAGGCCGCGCAAATAGGTGGGGTGGAGGAAGGAGCGGGGCGAGGGGCAAGTCTGGCAAGGCGGTGGGGGCACTCTCCCCCAGACTCCGTCCGGGGGGACCCCCACCAGCCTTCGGCCGGTGGGGGTGCCCCCGGCGAAGCCAGGGGGAGGACCCCCACCAGCCGCCAAGGCTGGGGGAGAGGGAGGCGACGCGGTGGGGGCACTCTCCCCCAGACTCCGTCCGGGGGGACCCCCACCAGCCTTCGGCCGGTGGGGGTCCCCCGGCGAAGCCAGGGGGAGGACCCCCCACCCAGCCGCCAGGCTGGGGGACGTCGTCGACCCGCCCGGCCAACCCCGGAACGGCCGCGACCGCCGACCAGCGGCTGCTGCGTCGCTCCTACAACTACGACCTCGAACTGGACCGGAACGGCAGCATGCAGGCCGGGCACATCTTCACCTGCTACCAGCAGGACGTCCACCTGCAGTTCGAGACCGTCCAGACCCGGCTGGTCAACGAACCGCTCGTGGACTGTATACAGCCCTTCGGCGGTGGCTACTTCTACGTCCTGCCCGGCGTCACCACCACCCGCGACTGGTATGGGCGGGCCCTGCTCACCTGACCCTGCCCGCGCCGGGCTCCCATTGCGCTACGGATGTGCAGAGACACGTCAGAGCGGAAAGGCACTGGTGGGCGGGCCTTGGACGCGTCCGGCGACAGGGGCGCCAGGGCACACGCCGACGACAGCATCCCGGCGGCGCGGGCGCCGCGGGCCGGTGGGTGCCCAGATCTCCCCGTAGACGGTGCTGACGATCGTGATGGGCGCCGGAGCGGGGATCGGGGCGCAGGATTTCGAGGCAGCGACGCGTGTTGGCCAGCGAGAGGCGGCACAGTGACCCTGTCGCCCCGCTTCGGGCTCACGCGGTGACCTCCACCGGGCCGAAGTCGCCCTTGGTGGGCGGGAGAGCGTTTGTGTACTGCCTCGGATCCGCCTTGATGCGGGCGGTCGCGCGCCACGCCACGATGACCTCCTGGACGCAAGCGTCGGTGTCAAGTTCGGCGGCATCGGACAGTGTGGCGACAAGTTCGACAGCGAAGTCGCGGATTTCTTGCGTCGGCTGACCAGCCGTTGGCGGTACGACCCACCGCCGTCCCGGAGCCAGGCGGAGCGGGGCAGCCGACCGTATGGCGAGACGCCGGTCCCAAAAAACGAAACATGACCTTATGGTCGTACGTATGTCCGCACCCGCTCGTCTCCTCTGTCTCGTGCTCCTTGCGAACTCGGTGTGGTGTGTCGACGACGGCCTGTGTCGCCGCCCAGCCAGTCATAGCTGAGTCCGTACCGCTGAATCCGCGCCTTGAGCCGCCGCTGAGCGGTCCCACACGGCGGCGGTTGCGCCGAAGCGGCGCTTCTTCGAAGGACACCGCTTTCGGCGGCCCTTGAATCTGTTGGTCCCCCTCGTCCGTCCCCGGAGTTCCCCTGATGACCGCACCGCCCGCAGAGGCGACGAAGTCCGTCGCCCTGCTCACCCCCTCCCCCACCTCCGTACCCCGTCCCGACGCTCCCCCCGCCCCGCCCGTGCTCCGGGTGCCGCTCGTCGTGTCCACGCTGATCGCCGTGGCACTGACCGGCTACGTATGGTCCGCTCATGGGGCCAAGCCCGGTGTGCTGCTGCTGCTCGGGCTCGGTCTGGGCGTGGCGCTCTTCCACTCCCGCTTCGGCTTCACCTCCGCGTGGCGGCAGCTCGTCGCCGTCGGCAACGGCAGCGGACTGCGCGCCCACGCACTGCTGCTCGGGACCACTGCGACGCTGTTCGCCCTGTTGATCGGCACCGGCACGGGTGTCTTCGGCTCGGTGCCCGCGCCGTCGGCCGGGCCCCTCGGCGTGGGGCTGCTCATCGGTTCGTTCGTGTTCGCCGTGGGCATGCAACTCGGCGGCGCCTGTGCCTCCGGCACGCTGTTCGCGGTCGGTTCCGGGCAGTCGTCGATCGTGTTCACCCTCGGTGGCTTTGTCGCGGGTTCGACCCTCGCCGCGTGGCAGTTCGGCCTCTGGAAGGACCTGCCCGCCCTGCAGCCGGTCGTCATGGCAGACCACATCGGCTGGTTCGGCTCCTGGGCCGTGACCATGCTGGCGCTCGCTCTGATCGTGCTGGTCTCGCGACGCGTCCAAGCCCGCCGCAACCCGCCGCCGACCGGCCCGGTGCCGTCCGCCCGCGGCGCCGCGGCGCGTGTGCTGCGCGGCTCCTGGCCACTGGCCGCCGGCGCTCTGGCGCTGAGCGTGCTCGGCGCCGGGGTGTTGCTGGTCTCCGGCGGCGCCTGGGGCGTCACCAGCGCGTTCGCACTGTGGGGCTCGGAACTCGTCCGCGCCCTCGGCGGGCATCCGGAGACCTGGGCGTTCTGGCAGGGGGGTAACGCCGCGACGCTGTCGGGTGCGGTGCTCGCCGACAAGAACAGCCTCACCGACATCGGCATCATGATCGGCGCGGCAGTGGCGGCCGCGCTCGGCGGTACCTGGACGCTGCACCGTGGCGTACCGTGGCGTACCGCGGTCGCCGCTGTACTGGGCGGGGTGCTGATGGGCATCGGTGCCCGGCTGGCCGGTGGCTGCAATATCGGTGCCTATCTGGCGGGCATCGCGTCCGGCAGTCTTTCTGGCTGGGTCTGGGGCGCTGTCGCGATCCTCGGCACCTGGGCGGGCCTGCGGCTGCGTCCGCTCTTCGGGCTGAGCAACCCCAAGCCGAGCGACGGTATCTGCTGAACACCGGCCCGGCGGGACGGGGGCGGGAGCCGCTCCAGTCCCGCCGGGCCCCGGGAGCGGTGTGGTCACCGAGGGCGGAGTCCGGCTGCAGAGCCTGGACGCGCGGGGTAGTGCCCTCAGCGAGACCGAGAAGCCGCTCGAACAGCCCGGGCCCGTCGCCGGAGGTCATGTGGAAGTGGACGTGGAGGATATGGCACAGGTCCTGCAGCGAGGTGTAGGGCTGGCCGGAGGCGATCCGGGCGACCTGGTCGTCGCTGATCCCGCGTACCGACGCCAGGGCCAGGCGTACCCCCCAGGCGCGTCCAACGGCACCTGCTCGCCGTCGTCGAGGTCGATCTTCTTCCCGGTGGCGCGGCGGATCTCGACCACGGCGTGGGCCATCGCGGACTGCATCCGTACGCCGAGCACGTCCAACTTGATCAGGCCCAGCCCCCCGGTGGGCGCCCCCTCCATTTCGACTAGTGGCCCCGGCGGTGGGCTGCACCGGCACCCGGTCCAAGAGGCTGGTCGTAGACCTCCAGCCGGCGCGCGGACTCCACATCGATGTCATGGGCGCCGCCGCGCACCGTGTACGGAGCCGGCCTGACGCGGCAGTGGGGGAGTGGGAGGGGTCGGCCAGGTCAGCGGGCGCGACGGCCAGGTCGACGCCGAACACCGGCCGAACCCCGTGCGCGGCGCAAGCACGGGCGAAGCGCACCATCCCGGTGACGTTGTCCCGGTCGGTCAGCGCCAGGGAGCCCATGCCCCGCTCGGCCGCCTGCCGGACCAGATGCTCGGGGTGCGAGGGGCCGTACCGGGCCGAATAACCGGACGCGACGTGCAGGTGAGCGAACACCATCACGCCCTCCGCCCCCTTCGGCTGCCTCGTCGGGAACACCCCTCGAACCCTTCTCGGGTCACCGTCACCGAGGCGTCGCCAGGCGCGACAGTGGGGTTCTGCCCGTGGCCCCACGGTACGACGCAGTCGGTGAGACCCGCGCTCGTCCGAAGCAGCGAGGAAGTCGGCCAGCGAGCCCATGACGGTGGAGTCGTTGTAGTGCACCGGCAGCTGCTGCCGGTTTCCTTTGGATCGAAAGGCGGGGGAAACCGGCGCATACCGGAGTGCGCCTCAGTGCCGGAGCCGCTCAGACAGGGGATCGGGTCCGTGCGCGGTCCCGTTCCCGTCCGGTGAGGAGTTCGACCAGCGCCCTGATACCGCCGGTGGCCATGGCCCGGCGCTGGCGGTCGGCGGGGGTGCCGTCGCGCAGGAGACGGTGAACGAGGGCGCTCACCTCTCTGAGGTCTCCGTTTTCCTCCAGAGCGGGCGTGATGTGGTCCAGGAGGGCGGCCACCACGTCGCCGGCCCGTCGGGATAC
>NZ_RJVR01000403.1 GCF_003999195.1 Streptomyces soli
CACTTGACCACCCCGCCCCACCAGCCGCTGACCACCGGTCACCGGCCGTCACCCCACGCCAAGAACCGTCACACCGCGCGCTCGCACTGAATGTTTGCACCTCAGCGACCGTCCCGCCTGTTCGGGGTGGATCGTCCTGACCTGGCTCGCCATCTCCTTGGCAAGGGTCATAACGCCTGGCATCCTGCCTGCCGGGCTATAGCCTGCGCACATGCTTGGGGAAGACGATGAGAGCCGGGTTGTCCGCGTCGGCGGCGGGATCGAGTTGCGTTTCCACGAGCTGGCGCGTGCCTACCCGGACATCGTGGATGATCCAGTGCTGGACTTCCTGGTCACAGCGCGCAGCGAGTTGGTGAGCGTAGAGGTTTCGGTCCGAACACTGGACGGCGACGGTCTTGACGTTTTCCTGGCCGAGCTGGCGGAAGACTTCCGCGGATGGGAAGGTCTCCGAACCTGGCGATCACTGGAAGGTGACCTAACGCTCTCTGCGCGACACTCCGGGCGTTCCGTGTATCTGACCTGGGGCCTGCACGACCGTCCTCCGTCGGAAGAATGGCGCTTCGAAGTGACCACCGCTCATGCCCCGGGAGAGGACATGCGCAACCTCGCCGACGAGATCAGCCTCTTCCTGGAATCGGAGCCGCGACCGTAGGTCCGCGTTGCTGGCCCAGTGTCCGGGCCGGCAAGTCATACGGGGCCGATCGAATTCCTGAGGCGGGATTCCAGGCATGGCGCGTCAGTCGACGGGGCCGACGTGATGGACCGTCCGTCTCAGTTTCCGTCTCATTCGCCAACGTTCAGGAGTGTCCGCTGGTGCACGGCAGCGGCGCTGAACCAGACCGCCGAACTGCTTCGGACGCCGATGAACGTCCGTGCACAGCTTGCTGACGTGGACCAACAGACTTGGAAAGCGTGCACCTACGGCAACGCGGGCTCGCGCCTGGTCGATGGAAGCTCAGGCTGAGTGTCTAACTGCGCTACAATGGACCGTACTTAGACCTACGTCCACGGACATTGGGGGACTGTTCGCGCACCTTAACCCCAGGTGAGACCGCAGGTCGTGAAGGTACCCACATTGCTTCGGGACGAAGAGGCCGGATCCACACCCTGGCTGAGGCCCAAGTGAGGGGTTGCTTCCCTCGCTTGGGCCTCAGTCCGTTTCAGAGGTTGGAAGGGCCTCTGCCGACTCGTCGCCTTACGGACTAGAGTCGTCCCATTACCGCTGGTTGTGGGGCCAGCGCGCGGTTTGGGGGACGCCGAAGTCCCTAGGGGAGGGCCTGTACTGCATGAGTCGTCGCTCCAACGGGTTGATCGGTGTCTGGGCCGAGGCGCAGCGCCAGCAGCAACGGCAGCAGGAAGCGCAGCGTCGGGTGCGAACGCAGTATCAGCGTGAGCAGGAGCGACAGCAGCGGGCGTACGAACGTGATCTCGCCCGCAGTCAACGCGAACAGCAGGCTGCGTACAGGCAGCACAGGGAAGGGGACGCGAGGCGGCGGACAGAGGAGCTGGACGCGCGGGTCCTGGCCTTGACGAGCCTGTTGGCTGCTGGATGCCGGGCTCCGGAGTTCAGGACGGCGTTGCTCACTCGTACTGAACAGATTGAGGCATTCGCCCCCGGCCAACTCGCCTCCCCCGTCCCGATGCCGGACCCGAGCCAGTACCAGGCCCAGAGCGGCGGCTGGACGCTCGCGGCGAACCGCCGGGCTCAGGCGCAGGAAGAGGCGCGGGCACGGTTCGAGCGTGACTGGCAAGCAGCCCAGGCTGCGGAGGCCCAGCGTCAGCAGCAGTTGGCGGCGTACAGACAGCAGTACGACCGGTGGGCCAACGCTCAGCTGGCGGAGATTCGCCGGCACAACGCTGGCATCGAGGAGATGGCAGCAGGACTTCGCGATGGGCATCCCGACACGGCGGTGGAGTATTTTTCGGCGGCTCTGTACGCCTCCACAGCATGGCCGGAAGATCTGCCGCGTCAAGTGTCCGCCGGGTACGACTCGGCGGCACGCCAACTGGTACTGAATTGGGAGCTGCCGAAGTACGACATCGTTCCGGAGACGAAATCCGTGCGATACATGCCTACCGCCGATCAAGACAAGGAAACAGCCCGCCCTGCTGCGCAGCGCCGGGCGCTGTATCGGGACGTGCTCGCGCAGTGCGTTCTGCTGACTCTGCGCGAACTCTTCGCAGCGGATGAGTTCGGCGTACTTGATATTCGGTTGCGCTGAACGGTTTCGTGGACGACCACGACCCGGCGACCGGCAGACGAACCCATGTCTTCCTAGCCACTGTCATGGCTGCTCGCTCAGCCTTCGGCGGGCTGAATCTGAAGCAGGTGAATGCTGTGGACTGCCTGGTCGATGGGCTTCGGGGACAGCTGTCCACGCGTCCCGAGCAGCGCGCGGCGGTACGGCCGGGACGAATACCCAGCGATGTCGGGGGCGGCGTTGTCTCGCACGGAGACGAGGAGGAGCCGGATCTGTACGAGATGGATCCGATCGCGTTCGAGTCGCTCGTCGCGGATCTATTCCGTGCCATGGGGATGCAAGCAGTGATGACGCAGCGCTCGAACGACGGCGGAGTGGACGTCGACGCGATGGATCCGACACCGATCCGAGGCGGCAAGATCGTCGTGCAGGTGAAGCGGTACCGCAACACCGTGCCCCCGACGGCAGTTCGCGACTTGTACGGCACCGTTCAGGACGCCGGCGCCAACAAGGGTGTCCTGGTCACCACCTCCGGCTTCGGCCCTGGCTCGCATACGTTCGCCAACGGCAAGCCGCTAGAGTTGGTGTCGGGCGGCGAGTTGGTCGACCTGCTGCACCGCCACGGGCTACGAGGCCGGCTGGGCCACGGTGGGCACGGAGTGCACCCACGGCAGACAGCCCCGGATGCGGCCGACCTGAGTGCTGATCATAATGTCCTGGGCATGTCATGGTCGGGGAACGTTGCCTTGGACGTGTGCGCTCTGGTGTGCCATGGGAACCGCGTGTTGAGTGATGACCACTTCGTGTTTTTCAACAACCCCCGGACCCCTGATGGTTCGGTACGCGCGGTGACCAGCAAGTCGCCGGACAAAGCCGCGATTCGAGTGGCGTTTGATGCGTTGCCCACGAGAGCTGACCGGCTCGTCCTTGTCGCCGCAATCGATCCATCGGTCAATCCACAGGCAGACCTGTCCGGCTTCACCGACGCCAGTATCCGGCTGTTGGACACCTCTGGAGCTGAACTCGACCGCCTGCCTGTCTCCGATGGCCGCTCCGGTGAGACCGCCTTGGTTCTGGGTTCCTTCCGCCGTCGCGCCGGTGGCGACTGGGACTTCGTCATCGGAGGCAAAGGATACGCGGGTGGCCTTGAAGGGCTGGTCCAGGAGTACGGCATCAACGTGTCGTAGCTGGCGTGATCGCGGACTGGATTAGCGACAGGCGCCATCAGGTGTGACAGATGAGGCTATGACTGCGGTACAGCAGCAACGTACAGCAACCTCACCAACCGCAGCCGACCGTCACCAACCTCAGGCAACCGATTGACCAGCTGTAGAGACCTCAGCGACCGTGCCGCCTGTAGTTCGCATCGAGGAGTGTCGGCGGTCTCTGAACCTGGACCCCTTTGGGGTCGGTTACTTTTGACCCCGTCTGTTGGGTTGGTTCACCCGGTCGCCGCGCTCGGCGTGCGGCCGATGTCGCGGTCTTTGAGACGGTAGGAGTCTCCCTTCAAGGCCACCAACGGAACGCAGACGGTCTTGGCTGGACGGTGCGGGTCGGAGGGGCCGGTTGGATGGCAGGGGCGGCTCGGCCGGCGGGTCGTCGAGCGGGAT
>NZ_RJVR01000012.1 GCF_003999195.1 Streptomyces soli
CCAGACTCGACCGGCACACCGCCGATCACCAGGAAGAATCCTCCGCCGCACTGGCGGCTTGATCAACCCCCGAAGGATTTCCGGAACGGACCACTTAGGATGCGCTCAGTCGGGCCGATGACCGGACATGTCGTTCCGCCGGCCAGCCGAGAAGACCCATCACGGGAGGCAAAATTTGAGTACGTCGCTGCCCACCCCCTCATTGCAGACCGCTCGCCTTCGACTGCGTGCCTTCGAAGACGCGGACGCGAACGACATCTTCGCGCTGCAGAGCAACGCCCACGTGCTGCGCTACTGGGACAGTCCACCGTGGACCGAACGCGAGCGTGCCGAGAAGTTCATCGCCCGTTGCCGAGAGATGGAGAAGGAGGGCACCGGCGCGCGGCTGGCCGTGGATCGTGTCTCCGACGGGGCGTTCATCGGCTGGTGCACCCTGGACCCGTGGAATCCGGACTTCCGCAGCGCCTCGCTGGGCTACTGCTTCGACGATGCGGCGTGGGGCCACGGCTACGCGACCGAGGCCGCGCGCGCATTGCTGCGGTGGGCGTTCGACACGCTGGACCTGAATCGCGTCCAGGCTGAGACCGATACGCGCAACGTGGCATCTGCCCGCGTGCTGGAGAAGCTCGGCTTCCTGCGGGAAGGGACATTGCGAGAAGACTGCGTCGTCAACGGCGAGGTCTCCGACTCGTGGATCTACGGGCTGCTCAGGCGGGAGTGGCGGCCGTAGTCCGAGCCGTGCTCAGGGCAGCGCCGCCCCGGACCTATCCGACTACGACGTCATCGCGATCAGCGATTCCGGCGGCAAGGACTCCCACGTCACCCTCGCGGTGACCGTCGAGGCCGCCCGCGCCGCCGGCGTGCTGGACCGGGTCTGATCCTTCCACGCGTCGCTTGGCCCCCTGGAGTGGCCCTCGGTGGAGTTCGACGGCTGCCGGTACCCCAGCACGGGGGAACTCGCCGCCCTGCACAGCACCGCGTACGGCATCCCGGTTGAGCAGCACATCGAGGTGCAGCGCACGGCGAAGGACGCCGCCGGCAAGCTGGTGCCCTACAGTCTGCTGACGTTCGTCGCCGAACGCGGCATGTGGCCGGTCCGGGGGACCGCGCAGTTCTGCACCGGGGACTGGAAGACGAAAAGGATCTTCGCGGCGTGGACGCCGCTGGTACGCAGGCTGCGGCGGATCCTGGGCCGCCCGGTGCGCATCCTGAACGTGATCGGCCTGCGTACGCAGGAGAGCACCGACAGGGCAAAGCGTCGTTCCTACCGTCGCGTGCTCGCCAACCGCGACCGGCATGTGGACGAGTGGCTGCCGATCCGGGACTGGACGACGTCGGCGGTGCGGGAGTTCTGCGACGCCTCCGACATCGCCCACCACTGGGCGTACGACTCCGTACCCGGAGCCGGCGACTGGAACGGCTCCACCAGGTGCAGTTGCTCGATCTGCATCATGGCGAATCGGTCGGACCTGAATCTGGCCGTACGCCGGCGGCCGCGGCTCACCAATCTGTACGCCCAGGTCGAGCAGGTCCGTGGGCACCGCTTCCGCCAGGACCTGTCGATCGCCGAGCTGCTCCAGCTGGCGCAGCGCCAGGGCGGACCGGCGCCGGGAATCGTGCTGGCCGACGACGGACCGGAGTTCGACGCCATGGCGACCGCCGTGCGGGCCGCGCGCCGAGCCGCCCCACCGCACCCTGGAAGTCGACCCGAACGCGCCGCAGCAGCTGGGGCTGTTGGGGTTCGGTGACTGCGGAAGCTGCGGACTGTAGCAGCGGACGCCCAGGTCAAGCCCCCGATCCGATGGTCGAAGGGGCTTGACCTCACTCAAAAAGAGAGTATAATTATGGTCACAGGTGGGCGTCGGACGGCAATCCGGCGCCCACTCCCAACCCACCCATCAGGAGAGTGCTCCATGCGACTGATGAACCCCCAGGCCACACCCCTTCAGGGGGCGTCAGGCTGATGGCCTCCTTCGCACTCAGCTGGGCCGACGACGTCACCTGGTCGGATCAATTCGCGGGCGGGGGTGGCTTCGCCGAGGGAGCAGAGCGGGTTCGCGGCGCCAGGGTCGTCGTGGCCGGGAACCATGCCCTGCACGCGTGGGAGACCTACCGGGCCAACCACCCCACCGTAGACGTCAGGTGCGCCGACCTGTCCCAGGTGGTGCCGGCCCACTGGCCGCGAACCCACGCCCTGTGGTCGTCGCCGGAGTGCACGTGGCAGACCGTCGCCCAGGGAAAGCCCCGGGGCTACGGCGAGTTCGTCGACGGCCTGTTCTCCACCACCGGCGTGGACGAGACCGCGATCCGGTCCCGGGCGACGATCTACTGCGTTCCCCGCTTCGCCGAGCACCACCAGTACGCGGCGATCGTCGTGGAGAACGTCGCGGAGGCCCGCTGGTGGGGCCCGAAGCACAACCGCGGCGCCGCGTTCGACGCGTGGCTCGGCCAGATGCGGGCCTGGGGCTACCAGCACCGGATCCTGTACCTCAACAGCGCCCACTTCGCCAGCCTCGGCCCGGCTGCCGCCTGCTCCCGCGATCGCATGTACGTGGTGTTCTGGCACGAGTCGCTGGGCCGCGTGCCGAACTTCGACAAGTGGACCCGGCCCTACGCGATCTGCCAGCGACACGGCCGCGTCCAGGCCGTCCAGGCGTGGAAGCACACCGACACCTCCAGCCCGCAGCGCCCGTGGGGCAAGCACGGCACGCAGTACGTGTGGCTGTGCCCGAACAGGGGATGCGCGACCGTGCCCCTGATCCCGGCGGCGACCCGGCCCGGGTCGGACGCGGTGGACTGGTCGCGCCCCGGACGGCTGATCGCCGATCGCTTCCAGCCCAACACCCGCCGCAAGGTCGAGGACGGGCACCGCGTCTACGGCGGGGCCCCGTTCATCGCGGAACTGCGCGGCGGCGGCTCCACCCACCGCGCGCTCACCGACCCGCTGTCGACCATCACCGCCGGCGGCAACCACCACCTGCTGGTCCACGGCGACGCCCCTGACATCCGCGACCGGTACGCGCGGGTCCTGGACATCGACGAACGCAAGGTCGCCATGGGCTTCCCCGCCGACTACCAGCTCATCGCCACCGCCGAGAAGAGCAAGGACCGCGACAAGCAGCGGATCGGCGAGATCACCGCCGAAGGCAACCACCACATGCTGGTCAAGCCGGGCCGCACCGTCAACGACTGCCAGGTCCAGATGATCAGCCTCCAGACCCAAGGCCCGCGCCCAACGGTTCCCCGACGACCACGTCTTCCAGGGCAACACCGCCGCTGAACTCACCCGGCAGTTCGGCAACGCCGTCCCGGTCAACGCCGCGTACTGACTGGCCCAGCGCGTACTACCCAGCCTCAACTGAAGCCCACCGGGCGGATGCCCAACTGGGGGCCGCGCGGCTGGACGCCCTGGCCCCCGGTTTCCACCCGCATCACCCCGTCATCGAGGTACATGGTGTACAGTTCTTCATGTCGAGCGCGGATGGCCCCGCGGTACGACACCCAAACCTGAACCCTGCTACGCCGACATCACCAGCGTCGGCGCCTGACCAAGGAGTAACCGATGATCCCCGCCGGCCGCACCCCCCTCGGTACCGCCGACATCGCCAAGCGCAAGGGCACCAAGTCCCTGTCGCGCTCCGACGCCGAGCAGCTGCCCACCCCGATCAGCCGGCCCGGCGCACAGACCCGCATCTGGGACAAGGAGCAGGTCGACGCCCACCTCGCCGGCCGGGAGATCCCGGAACTGCCCGACGAGGAGTCCCCGGAGGACCTGCTGGACCGCGAGGAGGGTCGCCACCAGCTCCAAAACGTCATCAAGCCCGAAGCCTGGCGCGCCTACATCAACCACGGCCACGCCCCCAAGCCCGACACGTTCGTGTTCGGTGTCGCGCACTGGAAGCGGCGCACCATCCGCGACTGGGACGCCAACCGCCCCGGCGCACGCGCCGGCGGCGGCCGCCCCAAGGGCAGCAAGGAAGCCAAGCCCCGCACCCCCGCCACCGACAAGCGCCTCGCCCTCGCCCAGGCCCGCAAGGACCGCGTGGCCCAGATGCTGGCCGACACCAACGGCCAGGTGACCTCGGCGCAGATCGCCGCCGACCTGGGCATCACCGAACGCCAGAGCCAACGCCTCCTCAAAGCGGTACGCGACGCCGGCAATTGACCGCCGGGCTTCGTAGGTGGGAGCTGACTCCAGTTATAGGTGAGTTCTGACTCCGGTCCGGGGAGTCAGGAGCAAGATCTGTATGCGAGTTCTGACTCCACTGCGGGCGACGGCCCGAGCGCTTGCAGGGGCAGTGCGATTGCGATTTGACCGCCTCATCGCTCCGGCTACTTTCGATACGCAACCGTAGCGTATCGAAAGTACGGAGGTGGTCGCTGATGAGCGCACCCGGCCGCTCGCGAGCTGCCTGTGAACGATCACGTAATTCCCCGGGCCCGGCGTCACGTAATTCCCCAGGTCCTGGCCTTGTCCATGTCTACTTGATCGAGGGCTTGTTTGTCTTG
>NZ_RJVR01000357.1 GCF_003999195.1 Streptomyces soli
GACGCCTGCGGGATCACCGTGGACGGCCAACTCGCCGAGCTGCGACGGCTGTTGTACTGCGGGGAGTGGATCGAGAGCCAGACCCTGCACATCTATCTACTGCACGCCCCGGACTTCCTCGGCCGCGACAGCGCCATCCTGCAGCCCGCGGAAGGCGGCGCGCGGCCTAATGGATCCAGTGCTCACGCCCCACTGCCCGGCGGGCACGCCACCCCATCAGCGGTCTGGCCTCCCGGCCGACCAGCAGGGGCACGGTCTGACACCAGAACTCGACTGCTTCCGGCTGCGAAAGTGCTCACCTGCTGGCGGCTACGGCACCGAGTCTCTCCGACCCGGCTGGTCCCATTAGGCTGATCGATCGTGCTGCTGCGACTGCCCTACCTCGCCGTGTCGAGTGTGTTCGCCCTCATACGGCTGCTGCCGATCAGCGACGCGGACAAGGACATCGAGATATTGACGCTGCGCCACCAACTGGCCGTCCTGCAGCGGCAGATCGCCAGGCCACGCGTCACCAGGGCGGACCGCGCCTTCCTTGGCGCGCCTCCGCCGGCTCCCCAGGCCCAGACTGCGGCAGCTGCACCTGATCGTCTCCCCGGACACGATCCTGAGGTGGCACCGCGACCTCATGCGCTGTCGCCACGCCGACGCCTCCTGTCGCAAGCGGTCCGGGCGACCACCTACCCTCCCCCAGCCTTCGGCCGGGAGGTGCCCCCAGCAGCATCCAGGCTCTCGTCCTGCGCCTGGCACGGGAGAACTCCGGGGGACCAGAAGGATCCACGGCGAAACTCGCTGCCCTCGGCATCAAGCTCGCACCCTCCACGGTGTGGGAGATCCTCCGGGCGCACGGGATCGAGCCCGCGCCCGAACGCGACCGCCCCACCTGGGCCGCCTTGCTGCGCGGCCAGGCCCACACGATCCTGGCCTGCGACTTCTTCACCGCCACCACCCTGAACGGCGCGACGTTGTACGTCTTCGCCGTCATCGAGCACGCCAACCGCCGCATCCGCATCCTTGGCGCGACCGCCCACCTCACCGCGGAATGGGCCACCCAGATCGCCCGGAACCTCGTCATGGATCTCCAGGGCGCCGGGGCCACCGTCCGACACCTGATCAGGGACCGCGACAGCAAGTAAACCCGAGCATTCGATGCTGTCTTCGAGGCCGAAGGCATCGAGGTCGTCACCACCGGCATACGCGTTCCCGCATGAACTCGATCACGAAACAGGGGGCACCTCCCGGCCGAAGGCTGGGGGCGGGTGCAGACCTGCCGACACGAACTCCTCGACCGCACCTTGATCTGGAACCAGGCCCACCTGCTCCACGCGCTCGCCGAGTTCGAGTCGTCCTACAACGAGCACAGGCCTCACCGCGCCCTGCGCAGCGAGGCGCCCTGCAGCCAGTTCCCGAACCGATCACCGGTCCCGACCGACTCGACCTGCTGAACGTCCATCGACGTAATCGACTCGGCGGCACCCTCCACGAGTACGCACATGCCGCTTGACCTACGCGGTAAGAATCGGCACCCGCAGCTACTCGTCCGGCTGGCCGGGGTGCCAGACCTACGAAATCCGCGCGGGGTGCGCTACCGACAGCGGCGTGCCCTCTCGACCCCGGAGGCCACCGGTGCCGAGCAGCCGCCCAGGGCGGACGGTTGCGCTGGTGGGCGGCGCCGACGCCCGATGCGCCAAGAGTTCGCCACTGACAGAGCAATATCGTCACGCAACGCGACATCAAGATCGCTAAACTGTCCTCGTACCGGTCCGCAGACCCATCGGAGATCGCACGGCTCCGCGCCCTCGTCATTCAACTCGGAGGCTAGCCATGACCCGCGCGCGAGTTCCCGCCCGCCACCAGCGGAGCGCGCTCCTCGCCTGTGTCCTGCTCGCCCTCGTCTGGGTCGTCGTCATCATCTGGGCGGTGTCGAACCCGCCGGACCCTACGGCCATGCCGGTACCCATCCCCGGGTCGTCCGGGGTGCCAGGCGAGGACGGCAGGCAGGGAGCAACAGGTTCGGACAGCGCGCCCAGACGGGACGGTACGGGCAGTACGGGCAAGGGCAAGGAAGGAAGGAACGGTACGGACGCCAGGGAGGGTAAGGACGGCCGGGAGGGCAGGGACGGCGCAGACGGCAGGGAGGGTAAGGCCGGTACGGAGGGCAGGGACGGCGCAGACGGCCGGGAAGGCAGGGACGGCGCAGACGGCGCAGACGGCCGGGAAGGCAGGGACGGCGCAGACGGCGCAGACGGCCGGGAGGGCAGGGACGGTACGGACGGTCGGGAGGGCAGGGACGGCGCAGACGGCCGGGAGGGCGCGCAGGGGCCGCAGGGAATCCAGGGCGAGACAGGCCCCCGCGGGCCGACTGGGCCGAACTGTCCGAACAGGTACAGCTTGCAGGTGCCGTCGTGGGATCCGGATGCGCTGGTGTGCAGCCGCGACTCCGCGTCGTCGCCGAGTCCGTCGCCTTCACCGACCGCGAGGCAGCCGGCTCCTTTTTGACCGGCGCCGTTCTTGAGGTGTACTTGTCATTCCGGCCACCGCCGCTCTGGACGTGCAGCAGCGTAGGACGTTCCTGCGACCCCGTTCCCTGCAATGGGCGCAATGGCTCGGCGAGGTGTCCTTCGCCTTCTACCTGGTCCAGTGGCCTGTCCTGATCTACGGACACCGGCTGATCGGGGAGCAGCGCCAGTTCGCCGCGCCCGGTGCGGTGGGTGTCATGGCACTGTTGCTCGCCATCAGCATGCTGCTGACCTGGATGCTTCAAGTGCTTGTCGAACGTCTGGTGATGAAACGCTGGTCGGTGTCCCGCGCGCGGCGGCCCGGAACGGCGGCTGCTCCGTCTGAGAACTCGCCCGGGAACCGTCCAGCCCAACCGTGACTGGGCGCGTCATGACGGCCTCCTCTCACCGCGGGGCGGCAATGCGCCCCCGTTCGAATTCCCTGTACTTCAAGCCTGGCCCGGGGGCTGGCTGGGCGCATGGGCCAGTCGGACCCCGTCACTGGGTCGGGCGGCGCGCGGCGCGAGCAGGCCGTAGCGTGGACATTGAGGCGTCCCGCTCCGCGAGGGAGGCGGCCATGGCAGCCGGCAAGAAGCGCACGAAGGACGGCGGCGCGCAATCGGAGCGGCTGCCACGCCGCGCCTACGAGAGCGAACTCCTCCGCCTCCAGGTGGAGCTCGTCAAACTCCAGGAATGGGTGCGGGCCGAGGGCGCTCGACTGGTCGTCGTCTTCGAGGGTCGCGACGCGGCGGGCAAGGGCAGCACCATCAAGCGCGTCACGGAGCACCTCAACCCACGTGTCGCCCGGATCGCCGCGCTGCCCGCCCCGACCGAGCGTGAACGTACGCACTGGTACTTCCAGCGGTACGTCGAGCAGCTGCCCGCTGCCGGGGAGATCGTCCTGTTCGACCGCAGCTGGTACAACCGCGCCGGCGTCGAGCACGTCATGGGCTTCTGCACCAAGGAGGAGCACGCACGCTTCCTCCACCAGTGCCCAATCTTCGAACGGCTGCTGGTCGAGGACGGGATCCTCCTGCGCAAGTACTGGTTCTCGGTCAGCGACGCCGTACAGGAGCAGCGTTTCCGCGCCCGTCTGGAGGACCCGACGCGACGGTGGAAGCTCTCTCCCATGGACCTGGAGTCCGTCACCCGGTGGGAGGCGTACTCACGTGCCAAGGACGAGATGTTCGTGCACACCGACATCCCTGAGGCGCCCTGGTACGTCGTGGAGAGCGACGACAAGCGCAGCGCCCGGATCAACATGATCGCCCACCTGCTCACCACCGTCCCGTACTACGAGGTCCAAAGGCCGCCGCTCGACCTGCCCCCGCGCCCGCCGTCCACCGGCTACGAGCGTCCACCACGCGACTTCCAGACGTACGTCCCCGACCATGCCGCCACCGTGGGCAGGTGGCCGGAGACTGTCCCGCGGGTCGGCTGAGTCCAGCCTCGGCTTTCGGCGTGGGCGGCGCAGAAGCCGGCCAGACCAGCGGTGAGGGCGGCGGTGAGGCCTGGCCAGGACGGCGGCGAGGTCATCAGCACGGTGTGCAGGAAGGGCAGGTACAGCGCCGCGGCACCCAGGCCCACCGAAGCCAGCACCGCGGCGGGCAGGAACGGGTTCTCCCGGGTGAACAGCCGCTCGCGCAGTCCGAGTACGACCCCGAGCTGAGCGGCCAGCAGAGCGAGGAACAGAGTGGTCTGCCACTGCCCTCCGGAGTGCCGGATCCAGAGCCCTGCTCCGAGGCTCGCGGCGGTGACCAGCGTTGCCAGGCGCAGCACTCGCTGCCACAGTCCGTCGCCGAGCACGTGCTGGTGCGGCGGTCGCGGCGGGCGGCGCATGGCGTTCGGGGAGACCGGTTCGGCGCCCATGGCGACGCCGGTGAGGCCGTGTGTGAGCAGGTTGATCCAGAGGATCTGGCCGGCCAACAGGGGCAGGGCGAGGCCGAGCAGCGGGCCGAGCAGCATGACAAGGATCTCCGCCACGCCGCCGGCGAGGGCGTAGAGCAGGAAGCGGCGGATGTTGTCGTACACCCGGCGGCCTTCTTCCACCGCAGAGATCACGGTGGACAGTTCGTCGTCGGCGAGCACCAGGTCGGCGGCCTGCCGGGCGACCTCGGTTCCCCTGCGGCCCATTGCCACACCGATGTCTGCCTGTCGCAGCGCCGGGCCGTCGTTGACGCCGTCGCCGGTCATGGCGGTGACCGCACCCCGGGCCCGCCATGCCTGCACGATGTCCAGCTTCTGCTGCGGGGTGGTTCGGGCGAACACCCGGACCCGGGTGAGGTCCGGCACATGCCCGGCGGCCAGTTCCCGGCCGCTGACCACCGCGCCATCACCTTTGGGGCCGAGGATGCCGACGCGGGCGGCGACGGCGCGGGCGGTGGCCGGGTGGTCCTCGGTGACCAGCACCGGGGTGATGCCGGCCCGGCGGCAGGCCGCGACGGTGACGGCGGCGGCTTCCTTGGGCGGGTCGCTGAGCGCCGCGAGGCCCAGCAGCCGCAGCCCGGTCTCCGCGTCCTCGTACCCGGCGGGCAGGTCGTCGCGGACGGCCGCTGCCACGGCCAGGACCCGGAAGCCCTCGGCGGACAGCCGCTCGGCCTCCCGCCGGGCACGCTCCAGCGTCTCCGGGCTCTCGGCCAGGAGTGCGCCGTCCAGCACTGCTTCCGGCGCGCCCTTGAGGCAGACCTCGATCTGCCCGGAGAACTTACGGTGCCAAGTGGTCATGCGCTTGCGGAGGCTGTCGAACGGTGCCTCGCCGACCCGGGGACGGCTGCTCAGCAGCTCCTCTCGGTCGCACCCCGCCTTCGCGGCGGCGGCGAGCAGCGCGGCCTCGGTGGGATCGCCGAGCGCGGTCCAGCGGTCGTCGCCGTCCCCACCACCTCCGGGTGGGCGCAGCGAGGCGTCGTTGCACAGCGTCGCCGCGGTGAGCAGGGCCCGTATTGCAGGGTCGGCGGGCGGGTCCGCGAGGACCTCGCCGACGGGCTCGTACCCCTTGCCGGTGAACGTGGCCGTGCCCGCGGCGGTCCACACCCGCTCGACGACCATCCGGCCCTCGGTGAGGGTGCCGGTCTTGTCGGTGGCCAGCATGGTGACCGAGCCGAGGGTCTCCACCGCGGGCAGCCTTCGTATGACGGCGTGGCGGGCGGCCATCCGTCGCGCGCCGAGCGCCAAGCCGAGAGTGACGACAGCGGGCAGCGACTCCGGGACGGCGGCCACGACCAGGCTGATCGCCGTCACGGCCATGATCTCCAGAGACTGGCCACGCACCAACCCGAGCCCGAACACGACCAGGCACAGAGCCACTGTGACCAGGGCCAGCACCCGGCCAAGGCCGGCCAGTCGGCGTTGCATCGGCGTGAGTTCCGTGCGGGGCGTGCGGGGGTGCAGCAGGGCCGCGATCCGGCCGAGCGCGCTGTGCGCCCCGGTGGCGGTGACGGTGGCGACCGCCCGGCCGCGTACGACAACGGTGCCTGCCTGGACCCGCGTGGCATCCGGGTCGGCGGCGCCCGGGTCCTTGGCCACCGGTACCGACTCGCCGGTCAAAGCCTGCTCGTCGACGAGCAGCGCGGACGCCTGCACCAGTACCGCGTCCCCGGGGACGATGTCGCCCTCGCCCAACAGCAGCACATCGCCCGGCACCACGGCGGCCGACGGTACCTCCCGCTCGGCGCCGCCGCGCAAGACGCGGGCAGTCGGTGCGGTCATCGCGGACAGCGCGGCGACTGCGTTGTCGGCTCGTACCTCCTGGATCACCCCGACGGTTGTGTTCACCACGATCACCAGGGCGATCACGACTGCGTCGGGGTGATCGCCGGTGGCCACGGTCAGTGCGACGGCGGCCAGCAGAACCATGATCAGGGGATCGCGCAGCTGGGCGGCGACTCGCGACCGCAGGGGGATCCGGCGCTGCCGACCCACCTCATTCGGGCCGTACTCCGTCAGCCGCCGTGCGGCATCGTCGTCGGTCAGTCCGCGTGGGCGTGTGAGGCGTGGAGCGTCGACGGACGTGCGGGTCATGGCCGCCTCCGGGGTCGGGTCAGTACAGCGAAGCGGGCCATGACTGGGACACGGAGAGGACGACCGCGGCGTCGGGCAGCGCCCCGACGGTCAGCCACGGGTGGAACCAGATCGCCTTCAGGACCAGTCCGCAGGCGGCGGCCACGAGGGCTGCAGTGGACCACCAGCCGGTGCCCGCCGCCATGCCCACGCCCGCGATCACATAGAGGACCGCCGTGGCGGAGGCGAGCGCCTTGGAACAACGTCGCGGCCGGGTAGTCGGCGACGTCGACCGCCGTGAGTGCCCAGGAGTGGCAGGGGGCGGAGGGCTCCGGCCTGTCGTGCTGGGCGTGTGGCGCCCACATGCCCAGGTGCAGCAGCCTGTGCGCGACCAGGAACGCGGCGATCAGCGCGGTGATCACGGCAGCACATCCGGTTCGCTGCCGCCCATGTCCAGCCGGAAGGCGGATGGACGTCCGTCATAAGGGCTGCGTACGCGGCGACGCGTAGCACCCACCGGTTTGAGGCCCATGACCAGGTCGAACAGAGTCTCCGGCGAGGCTTTCCGTGGTGCGGTCACTGCGGACATACAGTCAGCGTGGCCGCCGCTGGGCTGCTGCCGGGAGGGCCGTACGGGACCGTCCGAAAGGGCCCGTCGGTCCCGTCACGTCCCGGTCAGGGCTCGTGCGATCCCGTCGGTAAAGGCGTCGATGGCAGCCCAGTCGCGATAGTCGCCGTACCGGCAGCCCATAAGGCGGAACATCAGGCGACCGGTGAGGGGAAATGCCCCCGGCTGACGACGCCGGAAAAGAGCCGATGGCTACCACGGGGGCGTAGGGCCGCCTGGACGATGTGGGGCTTGCTGGGAGTGGGCGGGGTTACGTCGATTGGCCTCGGTGCGATCTCCGTGTTCGCGGTGGACTGGCATTGGGAAGGGGCGAATCGTGAACTGGTCCGCCCGATCATGATGGCGGTCGGCTTCATGGCGCTGTCGCTCTTCGTCAGCGTTCATCACTATGGGGCGACTGCGTCGACCTCCATGACCATGACCACTAGGGCCGTTAGGCCCACCTGGCCCCGGCGACGCCGGTCCGGTAGGCACGGGAGGGACCGTCACGTCGAAGGCGCCCGGCTCGCCGAACGGTTGAGGATCGTCCTCATCCACTCCGAGGCGGCAGATTCGGAACCAAGGACCTGTCCGGAGATCCCGGACTCGCTCGCGCGGTGCGCGGTGTGTCTTCCGCGTCAGCGCCGTTGACCGGAATTCTTGAGCGCAAGCCCGGGCGTGAACGCCCGGGTTGGCGCATCCTCGGCGCGGAGCCGCGTAGCGGCGGAGGTCGCTTCGTTGTCTGGCCGGTTCCCGTTGCGGTGTCGGCTTGTCAGTGGGGGGTCGTAGTCTTCCCATAATGCGCTGACGTGCAGTCACTCTGGCCTGTGGGGTGGGTGTTGTCGGTTGCGGGTTGTAGCTTTTCTTGGATTGTCGGGGCGGGATGGGTGAGGGGGTGCGTGGCAGTGTCGGAGGGCGTCGAGAGCGTCGTTCGGGCTGAGGCTCGGGTTGTTCCGCCGGCTGTTGCTGCGCGTCTGGCGTCGTTGCGGGCCCGTAAGGATGCGGGCCTGGTCGGGCGGACGGCGGTGGTGCCGGTCTGGCTCAGTCGCACGGACCACGCGCGGGCGCATGAGGCGTGCCACGCCGCGGCCGGCTTGTGGAACCAGACGGTGATCTGGCTGCGCGGCCAGTGGACGGCCGGTGAGCGTCCAGGCAAGGAGGACGTCCGCCGGTTCGTGACGTCTTTGCCGTCCGAGGTGAGGCCGTTTCACGCGCACACCGCGCAGGCGGTGGCGTACGACCTGTGGGACGCTGTCGCGACGTCCCGGGCGAACCGTGCGCAGGGTTTGAGGGCCAGGGCCCCGTGGCGGGAGAAGAAGTACCGCCCGTTGTCGTTCACCGCGACGTTCGGCTGGCGGGTCACGCCCGAGGGCCGGCTGGCCCTGTCGCCGGGCCGGGGCCGGGGCCGGATTGTTCTGCCGATGCCGCAGGTCACCTCGCGCGACGGAAGGCCGGTGTCTGCGGCGTCCTGGGGTGAGATCAGGTTGTGCTGGGACCGGAACGCCAGGTCGTGGTCGCTGCATGTTGCGTACTCCGCACCGGGTGA
>NZ_RJVR01000278.1 GCF_003999195.1 Streptomyces soli
GCCGGGGCCGGCCGTCGGCCGGCCGACGGTCACGGTGGCGATCGACGAGGGCGTCATTAACCCGATGACGTTCGCGGCACCGCTGCCTGACGGCAGCATGTCGGTTCTGGTCATCAACGGGCGTGGCGGGCGTGCGGCGAAGCGGCAGCGGAACAAGACGGTCGCGAAACTCACCTCCCGGATGGCCCGGTGCAAGAACGGCTCCCGGAAGCACCGCCGGCTGCTCGCGGCGAAGAAGAAGATTGAGGCGAAGACGGAGCGTCGTCTGCACGATGTCGATCACCAGGTCACAGCTAAGGCTGAGAAGTTCACTCGCGAGGTCCATGCCGCGTGGACGAAGCACCACCGGGAGATTTCCGGCCCGGACGCGATTGTCGGGGTGCGCCTGGTCGCGGGGGATGTGCGTGGCATCGAGCGGAACACCAACAAGAAGCGGCGCGCGTCGAGGTCGACGCGGCAGCAGTTGTCGCAGTGGTCCCGCGGCAGGCAGGAAGACTTCCTGCAGTACAAGACGGGCCTGGCCCTGGAGCACATCAGTGAGGCGTACTCCTCGCAGACGTGCCCGCTGTGCAACGAGCGGACGAAAGTCCGCGGCCGCGCGTACGTGTGCAGGAACATTACCTGCGGGTTCCGTTTGCATCGGGACGCGGTGGGCGGCGTGAACATCCAAGCGCTGGCCGTCAACGACGGGCATTTCCGCCCGGATCCCGACCTTCGCGTGGTGGTCATGTATCGCCGAGCCCAACCCGGCTGGAGTCCTCTTCAGCGGTCACTGCACGCCTACCACCAGGACGTCCTCGGACGATCTGGTACGGGGGCGGGCAGGGAAGCACGGCGTAGTGCCCCGAACCGGGCCACCCGCAGCATCACCGCGGGCGTAGCTGTCGTCCCCTCACCACGAGGAGACAGCACCGACTAGACAGACGGCACCACCACCCTTGCGGGTGCTGGCCGGACACCCGTCCACGCCACCTGACCAGTCAGCGCAAGACAGAAGCCCCGGCCTTCAGGCCGGGGAGGTTCACTGCGGTCCTCGGTTCCACCTCTAGCGCATCACCGGTAGGCAAGGGACGACAGGACCGAACGGGCCCTCATCGGAGATCACTGGAACGCCGCATGAACCTCCTTCTCCGTGGCGGAGTGGGAGACCAGGAGGAGTTCGTCCCCCGGCCGGAGTCTCAGCCCGGAGGACGGCGCGACGGGCTCGCCGTCGCGGATGACGGCGGCCACTACGGTGCCGGGGGGGACGGAGACATCGGCGAGTTCGCGGCCGACGGCCCGGGACTGCGAGGTGAGGGTGGTCTCAATGACGTTGACGCCCGCTTTGCTCAGACGCAGCAGGGCCACGGTGTCGGTGCTGCTGGTGGCTTCTTCGATGAGCGAGATGAGGGAGGCGTCGGCAGGTACGGCGGCGTCGACGCCCCAACGCTCATCGAAGAGCCAGGCGTTGTCCGCATCGTTGATCCGGGCCACCACCTTCGGCGCAGCGAACTGGCGCTTGGCGAGCAGGCTGATGACGAGATTGTCCTCGTCATCTCCAGTGGTGGCGATGACGAGATCGGTGGTCAGAACGCCCGCTTCCTCCAGCACGGCGGGCTCGCATGCGTCGCCGGTTACCAACCGGACGGGCAGCGCTGCCGCCAGCCCGGCCACCACGTCGTCATCGATCTCGACGAGGGTGACCTCGTTGCGGGCCGCGGCCAGGGCCTGGGCGATGTGCCTGCCGAGCCGGCCGGCGCCAGTGATGAGGACCTTCATGTGCCGAGCTCCTTGTCCAGAAAGCCGCGGAGCCTGCCCAGCGCCGTGGCGGCTACGGCGAAGGTGATCAAGTCGCCCGGCTGGGCCGGGGTACTGGGGGTGGGCAGGAACGACCGGCCGCCCCGGGTGACCTCGACGATCCGGATCTCACCGTCGACCTCAAGCTCGGACAGCTTGCGACCGTCGAGATAGCCGGGCAGCGTGGAGCGCATTAGCAGGGTTTCACCGTTGCCGAAGTCGAGCTCGGGCGTCAGATGCCGGTGTAGCAGCATCTGGTGAAGCTGATGCACGGTCCACCGGACGCTGGCGATGGTGGGGATGCCCAGCTCGCGGTAGATGTCCGCGCGCCGTGGATCGTAGATCTGGGCCAGGACGAGCGGCACCCGGTAGGTCTCCTTGGCGGTGCGGGCGCTGACGATGTTGGTGTTGTCGCCCGAGGTGACGGCCACCAATGCGTCGGCGTGCTCGACACCGGCGGCCTGAAGGACCGCGCGGCTGTAGCCGCTGCCGCTCAGGAACGTGCCGGTGAAGCCGGCGGGCAGCCTGCGCAGCGCCTTCGGATCGCGGTCGATGACACGTACGTCGTGGCCCTCAGCCATGAGCCGGACGGCCAGCTCCGAGCCGACCCGTCCGCAGCCCACCACGATGACTCTCATCGCTGTTCCCCCTTCTATACGGGATGACGGCGGCGCAGCGCCCATTTACGGGTTTCCTCAGCCGCTAGCAGCAGCACGCCCAGCGCGGCCAGAACCGCCCAGTCGGCGGGGGAAAGCGGCGCGGTGTGGAAGACGGCCTGCAGCGGCGGCGCGTAGCTGATGGCCGCCATCAAGGCGATGCCCAGACAACCTGCCGCGATCAGCCGCGGATTGGAGAACACCCCGACCCGGAAGACGCTCTCCCGGTCGGTGCGCACCGCCAGCGCGTTGAAGAACTGGCTGACGACGATCCCGGCCTGCGTCAGAGTGATTGCCTCCCGGTAGACGTGGTTTCCGGGGGTGAAGGCCGCGTACGGGATGCCGGAGGCGTGGATGTGCCAGAAGAACACGCCGCACACCCCAAGCGCCTGAATGGTGCCGAGGAACACAAACCGGCGGACCACATCGGAGGAGAACAGCGGCTCGCGCGGGGAGCGCGGCGGGTTGTCCATCACGTCCCGCTCGGGCGGCTCGGCACCCAGGGCGAGAGCGGGAAGCACGTCGGAGCCGAGGTCGATCGCGAGAACCTGCACGGCCATCAGCGGGACCAGCGGGAAGCCGACGAAGGTCGCGACCAGGATCGGCGCCAGCTCGGCGATGTTGTGGCTGAAAAGATAGACCAGGAATTTACGGATGTTGCGGTAGACCGACCTGCCGAGTTCGACGGCGGCGGCGATCGAGGCGAACGAGTCGTCGAGCAGCACCATCACCGAGGCTTCCCGGGCGACATCGGTGCCGGTGGCGCCTATAGAAACCCCGATATCCGCGTGCCTCAGCGCGGGAGCGTCATTCGCTCCGTCGCCGGTGACCGCGACGACTTCGCCGCGCCGCTGGAAGGCGGCGACCACCCGCATCTTGTGCTCAGGGCTGACCCGGCACAGCAGCAGCTCGGCGTCCTCGGCCAGCACAGCGTCCAGCCCGGCGGCATCCATCGCGTCGAGCCCGGCTCCGGTGACCACGGCGGGATGCGGCTCCCGGACGATGCCCACGCGGCGGGCGATGACCTCGGCAGTCAGCGGATGGTCACCGGTCACCATAACAATCCGGATCCCGGCCCGCCGGCAGGCGCGTACCGCGTCCGCGACCTCCGGCCGGGGCGGGTCGAGCATGCCGATCAGCCCCAGGAAGGTCAGCCCGGCCTCGGCCTCCTCTCGCGAGCGGGGCTGCCGCTGCGCCGGGCGTGACGCGGCGGCCAAGACCCTCAGCCCCTTGGACGCCACGCCGTCGTTGGCGGCGGTGACGATGGCCCGCAGCTCGTCGGTCAGGGGCCGGCGCTCGCCCTCCCAGTCGATGTGGGTGCAGCGCGACAGCAGTTCCTGAGGAGCGCCCTTGGCACGCGAGGAAGGTCAGACCCGAGGCGACCAGCAGCACAACCGCGAACAAATCCGTGAACTGTGCCGCGAACCGCCGCCACAGGCCCTTCTTTCGCGGGCGCGGCAGCTCGTTCAGGCCGTATCGCTGCCGCCGGGCGCTGACATCCTGCGCGGACAGTCCCCTGCGCGATCCACCCAACGCGCCGAAAACGTCTGCGGGTGCCAGGCTCTGCGCCAGCACCTCCCGTCGGGCGGGGGCGGTGCCGGTTTCCGGGGTGCCCGCCACGGGGAGCGACGCGTCCTTCGTGGTGCCTGTCATCCGGGTCCTCTTCCGGCTTTCCGGCGATTCGGTGTTCGTGGCCGACGCTAGGCACACCTACGGCCGACAGATAGGGCCGGTGAGCCCCGAAACCGGGCCTGCGCGGCCCTGCGGGGCAATACGGCCAGCCGAGAGTCGCAGCTGCTGAGCCGTCGGGGGAGGACCCGGCGTGGGCGCGACTCGGCTCTGCTTCTATTTTCGCCGCTTGCGTCGCTACCGCCCCGCAAGAGACACGGCTGCGCGGTGGCACGTCCCGAGCCCACGAAAGCCGGCGCAGGTCAGAACTTCAGCTGCCCGGCTTTGCGCGAAGACACTGCAGGTAGGGGGGACGGCCGCTACCCTGCGGGCCAACTCAACCGCTACCCGACCTCATATGCGCGTGGGTCGATGACCAACACTGCTTTGCATAAAGCTTCCGTGGACCGTATAGTCATGCCATCGGGTTCTGGAGGATGAGATGGCGTTGCGTGCAGCGGTGGCGGGAGCGAGCGGTTACGCGGGCGGAGAGGTCCTGCGGCTGCTGCTGAACCACCCGGAGATCGAGATCGGCGCAGTCACCGGCAACTCCAACGCGGGGCAGCGCCTCGGGGGGCTGCAGCCGCACCTGCTGCCGCTGGCCGACCGGGTGCTGGAGCCGACGACCACCGAGGCCCTGGCGGGGCATGACGTGGTGTTCCTCGCGCTGCCGCACGGGCAGTCCGCCGCCGTGGCGGAGCAGCTCGGGGAGACCGCGCTGATCGTGGACTGCGGGGCCGACTTCCGGCTCAAAGACGCCGGCGACTGGGAGGCCTTCTACGGCTCCCCGCACGCCGGCACCTGGCCGTACGGCCTCCCGGAGCTGCCGGGTGCCCGCGCCGCGCTGGAGGGGTCCAGGCGCATCGCGGTCCCCGGCTGCTACCCGACGGCGGCGTCGCTCGCGCTGTTCCCGGCGTACGCCGCCGGGCTGGCCGAGCCGGAGGCCGTCATCGTCGCCGCGTCCGGCACCTCGGGGGCGGGGAAGGCGGCCAAGCCGCACCTGCTCGGCAGCGAGGTCATGGGCAGCATGACGCCGTACGGGGTCGGCGGCGGGCACCGGCACACCCCGGAGATGATCCAGAACCTGTCGGCGGCTGCGGGGGAGCGGGTGTCGGTGTCCTTCACGCCTACGCTGGCGCCCATGTCGCGCGGCATCCTCGCCACGTGCAGCGCGAAGGCCAAGCCGGGCGTGACGGCGGACGGGGTACGGTCCGCGTACGAGAAGGCGCTGGCCGACGAACCCTTCGTGCACCTGCTGCCCGAGGGCCGGTGGCCCGCCACCTCCGCCGTGTACGGCTCCAACGCCGCGCTGATCCAGGTCGCGTACGACGAGAGCGCCGGGCGGATCATCGCGATCAGCGCGATCGACAACCTCACCAAGGGCACCGCCGGCGGCGCGGTGCAGAGCATGAACATCGCCCTCGGGCTCCCCGAGGAGCTGGGACTGGGCACCGTAGGGGTGGCGCCATGAACGGGCTCCGGCTCGTGCGGGCGCCAGGTACCGCGGCGCGCAGGCGCCCCCGTAGGGCGGCCGTCGGCGCACGACGGGCGCTGGTCATGCTCCTGGTCAGGGCCACGCCCTGCGACATCCCCAACGCAGCGAAGAAGAAGGAGACACCGTGAGCGTCACGGCAGCCAAGGGATTCACGGCGGCGGGAATCGCCGCCGGGATCAAGGAGAACGGCAACCCGGACCTGGCCCTGGTGGTCAACAACGGTCCGCGCCTCGCCGCCGCCGGTGTCTTCACCTCCAACCGCGTCAAGGCCGCGCCCGTCGTCTGGTCCGAGCAGGTCCTCAAGGGCGGCCAGGTCTCCGCCGTCGTCCTCAACTCCGGTGGCGCCAACGCCTGTACGGGCCCGCTCGGCTTCCAGGACACCCACGCCACCGCCGAGAAGGTCGCCGAGGCGACCGGCGGGAACGCCGCCGAGGTCGCCGTCGCCTCCACCGGACTGATCGGCATCCGGCTCCCGATGGACAAGCTGCTGCCCGGCATCGACAAGGCCGCCGCCGAACTCTCCCCGTACGGCGGCGAGAAGGCCGCCATCGCCATCAAGACCACCGACAGCGTCCACAAGACCGCCGTCGCCGAGGGCCAGGGCTGGACTGTCGGCGGCATGGCCAAGGGCGCGGGCATGCTCGCCCCGGGCCTGGCAACGATGCTGGTCGTCCTCACCACCGACGCCGACGTGGACTCCGCCACCCTCGACAAGGCGCTGCGCGCCGCGACCCGTACCACCTTCGACCGGGCCGACTCCGACGGCTGTATGTCCACCAACGACACCGTGCTGCTGCTCGCCTCCGGCGCCTCCGAAGTCACCCCTGCCTACGACGACTTCGGCGCCGCCGTCGAGAAGGTGTGCGCCGACCTGGCCCGCCAGCTGATCGGCGACGCCGAGGGCGCGTCCAAGGACATCAAGATCGAGGTGATCAGCGCGGCCACCGAGGACGACGCCGTCGAGGTCGGCCGTTCCATCGCCCGCAACAACCTCCTCAAGTGCGCCCTCCACGGCGAGGACCCCAACTGGGGCCGCGTGCTCTCCGCCATCGGCACCACGTCCGCCGCCTTCGACCCCGACCGGCTCAACGTCGCCATCAACGGCGTCTGGGTTTGCAAGAACGGCTCGGTCGGCGAGGACCGCGACCTGGTCGACATGCGCTACCGCGAGGTCCACATCGTTGCGGACCTCGCGGCAGGAAAGAGTGCAGCGACGATCTGGACCAACGACCTGACGGCCGAATACGTCCATGAGAACAGCGCGTACAGCTCTTGACTTCGCCACACTTGGAGGCGGGCTCCCGCTGTCGCCAGCGAGGCTTCCTGCTTCACCGGTGGCCGCCTCGGCGGACGCATCCGCTCCGGTCTTACGCCTCCTCCACAGGCCGACACCGCCAGCCCGGCGGCCGACTCCAGCATTTCGGAAGGCAACCATGACGGTCAATCACTCGTCCGGGGGAAAGCCCTCCGCGCAAGGGGCGCGTAAGCACACCGCCCTGCCCAAGGCGCAGATCCTCATCGAGGCGCTGCCCTGGCTGACCCGGCATCACGGCAAGACCGTCGTCATCAAATTCGGCGGCAACGCCATGATCGACGAGGGGCTGAAGGCCGCCTTCGCCCAGGACGTGGTCTTCCTGCGGCACGCCGGCCTCAAGCCGGTCGTCGTGCACGGCGGCGGACCGCAGATCAGCGCGCAGCTCGACCGGCACGGCCTGGTCAGCGAGTTCAAGGCGGGGCTGCGGGTCACAACCCCTGAGGCGATGGACGTCGTACGGATGGTCCTGGCCGGGCAGGTGCAGCGTGAACTGGTCGGGCTACTCAACCAGCACGGCCCGCTCGCCGTCGGCATGACCGGCGAGGACGCCCACACCATCACCGCGACCCAGCACTTCCCGCGGATCGACGGCGAGTCCGTGGACATCGGCCGGGTCGGCGAGATCACCGAGATCGACACCGGCGCCATCGAGGCGCTGCTCGACAACGGCCGGATCCCGGTGGTCTCCTCCATCGCCCGCAGCGCCGAGGACAACCACGTCTACAACGTCAATGCCGACACCGCCGCCGCCGCGCTCGCGGCCGCGCTGGGCGCCGAGACGCTGATGGTCCTCACCGACGTCGAGGGCCTCTACGAGGACTGGCCGAACAGCGACGAGGTGATCAGCCGCCTCACCGCGGCCGAGCTGGAGAAGCTGCTGCCGGAGCTGTCCAGCGGCATGGTCCCCAAGATGGAGGGCTGCCTCTTCGCCGTACGCAACGGCGTGAACACCGCCCGCGTCATCGACGGGCGGGTCCAGCACTCGATCCTGCTGGAGATCTTCACGGATGAAGGCATCGGCACGATGGTCGTGCCGGACGCGACAGACGACAACGAAGGGGGTCGGGCATGACCAACCAGGAGTTCACCCAGCGCTGGCAGGGCACCCTGATGAACAACTACGGGACCCCGCGCCTGCCCCTGGTCCGCGGCGAGGGCGCCAAGCTGTGGGACGCCGACGGCAAGGAGTACCTGGACTTCCTCGGCGGCATCGCGGTCAACGCCCTCGGCACCGGCCACCCGGCGGTCGTGGAGGCGGTCTCCCGGCAGATCGCCACCCTCGGCCATGTCTCCAACTTTTTCATCGCCGAGCCCACCGTGGCGCTGGCCGAGCGGCTGATCCAGCTGTTCGGGCGCACCGGGCGGGTGCTGTTCTGCAACTCCGGGGCCGAGGCCAACGAGGCCGCCTTCAAGATCGGCCGGCTCACGGGTCGTACGCACATGGTCGCCACCACCGGCGCCTTCCACGGCCGGACCATGGGCTCGCTCGCCCTCACCGGCCAGCCCGGCAAGCAGGACGGCTTCGAACCGCTACCCGGCGACGTCACCCATGTGCCCTTCGGGGACGTGGACGCGCTGCGGGCCGCCGTCACGACCGACACCGCCATGGTCATCCTGGAGCCCATCCAGGGCGAGAACGGCGTCGTCGTGCCGCCCGCCGGCTATCTCGCCGCCGCCCGGGAGATCACCCGGGCGACCGGCACCCTGCTGGTGCTGGACGAGGTGCAGACCGGCATCGGCCGTACCGGCCACTGGTTCGAGCACCAGGCCCAGGGCGTCGAGCCCGATGTCGTCACCCTCGCCAAGGGCCTCGGTGGCGGTCTGCCGATCGGCGCCACCATCGCCTTCGGTGACGCGGCGGACCTGCTGACGCCCGGCAAGCACGGCACCACCTTCGGCGGCAATCCGGTCGCATGCGCCGCCGCGCTGGCCGTACTGGACACCATCGCGGCCGACGGGATCCTGGACAACGTCAAGCGGCAGGGCGAGAAGCTGCGGCACGGCATCGAGGCGCTGGACCATCCATTGGTCGATCATGTGCGCGGTGCGGGCCTCCTGCTGGGTATCGTGCTCACCGAGCCGCTCGCCCCGCAGATCCAGCTGGCGGCTCAGGAAGCCGGACTCCTGGTGAACGCCGCCGTGCCGAACGTGGTGCGGCTCGCGCCTCCGCTGATCCTCGGCGAGGCCGAGACGGACGCGTTCCTCCAGGTCCTGCCCGGCATCCTGGACTCTGTACACGCCGTACACGGAACCGACGAAACGCGAGCCGGAGAATGACACGACGATGAGCGAGGCGCAGGCGCAGCAGAGTGGCGGCCAGGCCGTACCGCAGACCCGGACGGCCCGCCACCGCCGGATCGTGGACATCCTCAACCGCCAGGCGGTGCGGTCACAGAGCCAACTCGCCAAGCTGCTCGCCGACGACGGGCTGAGCGTCACCCAGGCGACGCTCTCCCGCGACCTCGACGAACTGGGCGCGGTCAAGATCCGCACCAACAACGGCGAGCTGATCTACGCCGTGCCCAGCGAGGGCGGCTACCGCACCCCGCAGGCGCCCCTCGGCGAGTCCGTCAAGGAGGAGCGCATGCGCCGCCTCGCCAACGAGCTCCTCATCTCCGCCGAAGCCTCCGCCAACCTCGTGGTCGTCCGCACCCCGCCCGGCGCCGCCCAGTTCTTCGCCTCGGCGATCGACCAGGCGGAGGTCTACGACATCCTCGGCACGATCGCCGGCGACGACACCGTCATGCTCATCAGCCGCGACCCGGCCGGCGGCCAGGCGCTCGCCGACCATCTGCTGCGCCTGGCCGCCGGGGAGCGCTGAGCGACCGGCTCAGACGGGCAGCGGCTCGCTGCGCCGGTCCAGCAGCGCGATGCAGGACGCCACGTCCGCCCCGCCCGGGACCGGTTCCGGCAGCCGACCGTCGGCGGCCCGAAGGTCGCGCAGGGCGCGATCGATGGCGTCCTGCGCCGCGAACAGGCACGGGGTGCTGTAGATCGCCACATCGACACCGAGCTCGGTGAGTTCGCTCAGCGACAACCGCGGTGACTTGCCGCCGCCGATCTGGTTGAACAGCAGTGGCTTGTCGCCGATGACCGACCGGATCTCACGGATCGCATCGGTGTCGCGTACTCCGTCGACGAGGATGACGTCGGCGTCGGTGGCGGCCAGGGCCTTGGCCCGGCGCAGGATCTCCCCGCGCTCGGTGGCGTCCGTCCGCGCCACGACCAGCAGGTCGCGCCGGGTGGCGAGCACCGCGTCCAGCTTGTCCAGGTACTCCTCCAGCGGCAGCACCTTCTTGCCGTCCACATGCCCGCAGCGGCGCGGGCGGGCCTGGTCCTCCAGGATCACCCCGGAGGCCCCGGCGGCCTCCAACTGCTCGACGACATGGCAGGCCACGTGCGTGTCGACGTAACCGTCGTCGATGTCGACCAGCAGGTGCGTACGGGGGAAGGCCCCCCGCAACCGCTGCGCGAAGGCGACCACATCCGGCCAGGCGATGTACCCGATGTCGGGCAGGCCGTAATGGGACGCGGCCAGTCCGAACCCGGACAGGAACAGGCCGTCGTAGTAGCGGACGGCGAGGGAGGCGGAGTGCATGTCGTGGACGCCGATCAAGGGGGTGGTCCCGTCCTGGCGTACCGCTTCCCTCAGTTTTGCTCCGTATCGCATGCTGAAACTCCCCTTCATCATGGAATGGCCGATTGGCCGCACAACCAACGTATTGGGGGTGGCCTGAGGGGATTTGCGACGCAACGCCGGAGGGGGTTTGCCGTTCAGGCTGCTTTCAGTTTCGGGGCGCCGCCTCGCGCCCCGGGGTCAGACGACCGGGCTCATCCCGCCGTCGAAGTTGATCCCCGTGCCGGAGATGTACGCCGCCCGGGGGGAGAGCAGGAAGGCCACCAGGTCCGCGAATTCCGTGGCCTTGCCGACGCGGCCGAGGGGGATGCCGGAGCCGCTGCCCAGCGTCGCGTACAGCTCGTCCACGGACCGGCCGCCGGCCTCGGCCATGCGCACCCACTGGCCGCTCTCGACCAGGCCGATGAGGACGGCGTTGACGCGGATGTTGTCGGCGCCCAGCTCCTTGGACAGGGCCTTGGTGAGCGCCAGACCGGCCGCCCGGGAGACCGAGGTCGGCGTCGAGCCGGCGCCGGGGGCCTTGGCGGAGACGGCGAGGGTGTTGACGACGCTGCCGCCGCCGGCCGCGCGCAGGTGGGGCAGGGCGAGGCGGATCAGCCGTACGGAGGCGTGCAGCTTGAGCTGCAGGTCCTCCTCCCAGACCGTCTCGTCCTGCTGCTCGAAGGCGCCGGCCGCGCTGCGTCCCGCGTTGTTGACGATGGCGTCGATGCGGCCCCAGCGGCCCTCGGCGGCCGACAGGAAGCGCTCCAGATCCTCCTGCCGGGTGACGTCCGCGGGTACGCCGAGCACATCTGCGCCGGTCTCGCCCAGTTCCTTGACCACACGGCCGACGCGCTCCGGGTCGCGTCCGCACAGCGCCACGCGGGCGCCCTCGGCGGCCAGCCGCCGGACCAAGGCAGCGCCGAGGCCGTCCGAGCCACCCGTGACCAGCACGACCTTGTCCTTGAGTTCCAGATCCATGGCGGCATTCTCGCCGTCCGTACGGGCCGTACGTCAAGCCGGGTGAGCTCGGTCTCACCCGAGTCCTACGCCCGAACCCCCGACGCGTACCGGCCGAAGCCACTGGTGTGCCAGGTACCGCCGTCCGTGGTGACCGCGAAGCCCTCGGCGCCGGGCAGCTCCTCCAGCCAGACGCGGGCGCGCTCGCCGCCCATCGCGTACGCGGCCGTGGCCCACGCGTCGGCGTCGGTGAGGCCCGGGCAGACCACGGTGACCGAGGCCAGATCGGTGACCGGCGGCTCCCCGGTGTGGGGGTCCAGGATATGGCAGCCGCGCTCGGCCGGGCCCGAGGTGGCCACGGCCAGCTCACCGTCAGCCGCGACCACGGCCACGAGGCTGCCGGAGTCGTGCGGGTCGGAGATGCCGATCCGCCAGGGCCCGCCGTGCAGCTGGATGTCGCCGCCGCCGTTGATGCAGACCGCCTCCACCCCGGCCGAGACCAGCATGCGGGCGGCCCGTTCCACGGCCCAGCCCTTGACCAGGCCCGTCGGGTCGAACTCGCCGTCGTAACGCGCCGAGAACCAGCCGCCGGTGCGCCGCTCGGTGTCCTCGCACAGCCGCATCACCTCCCAGACGTCCGGGTCGCAGCGCGAGAGGGCGAGCTCGCCGCGGGCCAGCCGGCTGATCTGGCTGTCGGGCAGAAAGGTGGAGAACACCTCGTCCACCCGGTGCAGCCAGCACACGGCCGCGTCGAGCGCGGCCCGCAGGCTGGCAGCCCCGGCCCCGCGTACGTCGAAGGAGAACACCGTGCCCATGGTGTGTTCGACGTGGCGGAGCCGGGTGTCTTCGGTGGTCCCGGAACGGGGGGCGTGGGGCATATCAGAGACCTGCCTTGTCGATCGCGCTCTGCAGGGACTTCTTGTAGCCCTCGCTGGTGAAGCTGGCGCCGGACACGGAGTCGATGGTCGCACCCTGCACGGTCACCACCTCCTTGTTCAGGGTAGGGATCGCGCTTCCGCCCGGGCCGGTAGTGGGGCCCTGTACGGCCTCGGCGGCGGTGACCTTGCCGTCCTTGACCGTGAGCTTGACCTGGACCGCGCCGTACTGCGCGTCGACCGCGTCCCCGGTGACCGTCTTGGCGGCGGACGATGCCCCGGATCCGGAGGACCCCGAGGACTTCGTCGCCGACGGCTTGGGGGCCGCCGAGGCGGTCTTGGACGCCAACGAGCCCGACGAGGGGACAGACGACCCGGCCGATCCGGTGTCCTTCTGCGCGCCCTCGCCGCCCAGGGCGTCCTGCGCGTTCTGCGAGGGCGAGGCGGCGGCCGCGGGCCCCGCCGGAGCCTGCGCGGCGGCCGAGGCGGAGCCGTCGGCGGGCTGCTTGAGGGCGAGGAGCAGTACGACACCGGAGACGGTGGCGGCCGTACAGAGCATCACCCGGCGCAGCGGATGCCGCTTCTTCATCGCGTACACAGCAACTCACCTCTCACAGTTCGAAGGACTCGTGGTGGATACGGCGCTCGGGGACCCCGGCCTCGCGGAGGGTGTGGAACCACTCCGCCGCCAGTCCGGGCGGCCCGCACAGATAGACGTCATGCCGGTCGATGTCGGGCAGCCGCGCCTTCAGCCCGTCCGGGGTGATCTCGGGCCGTGAGCCGTCCGGGCCATTGACGGCGTACATCAGCCGGGCGCCGCGCTCCTTGGCGATGGCCTTCAGCTCGCGCCACAGGGCCAGGTCCTCGGTGGACTTCGCGCGGTACAGCAGCGTCAGGTCGCCCGGCGCGGCCGGCAGCGTCTCGAACAGCGCCCGCATCGGGGTGATGCCCGCCCCGCCGGCCAGCAGCAGCACCTTGCCACGGCTGCGCCGGGCGGCGGTCAGGGCGCCGTACGGGCCCTCCGCCCACACCCGCGTGCCCGGCTTCAGCGTCCCGAGCGCCGAGCTGTGGCCGCCGACCGCCTTGACGGTGATCCGCAGCAGCCCGGGCCGGGGCGGCGCCGACAGTGAGTACGGATTGGCGCTCCACCGCAGCCCCGGGGTGAGGAAGCGCCAGCGGAAGAACTGGCCGGCCTCGGCGCCCAGGCGGTGCAGCTTGCGGCCGCTGATGAGGACGGAGACGATACCGGGCGCCTCCACCACCGTGGCCTCCACCCTCATCCGGTGCCGCAGGTTGAGCCGCACCGGGGTCAGGACCCGATACCAGACCACCAGCCCGGCGACGGTGAGGTAGAGCGCGTACCAGGCGGTGCGGGCGGTGGCGCTGGCGATGAACTCGGCACCGGTGGTGAGCTGGTGCCAGAAGGTGAGGAAGACGGCCGCGTAGGTCAGCAGATGCAGGTAGTACCAGGTCTCGTAGCGCATCCGGCGGCGCAGCGCGCCCGCCGACACGAAGCCGACGATCAGCAGCATCAGCGTGCCCGCGAGGGCCATCAGCATGTCGGGATAGTCGGTGACCACGGTCACCGCCTCCGACACGACACCGGTCTTCGACACCTCGGAGTAGCCCCAGATGGTCAGCACGACGTGGGCGACGACCAGGGAGATCGCGTAGCGGCCGCTCATCGCGTGCCAGCGCGCGACGCGGTCGGAGCCGACCCGGGACTCCAGGGCGGGCACCCGGGCCATCTGCGCTATGACCAGGGCGATCGTGTACGCGCCGAGCAGACCGGTGATCCGCCCGGCGGCGATGAGCTGGTTGGCGGTGCCGACGACGTTGGGGGTGTTGTTCCACCACATCCACATGACCACGGCCGCGCCCAGCCAGGCCAGCACGACCAGCGGCACGGCGGGGGAGCGGCGGGGACGGATGCGGCGCATGGCCAGCCGCCGGCCGGCCCGGCTGTTCTGAATCATCGTCAACGGCCTGATCCCCTTCCCGCGCAGCTGCCCGGAGCACCTCTCCAGCACCAGTCCGTACGGCGGAGAAGCCCGGGCAACTCAGTTCCCGGATTTGTCCAACGCGCTCTGCAGCGAACTGATATAGCCCTGGCTGGTGTAGGTCGCGCCGGAGACGCTGTTGATGCTCGCGCTCTGGGCGGCCAGCGCCTCCTGGGTCAGTACGGGCACCGAGTACTGGGCGATCTCGGCGTCCCTGGGGTTGTCTTGGGGGACCTGGAGCACGTTCACGGCGCTGAGCTTGCCCGCCTTGAGGGTGATCTGCACCTGGACCGGGCCGTAGCGGGTCTGGATCGTGTCACCCGTCACCGTCTTCGTGGTCGTCGTGCCCTTCGTGCCCTTCGTGCCCTTCGTGCTTTTCGTGGAGGACGAGGCCGACGGCGAAGCGGAGGCCGGTGAAGAAGCCCCTGCCGAGGGCGTGGTGGGCGAGGCGGCCGTCTGCGGCAGGGCGACGGCGGTCTGGGTGTGCGGCTTCAGGGCCAGCAGCGCGGTCACGCCCGAGACGGTCGCGACAGTGCCCAGCAGGACACGGCGCATCGGATTCGTACGGAAAGGGTTCATGGCAGGCCTCATCGCGGGGCTCACAGATCGAAGGACTCGTGGTGGATGTGGCGGGCCGGCACCCCGGCCGCGCGCAGCGCGTCGTAGGACGCCTCGGCCATTCCGGGCGGCCCGCACAGGTACACGTCGTGACGGGCGACGTCGGGGAGTATGTCCCGCAGTCCGGCCGCCGTGATCGGCGTGCGGCTGCCGTCGGGGGCGTTGACCGCGTAGAACAGCTGGGCCCCGCGGGCCGCCGCTATCGCCTCCAGCTCGGAGCGCAGGGCCAGGTCCTCGGCCGTACGCGCCCGGTAGAGCAGCGTCAGATGGCCGGGCGCGGCCGGCAGCGACTCGAACAGCGCCCGCAGTGGTGTGATGCCGACTCCGCCCGCCAGAAGCAGCACCTTTGCCCGCTTGCGTCGCCCGGCGGTCAGCGCCCCGTACGGCCCCTCGGCCCAGACCCGCGTGCCGGGGCGCAGCATGGCCACGGCCGCGCTGTGGTCGCCGAGCCCCTTGACCGTGATCCGCAGGCCATGCGCTCCGGGCGCCGCCGACAGCGAGTACGGCGACGCGGTCCACCACAGTCCCTGCGCCAGGAAACGCCAGCGGAAGAAGTGCCCCGACTCGGCGGCGAGTTCACCCAGCCGCCTGCCCCGCACGACCACCGAGAACACCCCGGGCGCCTCCGGCACCACGGCCTCCACCCGCAGCCGGTGCCGCACGTTGAGCCATACGGGAGCCAGCACCCGGAACCACAGCACCAGGGCGGCGACCCCGAGATACAGCACGTACCAGGCGTTCTGGGCGGCCGTGCTCCCGACGAAGTCCGCGCCCAGCGCGAGCTGGTGGCCGAAGGCGAGGAAGAGCGCGGCGTAGGTGAGCAGATGCAGGAAGTACCAGGTCTCGTACCGCACCCGCTTGCGCACCGCGCGGGCCGACACGATCCCGACGGCGATGAGGATCACCCCGCCTGCGGTCCCCTTGAGCATCTCCGGGTAGTCCATGACGATGCTCACGGTCTCCCGCCACACCGAGGCGTGGCCCTCGACCGCGTAGCCCCAGATGATCAGTACGACGTGCGCGACCAGCAGGCTGACCGTCCAGCGGCCGGCCATCGCGTGCCAGCGCGCGGCGCGGTCGCTGCCGACCCCGCGTTCCAGCGCCGGCACCCGGGCCATCAGCCCGACCAGCACCGCGCAGGTATAGCCGCAGAGCAGTCCGGCTATCCGGCCGGCGTCGGTCAGCCAGTCGGCCTGGGTCACCACCGCGGAGGTGTCCTGCCACCACAGCGCGAGCACCGCCGCGGCCCCGGCCCACAGCAGCACCAGGATCACGGCGGCTGGTGAGCGCCGTTGCCCCCGCTTGGGCGGTGCGGCACGGTGCCGGGCCGGCGGATGGTCGTACGCGGTGGCCAAGATGCGCCCCTCTCGGTGTTCTGGTAGAGCCACTGTGTCCACGTAACCTCTGAAAAAGCTCTCAGTGGGAGATCACATCGGCGGTCTCAGAGAAAATTCAGAGCCATCTGATAGATCCTGTAGCGACCATGGAAATAAGACGAGCGGCATCCGCCCGCAACCTCCCCGCTCTGACCCGGCCGGACGGCACCCCGGTCCGGGTCCTCGTCGTGGACGACGAACCGGATCTCACCGAAGTGCTCTGCGGCACCCTGCGCTACGAGGGTTGGCTGGTCTGCGGTGCCACCGATGGGGCGTCCGCCGTCGCCGCCGCCCGTGATTTCGAGCCCGACGCGGTGATCCTGGACATCATGCTCCCCGACTTCGACGGGCTGACCGTGCTGCGCAAACTGCGCGCCGAGCGGCCGCACGTCTGCGTGCTCTTTCTCACAGCGCGCGACTCGGTGGAGGACCGCATCGCCGGGATAACAGCCGGCGGCGACGACTACGTCACGAAGCCGTTCAGCCTGGAGGAGGTCCTGGCCCGGCTGCGCGGGCTGCTGCGCCGGTCCGGCATGAGCCGCGAGGTCGCCGACGAGTCACTGCTCATCGTCGGCGACCTCTCCATGGACGAGGAGGCCCGTGAGGTCACCCGGGACGGCGAGATCATCGACCTGTCGCCGACCGAGTTCGAGCTGCTGCGCTTCCTGATGCGCAATCCGCGCCGGGTGCTGAGCAAGGCGCAGATCCTCGACCGCGTCTGGTCGTACGACTTCGGGGGCCAGGCCCATGTTGTCGAGCTCTACATCAGCTACCTGCGCAAGAAGATCGACGCCGGGCGCACCCCCATGATCCACACGGTGCGCGGCGCCGGTTACATCCTCAAACCGGTCACGGCATGACCCGGATCCGCCGCATCGTCGCCGCTCTGCACCCGCGCACCCTGCGCGCCCGGCTCACTGTCGGGCTCGTGGTGCTGCTGGCGGTGAGCTGCGCGGCGGTCGGCGTGGCGGCGGTGGTCGCGCTGCGCGGCTTCCTGACCGACCGGATCAACCAGCAGCTCATCGACGTCGGCAGCAATTTTCCGGCCAGCCTGGAGAACCGGGGCTGGGGCGGGGCCGGCATCAAGCCCTCCGACCACGACGGCGACGAGCAGCACGTCGACACCCGCCGCCAGACCCTAGGGACCCTCGGCGTCAGGCTGCTGAACGGCAAGGTCACCGACCAGGCCGTGGTGCGCGCGGGGTCCGACACGAGCGTGAGCCTCACCAGCGCCGACAAGGCGGCACTCGTGGCCCTCCCGGCGGACAGTAGGCCCCGCACCGTCGAACTGTCGGCACTCGGCGACTACCGCGTCGTGGCCTGCGACGGCCGCGACGGCGACATCCTGATCACTGGCCTGCCGCTGCTTGGCGTCGTGGAGACCGTCAACCGGCTCGAAGCTGTCGAGGCCGTGGTCTTCGGCGGCGCCCTCGTGGTGGTCGGGGTGGCCGGGGCCCTGTGGGTGCGCTGGTCGCTGCGGCCGCTGCGTCAGGTGGCCGCCACCGCCGTGGCCGTCACGCGGCTGCCGCTCGACAGCGGCGAGGTCGCACTGCCCGCCCGGGCCCCGGCCGCCGACCCGCGCAGCGAGGTGGGCCAGGTCGGCACCGCCCTCAATCTCATGCTCGGCCATGTCGAGGACGCCCTGTCCAAGCGTCACCGCAGCGAGGAGCGGCTGCGCAGCTTCGCCGCCGACGCCAGCCACGAACTGCGTACGCCCGTGGCCTCCATCCGGGGGCACGCCGAGTTGGCGCTCAGGCACCCGGGGCCGGTCCCGCCCGAGGTCACCCGGGCCCTGGACCGGGTCGCCGCCGAGTCCGGCCGCATGGGCGAGATGGTCGACGACCTGCTGCTGCTCGCCCGGCTCGACGCGGGCCGCCCTCTGGAGCGCGAGCACGTCGACCTCACCCGGCTCGTCCTGGACGGCGTCGACGACGCCCGCGCGGCCGGGCCCGACCACCGCTGGACCCTCGACCTGCCCGAGGAGCCGGTCACCGTGCCCGGCGACGCCCACCGCCTGCAGCAGGTCGTCGCCAACCTGCTCGCCAACGCCCGCGTCCACACCCCCGCCGGCACCAAGGTCTCCGTACGCCTCGACGACCAAGCCGACGCAGACTCGGTGGCCCTGCGGGTCTCCGACGACGGCCCCGGTGTCCCTAACGAGGTCAGGTCCACCGTCTTCGAGCGCTTCACCCACGCCGACCGCCGCCGCCCCCGCGCGGGCAGCGGCGCCGGTCTCGGGCTGGCCATCGTGGCCGCCGTCATCGACGCGCACGGCGGCAGGATGCAGCTGGAAAGCCGCCCCGGCGCGACCGAATTCACCGCGTTCCTGCCTCGCTGAACCACTGCTGACCTGCGTAAACGCCTCGGATTGACGAAACATACGGCAGAGTGCATACTTATACCCAACAGCGTATGCGTTTCCGCAGCAAAAGGAGAGACCCGTGACCGAGCGCGTCGTACTCGCCTACTCAGGCGGCCTTGACACCTCCGTCGCCATCGGCTGGATCGCCGAGGAGACCGGCGCCGAGGTCATCGCGGTAGCGGTGGATGTCGGCCAGGGTGGCGAGGACCTCGACGTCATCCGCAAGCGGGCGCTCGCCTGCGGCGCGGTCGAGGCCGAGGTCGCGGACGCGAGCGACGAGTTCGCCGACGAGTACTGCCTCCCGGCGATCAAGGCCAACGCCCTCTACATGGACCGCTACCCGCTGGTCTCCGCCCTCTCCCGGCCGACCATCGTCAAGCACCTCGTCGCCGCCGCCAAGAAACACGGTGCGTCCACGGTCGCCCACGGCTGCACCGGCAAGGGCAACGACCAGGTCCGCTTCGAGGCCGGTATCTCCTCCCTCGCCCCCGACCTCAAGTGCATCGCACCGGTCCGGGACTACGCGATGACCCGCGACAAGGCGATCGCCTTCTGCGAGGAGAAGAACCTCCCGATCGCGACCACCAAGAAGTCCCCGTACTCCATCGACCAGAACGTCTTCGGCCGCGCGGTCGAGACCGGCTTCCTCGAGGACATCTGGAACGCCCCCATCGAGGACGTCTACGAGTACACCCAGAACCCGGCGACCCCGCGCGAGGCCGACGAGCTCATCATCACCTTCAAGCAGGGTGTCCCCGTCGCCATCGACGGGCGGCCCGTCACCGTCCTCCAGGCCATCCAGGAGCTCAACGCCCGGGCCGGTGCCCAGGGTGTCGGCCGCCTCGACATGGTCGAGGACCGCCTCGTCGGCATCAAGTCCCGCGAGATCTACGAGGCCCCCGGCGCGATCGCCCTCATCACCGCCCACCAGGAGCTCGAGAACGTCACCGTCGAGCGCGAACTCGCCCGCTACAAGCGGCAGGTCGAGCAGCGTTGGTCCGAGCTCGTCTACGACGGCCTCTGGTTCTCCCCCCTCAAGCGCGCCCTCGACGGCTTCATCAACGAGGCCAACCAGCACGTCTCCGGCGACATCCGCATGGTCCTCCACGGCGGGCGGGCCGTGGTGAACGGCCGCCGGTCGGACGAGTCGCTGTACGACTTCAACCTCGCCACGTACGACACTGGTGACACCTTCGACCAGTCCCTGTCCAAGGGCTTCATCGAGATCTTCGGCATGTCCAGCAAGATCGCCGCGAAGCGGGACCTGCAGGGCTGACCTGTCGCGCCTACGGCGGGTGCTTACCACCGGCAACCGCCCGTGCGGCTACGTTGGCGGCTGACCGTCACGACACCAACCGGGTTGTGTGAGAACGTTCCGCTGGGGGTCCCCCGGACGAAGTCTGGGGGAGGAACGGGCCGGCACAACCGGGCCACGGGCCGCCAGCCGCCAACGACACCGCAGCCAGGCAACTGGCCAGGGCGCGGGCGGTGCCCCGGCACGACGGACTGAGTCCGGCGTGGCGACTGAAGCCCGCGAGGCGGCGCGAGAGGCGCAGACTGAGGGGTACCCGGCCACCGGGTAGGTGGCGCTACCGAGCCGCACCGACGTACGTACAGGAAACCTCCGGAGGAGAACGCCCCGTGACCAGCAACGATGTACGCCTGTGGGGCGGCCGCTTCGCCGACGGGCCCTCGGAGGCCCTGGCGAAGCTCAGCGCATCGGTGCACTTCGACTGGCGCCTCGCGCCGTACGACATCGCCGGCTCCCGGGCGCACGCCCGGGTCCTGCACGGCGCCGGCCTGCTGACGGCCGACGAGCTGGAGCGGATGCTCGCCGGACTCGACGCCCTCGAAGCCGACGTCACCGCAGGCACCTTCACCGGCACCATCGCCGACGAGGACGTGCACACCGCCCTGGAGCGGGGGCTCCTCGAGCGCCTCGGCCCCGACCTCGGCGGCAAGCTCCGCGCCGGCCGGTCCCGCAACGACCAGGTCGCCACGCTCTTCCGGATGTACCTGCGCGACCACGCCCGCATCATCGGCGGCCTCATCGCCGAGCTGCAGCAGGCCCTCGTCGGCCTCGCCGAGGCGCACCCGGACGTCGCGATGCCCGGCCGTACGCACCTCCAGCACGCCCAGCCGGTGCTCTTCGCGCACCATGTCCTCGCCCACGTACAGGCGCTGTCCCGGGACGCGGAGCGCCTGCGGCAGTGGGACGCCCGCACCGCCGTCTCGCCCTACGGCTCCGGCGCCCTGGCGGGGTCCTCCCTGGGCCTTGACCCGGAAGCGGTCGCCAAGGAACTCGGCTTCGAGCACGGTTCGGTGGCCAACTCCATCGACGGCACGGCCTCCCGGGACTTCGTCGCCGAGTTCGCCTTCATCACGGCGATGATCGGCATCGACCTCTCGCGGATCGCCGAGGAGATCATCATCTGGAACACGAAGGAGTTCTCCTTCGTGACCCTCCACGACGCCTTCTCCACCGGCTCGTCGATCATGCCGCAGAAGAAGAACCCCGACATCGCCGAGCTGGCGCGGGGCAAGTCCGGCCGCCTCATCGGCAACCTCACCGGCCTCCTCGCCACGCTCAAGGCGCTCCCGCTCGCGTACAACCGCGACCTCCAGGAGGACAAGGAGCCCGTCTTCGACTCCTGCGACACCCTCGAAGTCCTGCTCCCCGCCTTCACCGGCATGATGGCCACCCTCACCGTCAACCGCGAGCGGATGGAAGAGCTGGCCCCGGCTGGCTTCTCGCTCGCTACCGACATCGCCGAGTGGCTGGTCAAGCAGGGCGTCCCCTTCCGTGTCGCGCACGAGGTGGCGGGGGAGTGCGTCAAGGTCTGCGAGGCCGAGGGCATCGAGCTCGACCAGCTCACCGACGACCAGTTCGGCAAGATCTCCGCCCACCTCACCCCCGAGGTCCGTACGGTCCTCAACGTGCGGGGCGCGCTCGCCTCCCGCGACGGGCGCGGCGGCACGGCCCCTTCGGCGGTCGCCGTGCAGCTCGCGGAGGTCAAGGACGACCTGGCCGTCCAGCTCGCCTGGGCCACGGCAAAGCTCTAGGGCCTGTCCTGGCGCGGCACCCCGCTGCTGGCCCGCCGTACGAGACGCGGCGGGACCAGCGAAGCCGTACCGGCGACGCTCCGTCCCGTCGCGATCTGCTCCAGCAGCAGGGCCACGCACTGCCGCCCGACCTCCTCGAAGTCCCGGTGGACCGTGGTCAGCGGGGGCAGGAGGTACGCGGACTCCGCCACGTCGTCGAAGCCGACGACGCCGACCTCGGCCGGGACCTGGCGGCCCGCCTCGTGCAGGGCGCGCAGGACCCCGAGGGCCATGTGGTCGTTCGCGGCGAAGACGGCGGTGACCTCGGGCCGGACGGCCAGAGCCCGGCCGGCCTCGTAGCCCGAGGCGGCGCTCCAGTCGCCGAACAGCAGGGGCGGGACCTGGGCGCCCGCCTCGTCCAGGGTGTGGCGCCACGCGGCGGCGCGGCGGCGGGCGGAGTACGAGTCCTGGGGGCCGGCGACGTGCCAGACCGTGCGGTGGCCGAGCTCGAGCAGATGCCTGGTGGCGTCCCGGGGTGCGCCGGGTCCGCAACCCGGTGGGAAAGGCACCCGGCGAGAAGGGCTCGTGGGCGAGGGGCCGGTGGGCGATTCAGCCCGTCCGGCGTTTGAGGACCTGGGGGCACTCTCCCCCAGACTCCGTCTGGAGGGACCCCCACCAGCCTTCGGCCGGGGACCCCCACCCAAACGAAGGTTTGGGGGAGAGCCCCCGGGGGGTGTCCGGGGCGAACGTCGGCCGCTACGCGGCCTTCGCGTGGTCGGCGGCGGCAGCCGCGCGCTTGGCCTTGGCCTTGGTGGCGTAGATGTCGACGTACTCCTGGCCGGAGAGCCGCATGACGTCGCTCATGATCTCGTCGGTGACCGCGCGGAGCACGTAGCGGTCGCGGTCCATGCCCTCGTAGCGGGAGAACTCCAGCGGCTCGCCGAAGCGGACGGTGAAGCGGTGGACGCGGGGGCGGCCGGCGCCGCCGGGCTGGATCTTGTCGGTGCCGACCATGGCGAAGGGGACGACGGGGGCGCCGGTCATGAGGGCGAGGCGGGAGACGCCGGTGCGGCCGCGGTAGAGGCGGCCGTCGGGGGAGCGGGTGCCCTCGGGGTAGATGCCGAAGACCTTGCCCTCTTCCAGGAGGCGACGGCCGGTCATGAGGGCGGCGACGCCACCGTGGCCGCCGTCGCGGTCGACGGGGATCATGCCCATGGCGGTGAACCACGTCGCCATGAGGCGGCCCTTGAGGCCCGGGGTGGTGACGTACTCGTCCTTGCCGATGAAGAAGACCTGCCGCTTGACGACCAGCCCCAGGAACATCGAGTCGATGAAGGTGACGTGGTTGCCGGCGAGGATGACCGGACCGTCGCCCGGGATGTGCTCCGCTCCCTCGACCTTGGGGCGGAACAGGACGCGCATCACGAGTCCGAGGAGCGCCTTGAGGATGATGCGGGACACGGGAGGCCCTCCGGTCGTGATCGGCGGAAATTCAGATATGAGCGGTACTTCTATGGACGATACTTCCGCCGACCCGTCGAACGCACGCCGGGTTCACACGACCGGTACGCATTGTTGACGTGCGTTTCCGCCTTGTTCCGACCGATGCCGCCCGTACGAAAGCGGTACGCGCCTACGATGCGCCCGTCGTTGTAAGTCCAGAGGGAGTGCTCATGACGCAGGATCAGCAGGGCCGCCATCAGGGACCCGGCCGTAGGACCCTCCTCGCGGGGGCCGCCCTCGGGGCCGGCGCCACCGTGCTCGGCCTGCCCGGCGTGGCGAACGCCACGGAAAGCGGTGCGGCGCCCGTACGCAAGCTTCCGGTGCCCGCCGTGATCGGCCATCGGGGTGCCAGCGGCTACCGCCCGGAGCACACCTTCGGCTCGTACCAGCTCGCACTGGACCTTGGCGCGGACGTCATCGAGCAGGACCTCGTCCCGACGAAGGACGGTCACCTGGTCTGCCGCCACGAGCCGGAGATCGGCGGCACCACAAATGTCGCCGACCACCCCGAGTTCGCCGGCCGCAAGACCACCAAGACCATCGACGGCATAGCCACCACCGGCTGGTTCACCGAGGACTTCACCCTCGCCGAACTCAAGACGCTGCGCGCGGTGGAGCGCCTCCCCTCCGTCCGCCAGCGCAACACGATCTACAACGGCCGCTGGGAGATCCCCACCTTCGAAGAGGTCCTGAAGTGGGCCGACGAGCAGGGCCGCAAGCGCGGCAAGGCCGTCTGGCTGCACAGCGAGACCAAGCACCCCACCTACTTCCGCTCCCTGGGCCTCGGCCTGGAGGAGCCGCTCGCCAAGCTGCTGCGCAAGTACGGCCGCCACACGAAGGGCGCCCCGCAGTTCCTGGAGTCGTTCGAGTCCAGCAGCCTGCAGCGGCTCGGCCTGCTCGGCGTCGCCGCCCCCAAGATCTTCCTCCTGGACGTGGCGACCTCGCGGCCGTACGACTTCGTGGCGGCCGGCGACCCCCGCACCGTCGCCGACCTCGTCACCCCGGCCGGGCTGAAGTGGATCGCCAGTTTCGCCCAGGGCATCGGCCCGACGCTGCTGCTGATCATCCCGCGCGACGCCGACGGCAAGCTCACCACGCCCACCACACTGGTCCCCGACGCCCACTCCGCCGGGCTGGTCCTGCACCCGTACACCATGCGCAACGAGAACCAGTTCCTGCCCGCGGAGTACCGCATCGGCACCGACCCCAACGCATACGGCGACCCCTTCGGTGCCTTCAAGGTCTACTTCGGGACGGGCATCGACGGCATCTTCTCCGACAACGCCGACACCGCCCTCCTCGCCCGCCAGGACTTCGTCAACGGCGCGTGACCCGATCAGCCGCGCACGGGTGGTTTCCCCGCCACAGGGCAACCACCCGGCGCGGCCGCAATGTCCCGTACGGCATGAAGACGCGCGTACGAGACGACGAACTGACCCGGCTGCGCCCGCTGCTGGCCGCCGAAGCCGCAGCCGAGGCCGTCCCCGGCGGCATCGAGGCCGCCGACCTCGAACAGGCGGTGTGGGTGCGGCTCCTGGAGCTCCGTGAGCCCCCGGCGGACCCGGCGGTCTGGCTGCGCGCCGCCGTACGGGCCGAGGTGCGGCGCGCGGGGCGTCGGCTGCGCCGCGAGAGGCGCCTGGAGCCCCCGCACGCCGGTCCGACCGTCGAGCAGCAGGCGCTCGACGCGGAGCAGCGCCGCGCCCTGCGTGCCGCCGTTGCCCGCCTCCCCGGCCGCTGCCCGGAGTTGATGGGCGCTTTCATCTCCGGTGCCGATTACACCTATCCGGAAATCGCGCGGGAGTTGGGTATCTCACAGGGCAGCCTTGGCCCGCTCCGTTCCCGGTGTCTCGGTTGTCTGCGTACGATCCTCAACACCCGGGTTCGAACCGCTGTAGGCCCGGGTAAGGCACCGTAAACAGTCGGTGCCAACCGGAGGCGGCGCGCACCGGCGCCGGCTTCATCAGGGCAACGTACCGGGCGCAACCCTCACCCTCTCGCGTCCGGGCGGACTCGAAGGGGAGGCCTGCGCACATGGGCATGAGCGTGACCATCTCTACGGCGGCCGAAGGCGACGCCGAGAACATCCTCAAACTCCAGTACCTCTGCTATCAGAGCGAGGCCGCGCTGTACGGCGACTACAGCATCGAACCGCTCACCCAGAGCCTCGACGCGCTGCGTGCGGAGCTCGCCGAGGGCACGGTCCTGGTGGCACGGCTGGGCGACGAACTCGTCGGCTCGGTACGCGGCGTCGTCGACCCCGACGGCATCGCGCGGATCGCCAAGCTGATCGTCCACCCACGCATGCAGCGCCACGGCCTGGGCGGACGGCTGCTGCGGGCGATCGAACTGCGGCTGGCGGACGGCACCGAGGCCAAGCGCTACCGGCTCTTCACCGGCCACCGCAGCGAGATCAATCTGCGGCTCTACCGCAAGCTCGGCTACCAGCAGGTCGGAGCGGCCGAGGAGGTCACCCGCCGGCTGAGCCTGGTCTACATGGAGAAGCCGGCGAGCGCGGCGACCTACGCGGCCAGCGCGTAACGCCTCACGCGGTCTGCTGTGGCTGCGGTCCTGACCGGCGCAGCCACAGCAGACCGCTGATGGGGACGATCACCGGCAGGAAGAGATAGCCGATCCCGTAGTCCGACCACACGGTCTGGTCGGGGAAGGCCGACGAGTCGACCACCGTCATCGTGCCGACGACCAGGACGCCGATCAGCTCCACGGTGCAGCTCACCAGCGCCAGCCTGCGGGCCGCTTCGCCGCCCCGCCACAGGGCGACGGTGATCACCGCGTAGATGATCCCGGCGACCAGGGACAGCGTGTACGCCAGCGGCGCCTCGTCGAACTGCATGCTGATCTGCACTATGGCACGCGACAGCGCGGCCACGGTGAACACCCCGTACAGGGACAGCAGCAGCCGCCCCGGACCCCGCCCGATCCCGGGTGCCTCCGGTGCCTCCGGTGCTTCCGGTACCGCGTCGGCCTCAGGCACTGATGCCTCCCCAGATGTCGTACAGCCGCACTTCCAGTACGGCCAGGATGATCCCGCCCGCCGCCACGATCGCCGAGCCCCAGCGGGTGCGCTCGGTCAGCGACATGAATCCGGCGGCCGGGATCGTGCAGGCGGCCCCGAGCAGATACGCGACGAAGATCACAGTCCCGTCGTGCGGCTTCTCACCGCGCGAGAGCTTGACCACACCGACCACCAGCTGGACCAGGACGAGCAGCGACACGATCGCCATGCCGATGAAGTGCCAGTCCTTGGTGGACTGGTCCCGGAAGGCGGCAAATCCGCACCAGGCGGCCAGCAGCAGTGCCGTGGCCGAGACGGCGATGGTGAGCGCGTCGAGCATGCGGCGACTCTAATACGGGCAGGAGCGCCCGGAACGCGCGGGCAGTGGCGTCCGGAAGGCGGGGCCAATAGCGTCCGGAATGCGGACAGAGGGACCGAATATTGGGACGTCGTGCGGATGTCTGCTTTACTGGTCCGCATGACCACGACGAACCGCTGCTGCCGCGCGACCGAGGCGATGAAGCCCGGTGTTCGTCGTATGCGTCGAATGTGTGCACGCTGAGGGCCCACGCCTGAGCCTCGCGCCCCGAAGCGAGACCCAACGGCTCCTCCCTGCCACGGATCGCATCCCCATGAAAACGCAGCAGACCATTCGCCGCTGCCGGCTGGCGCACGACCCCCAGCCGCCCGGCAACACGTACTGCTGACCCGCTCATAGCGCCCCGCCCGGGGCGGAGCCATGCCGTGATGCCCCCAGAACCCCCGTGTGCGGCCGAAGTCTGCCGCGCACTCGACAGTGACGGAATTTTCCCAGTGATCACCGCAACGGGCCTGACCGAGGTCTACCGTTCGCGTGGCCGTGAGACAGCCGCCCTCGACGGGCGTTGATCTGCACGTCCGCGTGGGTGAGGTGTACGGCGTCGTCGGACGCAGCGGCGCCGGCAAGAGCACGCTCATCCGCTGCCTCAACCTGCTGGAACGCCCCACCTCGGGCACGGTCCAGGTGGCCGGTGCGGACCTCACCAGCCTCCCGGGCTCGGCGCTGCGGGCGGCCCGCAGCCGCATCGGCATGGTCTTCCAGCACTTCAACCTGCTGTCCTCGCGCACCGTGCAGGACAACGTCGAGCTGCCGCTGGAAATCCTCGGCGTCTCCGGAAAGGAGCGCTCCCGCAAGACGCTGGAGCTGCTCGACCTGGTCGGCCTGAGCGACAAGGGCAAGGCCTACCCGGCGCAGCTCTCCGGCGGTCAGAAGCAGCGTGTCGGCATCGCCCCCGCCCTGGCCGGCGACCCCAAGGTGCTGCTGTCCGACGAGGCGACCTCCGCGCTCGACCCGGAGACCAACCGCGCCATCCTGCAGTTGCTGCGCGACCTCAACGAGCAGCTCGGCCTCACCGTTCTGCTCATCACCCACGAGATGGAAAAGGACCCCCGGGTGCTGAAGCTCAAGAAGCTGCTCACCTCGGCCGCGGTGAAGAAGTTCATCGAGGACAAGTACGACGGGTCCGTCATTCCGTCGTTCTGACGGCGACGCCCGGCCAGTCCAGCACCAGCTGCTGCGCACGCGGCAGCCGCGAGACGATCAGGTCGTACGAGTCCTCGACCATTTCGCGGACCAGGCGGTCGGGCAGCGAACCGTCAAGGGTGACGGTGTTCCAGTGCCGCTTGTTGAGGTGATATCCCGGCACGATCGCGGGATGCTCCGCCCGCAGCCGCACCGCGAGGTCAGGGTCGCACTTGAGGCTGACCTTCAGCGGGAGGTCGTCCAGGGCGCTGATCGCGATGATCTTGCCGCCCACCTTGAAGACAGACAACCCGGGACTGAAGGGGAACTCCTCCACAGCGCCGTTGAGGCCCAGACAGGCCGCCTTGAGTTCATTCGGGTCCACCCGGCCCATTGAACCCGAGAACGCCGGTCAGCCGAAGCGCACCCAGTACACGTCCGTCGTGTAGGGCAGGTCGATGCGGCCCTCACGCCGTGTCGCGTCGTGCGAGCCGAGGACCGAGAGGACCTCGGCTCGCACGCCTTCCTGCTCCGCCGGGCTCATCACGGCGACATGGCTGGACGACATCATCCGCTCCACCACATCGGTGACCGTCGTGGAGTGCGGGTTCGGCCAGTGCCGCTCGCTTATCGCCCCCCAGCCGTCCCGCCCCGCGAAGGCCTTCCGCCAGCCGCCGTCCAGCGGGCTCGGCAGATCGCGGGGCGCGAACCGGAAAATGATGTCCTGGAAGTCACGGACCCACGGCACAGAGGTGTCGTACGTGTTCCACACCAGGGCCAATGCGCCCCCGGGCCGCAGCAGCCGCTCCACCTCGGCCAGCGCGTCGGCCTCCTGGAACCAGTGCCAGGACTGGGCGGCGACGACCGCGTCCGCGGAAGCATCCGGCAGACCGGTCGCCTCGGCTGTTCCCGCGGTGACATTGACGCCCGGCAGCAACTCGGCGAGCCGCTCCCGCATCTCCGCCACCGGCTCGACCGCGACGACCTCGGCGCCGGTCAGCGCGAGCAGCCGGGTGAACTTACCCGTGCCCGCCCCGAGGTCGACCACCCTGCGCCCGGCCTCCAGGGGCAGCGCGTCAGCCAGCTCGGCGAGCGCCGCCATGGGGTACGAGGGGCGGGACCGCTCGTACACACCCGCGGCCCGCTGATATCCGACTCCTGCTGCGTGGTGCACCGTCACGCGGCCTGACGCTAGCAGGACCGTATGACAGGCGTGGTACCGGACCTGCGGAAAGAGCTGTGGAACAGCGCGCCAACTGTGCGCGGCGAAGGAACGGTTGGCCGTACTCTTGAACGACGGCCACGGCGAGCCCTGCGCCCCTGCCCTGCATATGACCCGGCCGATGCTGCATGCTGTGCTCTTCACACGTGCCCTGGCTATGGAGCGGCGAATGACCACCTTTCCGGACATCTCCATCAGTACGGACCGGCTGGTGCTGCGTTCGTTCGAGGAGGCGGACATCACCGCGCTCGCCGAGATGATGAACGACGAACTCGTCACCGCCTGGACCTCCGTGCCCGAGCCCTACACCGAGGCCGTCGCCCGCGACTGGGCCACGGTGAGCTCGCACGCCGTGCGCACCGAGGGGCGCGGGATCGTCTTCGCCGTCACCGAGTTCCTGACCCAGCGGCTGGTCGGCATCTGCCACCTGGACAACACCGACTGGCGCATCCGCAGCAGCGAGGTCGGCTACATGATCGCCCCCTGGGCGCGGGGCGAGGGATACGCAGCCGAGGCCGTGCTCGGCGCGGCCCAGTGGCTCTTCGACGACCAGAAGTTCGAGCGCCTCGAGCTGCGCACCGCCGCCGACAACACCGCCTCGCAGCAGGTCGCGCAGAAGATCGGCTGCATCAGCGAGGGCGTGCTGCGCAACGCGGGCATCGTCCGCAGCCGGCCCGAGGACGACCCCCACGGGCGGTGGACGGAGATCCGCACCGACCTCATCGTGTGGAGCCTGCTGCCCGAGGATCTGGACGGCCCCGACGACCGGTCCGAGGACGGCTCGGACTACCGGGCTTTTGCCGACTGGCACTGAACTCCTGCTGAACGCTCGGGACAGCACCCGGCAGCGGTTCGGCCCACGATCCCGCCGGGGTAGTGTGCGGTGACAAACGCTTGCGACTCGCCCAGGAGGCAGAGCAGATGGCCGACCGGGTCACGGTGATCGGGTGGGACGGTTCGCCGCCGACCGAGGCCGCGCGCTCCGCCCTGGGCGCCGCCACCCTGGTGGCAGGGACCCGCCACCACCTGTCCCTGCCCTTCGTCCCGCCGGACGCCGAGCGGATCGTGCTCGGCAGGATCGACCTCGCCGCCGACCGCATCGCCGGGCACCGGGGTACGGCGGTGGTCCTCGCCGACGGCGACCCGGGCTTCTTCGGCGTCGTACGGGCCCTGCGGGCACCGGAACACGGCCTGGAGGTCGAGGTCGTACCCGGCGTGTCCTCCGTCGCGCAGGCCTTCGCCCGGGCCGGAATGCCCTGGGACGACGCCCGCGTCGTTGTGGCCCAGGAACGCACCCTGCGCCGGGCCGTCAACGTCTGCCGCGCCTACCCCAAGGTCGCCGTCCTCACCGCGCCCGGCGCCGGCCCCGCCGAACTCGCCCTGCTGCTCGAGGGAGTGCACCGCACCTTCGTCATCTGCGAGGCCCTGGGCACCGAGCACGAACAGGTCACCGTCCTCACCTCCGATAAGGTCGCCGACCACACCTGGCGCGACCCCAACGTGGTCCTCGTCGTGGGCGGCATCACTCCCCCTGGCTTCGCTGGGGGGACCCCCACCGCCGCCCCCGCTGTCGCCGGACGCGGCGGCTGGATAGCGGGCCGCGACCCGGGCTTTCCGGGCCCGGTTCGGGGCTGGGCGCTGTCCGCCGAGGAGTACGAGCCGGGGCGCCCGGCCGGTGGTGACCCGGCGGCTCTTCGCGCCCTCCAGCTCGCCCACCTCGGCCCGCGCACCGGCGACCTGGTCTGGGACATCGGCGCCGGCAGCGGTGCGGGCGCCGTGGAGGCCGCGCGCTTCGGGGCCGCCGTCATCGCGGTGGACCAGGACGCGGACTCCTGCGCCCGGATCGAGGCCGCCGCAAGGAAGTTCGGCGTGCAGGTGCACGTCGTGCACGGCACCGCGCCCGAGGCGCTCGAGGACCTTCCGGAACCGGACGTCGTCCGGCTCGGCGCCGGCTGCGGGGCCGATGTGGTCGCCGCGTGCGTGGCCCGCCGCCCCGAGCGGATCGCGGCCAGCGCCGTCAACCGCGACGACGCCGAGGCCGTCAGCCAGGCGCTGGAGGACGGCGGTTACGCGGTCGAACGCGCACTGCTGCAAGCTGTCGAACTCGACTCCCAATGGGGTGAATCAGAGCGCGCCGTCGCCTTCGCGCTGTGCGGGCACCGACGGTGAAGGCCATGTGAACAGCCCCGGGAACGGCCGTGTCAGCGGCCGTGTGGGGCCGTGCGTTGCGTCCGGATTCCGGTACTGCCTTCTTCCGGGAAGTGACCCCTCTGTCACCGTAAAAGTCCAGGCCATTGCACTGATCGACGCGTTTTTGCGAGGAGCGTCTCACTGAAGCCCCTCGGGCGTACCGGCGCGTGTGCGCACGGTAGGCTGGCGGATCGTTGTGCCGTCGTCGTGCGTTGACGGGGTGTCCGGGCAGCTGTCAGAGGGGGCAGCGCTTGTCACCCTTCGCCGATGGTGCCGCCGACAGCGCGCGCTCGTTGTAGCTGTGGGTGGGATGTCCGGTGCGGCGTTGGAAGGAGTAACCGATGGGCGAGGGGCACGCATGACTGACACCGGCCAGTTCCCGGGCGAGGGACTGCCGGGGAACGCAGGCGAAGAAGCGGTTCTGCACCCGCAGCACGCCGACCTCCCCGGTAACTCCGGTACCTCAGCGCAGCAGCCGACGGGCGTCCCGTCCTGGGACACCGATCCGCTGACCGCGCCGGTGCCGCCTGGGTATGTCTTTGTCGACCAACCGACCGGCCCGATGGGCGCCGAGGAGGACGATCTGCTGCTGATGCCCGGCCCGCAGGCCTCCTGGGGTGACCCGGTGCCGGTCCCGCCGCAGCCGTTCCTCACCCAGCAGATGCCGTCGGTGACGCCGGTGCCGATGGGCGGCTCCTTGCCCGGGGCGGGGTCCGTGCCGGTCGAACTACCGGTCGAGTTGCCGGTCGAGCCGACGCCGGTGCAGGCCACGGTGCCCGCGGAGGCGTTCGCGGTTGAGCCGGTGCTGGTGGAGGCGGTTGCGGCAGAGCCTGGTCCCTTCGAGCCGGTCGCCGTCGAGCTCGTTCCCGCCGGTCCGGCTTCTTTTCCCGCTCCCGATTGGCCTGTTGAGCCGGCGTCGATAACGGCCCCGGCCCCGGCCGCGCCGGAGGCCCATGAGGCGGACGGCCGCGAGTCGGGGTCCCTCGACTACGGTTCCGTACGGGGTCCGGAGCCGGTTCAGCCGACCCCGCCGCCGGTCCAGACGCCGGCCACCACGGCCACCCCGACTCCGGCGCGGCGGCCGCTGCACATGGGCCCGCCGCTGCCCGACCCCGCCACAGGCGGCGTCGTACGTTCGCTGGCCGACCGCGGCCCTGCGCAGGCCCAGGCGCCTGTCCAGACCCCGCCCCCGGTTCAGGCGTCGGCTCCGCTTCCGACTCCCGTACGGCAGCCCGGGCCACCCACCACGGGTCCCGAATACCTTGATGTGCCGCGTGACGACACCACGGCCATCTTCGGCCAGGCGCAGGCCCCGACCCCGGTCTCGACCCCGGCGCCGGTCCAGGACACCGTTCAGCCGGTCACGCCGGCCGCCGGTGCCGCGTGGCCCGCCCCGGCGACGGATCCGGCCCCGGCCCCGGTTCCTGTCTCCGTTCCTGTTCCTGTTCCTGTTCCTGTTCCGGACGAGGTTCCTTCCGCCGAGACGTCCACCCCGGACATCTCCATTCCGGCGCAGGCGGCCCCCGAGTCCGAGGCGGAGCTTGACCCCGTTATCGACGACACGGCGCCCCTGCCCTTCGGGCTCGAACCGGTCGTCGAGGAGCAGGTGTTCGCGGCCGAGCCCGAGCCGCAGGTGGCCGAGCCCGAGCCCGAGCCTGAGCCGCAACCCGTCGTTCCGGACGAGCCGGTCGCCGTGACCGGGGCCGCTGACGCTCCCGTGCAGCCGGACCCCGAGCCCGAGTTCGCGCCCGAGCCCCTGCCCGAGGCCGCCGCTGAAGCGGTCGCCGAGCCCGCGGCGGACGCCCCGGAGGAGCTCGACGCCCCGGAGGAGGAGGCCGTGGCCGTCGCCGCCGGCCCCGCCGCCGAGGGCTACGACGTCGCCGTACGCGACGCCGTCCACCGCGTCATCCGCGAACGCCGCGACATCCGCAACGGCTTCCGCAGTGACCCCATCCCGCACGAAGTGCTCATCCGGGTCCTGGAAGCGGCGCACACCGCGCCCAGCGTCGGCCACTCCCAGCCCTGGGACTTCGTCGTCATCCGCTCGGCCAAGACCCGCGAGCGCATGCACGAACTGGCCATGCACCAGCGGGAGGCGTACGCGAAGTCGCTCCCCAAGGGCCGCGCCAAGCAGTTCCGCGAGCTGAAGATCGAGGCCATTCTCGACACCCCCGTCAACATCGTGGTCACCGCCGACCCCACCCGGGGCGGCCGCCACACCCTCGGCCGGTACACCCAGCCGCAGATGGCGCCCTATTCGTCGGCGCTCGCGGTGGAGAACCTGTGGCTGGCGGCGCGCGCCGAAGGCCTGGGCGTGGGCTGGGTGAGCTTCTTCGACGAGCGCGAGATGGTGCGCGAGTTGGGGCTGCCCGAGCACCTCGAGGTCGTCGCGTACCTGTGTGTCGGTTACGTCGACGAGTTCCCCGAGGACCCTGAGTTGGTGCAGGCCGGCTGGTCCAAGCGCCGGCCGCTGGCCTGGGTCGTCCACGAGGAGGAGTACGGGAACCGCGCCCTGCCCGGCGAGGCCCCGCACGACCTCCTGGAGGAGACCCTGCGCGGCATCCGGCCCCTGGACGCCAAGGCGCTCGGCGAGGCCTGGGAGCGGCAGAAGCGGATGACCAAGCCGGCCGGCGCGCTCGGCATGCTGGAGATCATCTCCGCCCAGCTCAGCGGCCTGTCCCGGCAGTGCCCGCCGCCGATCCCCGAGCCCGCGGCCGTCGCGATCTTCGCTGGCGACCACGGGGTGCACGCCCAGGGCGTCACCGCCTGGCCGCAGGAGGTCACCGCCCAGATGGTGGCCAACTTCCTCGGCGGCGGGGCGGTCTGCAACGCCTTCGCCAACCAGGTCGGCGCCGAGGTCTGCGTCATCGACGTCGGCGTTGCCTCCGAACTCCCCAGCACCCCCGGCCTCCTGCCGCGCAAGGTGCGTCCCGGTACCGCCGACTTCACCCTCGGGCCCGCCATGTCCCGCGAAGAAGTACTGCGCGCGATCGAGGTCGGCATCGAGACGGCCCGGGACCTCGTCGCCGCCGGCAACCGCGCCCTGCTCACCGGTGAGATGGGCGTCGCCAACACGACCGCCTCCGCCGCCCTGATCTCCGTCTACACAGGGGTCGACCCCGCAGAGGTCACCGGCCGTGGCACCGGCATCAACGACGAGATGCACGCCCGCAAGATCGACGTCGTCCGCCGCGCCCTGGAGCTCCACCGGCCCGATCCCGCCGACCCGATCGAGGTCTTGGCCGCGATCGGCGGTCTGGAGCATGCCGCCATGGTCGGTCTGCTGCTGGGCGCCGCCTCGCTCCGTACGCCGGTGATCCTCGACGGCGTCAGCGCAGGCGCCGCCGCCCTGGTCGCCCGCGCCATCGCCCCCGAAGTCCTCGCCGCCTGCATCGCCGGCCACCGCAGCGCCGAACCCGGCCACCGCGCCGCCCTCACCAAACTCGGCCTCCGCCCCCTCGTCGACCTCGACCTCCGCCTCGGCGAAGGCACCGGCGCGCTCCTCGCACTGCCGCTCGTACAGAGCGCTGCGCGCGCCATGCACGAGGTCGCCACGTTCGACTCCGCCGGCGTCACGGAGAAGGCCTGACCCTACTCCCCCCGGGTTGGGGGTAGGCCGTCCTCTCCCAGCTTGACGCTGGGAGGTGTCCCCAAGGCGGGCGGGCTGGCCCAACCCGCCCGCCCCCGGCGACGGCGCGCAGCCCGAACGGTGGGTGGCCGGGGGTGCCTCGGCGGCGAGCGGTCTGTGGCCGGGTTGTGCCGGCCTCCCCCAGCTGGACGCTGGGTGGGGGTACCCCCGGCCGAACGCTGTTGGGGGTCTCCCCCAGACGGAGTCTGGGGGAGAGTGCCCCCACCCCCAGCCTTCGGCCGGGGGGACCCCCACCTCGCTTCGCTCCCCTTGCGGAACGTTCTCCCGCAACCCGGTGGGACGGGGTCCGGGGTGGGGGCACTCCCCCAACCTTCGGCCGGGGGGACCCCCACCCAAACGAAGGTTTGGGGGAGAGCCCCGGTTTCGGGAAGTGGCGGGGCGGGGGATAGCCCCCTGGCCACCAGTCCGCAGCCGACAACGAGACCGCAACCACCCATATCGTTGCCGTAAACCGCAAGACCCAAGGAGCCGCACCGCCATGACCCGTAACGACGACGCGCCCGCGTACCCCGTCGGACTGCGGCTGTCCGGGCGGCGCGTCGTCGTCCTGGGCGGCGGCCAGGTCGCCCAGCGCCGGCTGCCGCCCCTAGTGGCGGCGGGAGCCGACCTCGTGCTGGTTTCTCCGTCCGCGACGCCCTCCGTGGAGGCGATGGCGGACGCCGGCGAACTGCGCTGGGAGCGCCGTGCGTACCGCGCGGGCGACCTCGCGGAGGCCTGGTACGCACTGATCGCGACGGACGACCCGGCCGCCAACGCGGAAGCCTCCGCCGAGGCCGAGGCCCGCCGGGTCTGGTGCGTGCGCAGCGACGACGCCGAAGCGGCGACGGCCTGGACGCCGGCCACCGGGCGCAGCGAGGGCGTGACGGTCGCCGTGCTGACGGGAGGCGACCCGCGCCGCTCCGCCGCCGTGCGGGACGCCGTGGTGGAGGGCCTGCGCGACGGCACCCTCGCCGCACCCCACCACCGCACCCGCACCGCGGGCGTGGCGCTGGTCGGGGGCGGCCCGGGGGACCCGGACCTGATCACGGTGCGCGGCCGCCGGCTCCTCGCCGAGGCCGACGTGGTGATCGCCGACCGACTCGGCCCGCGCGACCTGCTGGACGAGCTGCCTCCGCATGTGGAGGTCATCGACGCCGCCAAGATCCCGTACGGCCGGGCGATGGCCCAGGAGGCGATCAACCAGGCGCTGATCGATCACGCAAAGGCCGGCAAGGCGGTCGTACGGCTCAAGGGCGGCGACCCGTTCGTCTTCGGCCGTGGCATGGAGGAGGCCAAGGCACTCGCGGAAGCCGGGATTCCGTGCACAGTGGTCCCCGGGATCTCCAGCGCGATCAGCGTGCCGGGGGCGGCGGGTATCCCGGTGACCCATCGCGGGGTGGCGCATGAGTTCACGGTGGTGAGCGGGCATGTCGCGCCGGACGACCCGCGCTCGCTCGTGGACTGGACGGCGCTGGCGAAGCTGCGCGGCACGCTGGTGTTGCTGATGGCCGTGGAGCGGATCGGCGCGATCGCCGCGACGCTGGTGGAGCACGGGCGGGCTGCGGACACTCCGGTCGCGGTCGTCCAGGAGGGCACGACCGCCGCCCAGCGCCGGGTGGACGGCACGCTGGCCACGGTGGCCCAGGTGGTGCGGGACGGGGGGATCCGGCCGCCCGCAGTGATCGTCATCGGCGAGGTCGTGACGGTCGGCGTCGGTAACCGTCGGTAACATCTCGCGTCCCCAGCGTTGGCACCGTACTTCGGACAAGGCAGTATCACCCTGTGGCTGAGCTCATCACGATCGACGACCCCGACGACCCGCGTCTGCACGACTACGTCTCGCTGACGGATGTGGAGCTGCGCCGACGCCGCGAGCCGGCGGAAGGCCTCTTCATCGCGGAGGGCGAGAAGGTGATCCGGCGCGCCCGGCACGCCGGGTACCGGATGCGCTCGATGCTGCTGTCGGCCAAGTGGGTCGACGTCATGCGCGACGTCATCGACAAGGTGCCCGCGCCGGTCTACACGGTCAGCCCGGAGCTGGCGGAGCGGGTCACCGGCTATCACGTGCACCGGGGTGCGCTGGCGTCGATGCAGCGGCGCCCGTTGCCGACGGCCGACGAGCTCCTGGCCGGCACGCGGCGCGTGGTGATCATGGAAGCGGTCAACGACCACACCAACATCGGCGCCATCTTCCGCAGCGCCGCCGCCCTCGGCATGGACGCCGTCCTGCTCTCCCCGGACTGCGCCGACCCGCTCTACCGCCGCTCGGTGAAGGTGTCCATGGGCGCGGTCTTCTCCGTCCCCTACGCCCGGCTGGACACCTGGCCACGCGGGCTGGAAGCCGTACGCGAAGCGGGATTCAAGCTGCTGGCCCTCACCCCGGACGACAAGGCCGCCGACATCGACGAGGCCGCCCCCCACCGCCTGGACCGGGTCGCCATGATGCTCGGCGCGGAAGGCGACGGCCTCTCCACCCAGGCACTGGTCGCCGCCGACGAATGGGTCCGCATCCCCATGGCGCACGGCGTGGACTCACTCAACGTCGGCGCGGCCGCCGCCGTGGCCTTCTACGCGGTGGCGACGGGACGCGCCCGGTGAGCTCGCGCAGCCGCAGCCGCAGCCGCAGCCGCAGCCGCAGCCGCAGCCGCAGTCACATCACGGTTCAGGTCCGGGGCGCGACCTCGCCCCGGACCTGAACCCACGAGCAGGCCTTTCAGACCCCGGCCGGAAGCTCCACCAGCCCGGCCAGCGCCGCGCGATGACGGCCCGGCGTGCCCAGGGTGATTTCGTCGGCCTTGGCACGCTTCAGGTACAGGTGGGTCGGGTGCTCCCACGTCATCCCGATGCCGCCGTGCAGCTGGATCGCCTCCTCCGCCGCGCGCACCGCGACCGGCGCGCAGTACGCCTGGGCCACGGCCACCGCGATCCCCGCGTCCTCGGCGCCCGTCGCGAGCGCGTCGGCGGCGTTACGGGCGGCGGCCCGCGCCGAGACGACCTCCAGCCACAGATCGGCCAGCCGGTGCTTCAGTGCCTGGAAGGAGCCGACCACGCGCCCGAACTGGTGCCGCTCGCCCAGGTAGCGCACCGTCTCGTCCAGGCACCCCTGGACCGTGCCGAGCTGCTCGGACGCCAGCAGCCCCGCGCCGGTGAGCAGCGCCCGGTCCAGGGCTGCCACTGCCGTCTCCGGGCCGGCCAGTAGCCGTGCGGCGACCCCGTCGAGGTCGATATCGGCGATGGGTCGTGTCAGGTCCAGGGACACTGCCACGGCGATCCGTACGCCCGCCGCGCCGGCCGCGACCTCGTACAGCCCAGGCCCCTGCGGCCCGACGGCCGGCACCACCAGCACGTCGGCGGCCGACGCCTCCGCCACGCTGGTCACCCGCCCGGTGAGCGTGCCGTTCTCGTCCGCCCGTACGCCCTCCGGGAAAGCCGCTCCGGGCGCCGTAGGCAGCGGCACGGCCAGCGCCCCGACGGCCTCGCCCGCTGCCAGCCTGCCCACGACCGCCTCGGCGGCATCCGTCCCCGCCCCGAGCAGCGCGGTCGTCGCCAGCACCGCGCTGCCCAGGAACGGCACCGGCGCCACCGCCGCGCCCAGCTCCTCCAGCACCACGGCGACCTCCCGAGCCGACGCGCCCTGGCCGCCCGCCTTCTCCGGCACCAGCAGCCCGGCGAGCCCCAGCTCCTGGGCCAGCGTCCGCCAGAGGCCCAGGTCGTACGGCGTGTCGCTCTCGATGCGGGCCAGCACGGCGGACGGCCGGCAGCGGTCGGCGAGCAGCCCCCGCACGGCGGTCCGCAGGTCGTCCTCGACCTCGCTGTACAGCAGATCACTCATCGGGGCAGGTCCTTCCAGGCGGCGTCCTTGTCCGTACGGGGCTCCGAGGGCAGGCCGAGCACGCGTTCGGCGATGATGTTGCGCAGGATCTCGGACGTACCGCCCTCGATCGAGTTGCCCTTGGCCCGCAGATAGCGGTAGCCGGCGTCCCGCCCGTAGAAGTCCACGATCTCCGGCCGGGTCATCGTCCAGTCCCCGTACCGCAGGCCCTCCTCGCCCAACAGCTCCACCTCGAGGCCGCTGACCTGCTGGTTCAGCCGCGCGAACGCCAGCTTGATCCCGGCCCCCTCCGGCCCGGGCGCCCCCAGCGCGAGTTGCTGCCGCAGCCGCTCGCCGGTCAGCCGGGTCACCTCGGAGTCCACCCACAGCCGCAGCAGCCGGTCGTGGAGGTCAGGCGTGCGCAGCTCCGGGCGCTCACGCCAGGTCTTGGCGACGGTGCCGATCATTCCGCCCTCGCGGGGGAGTGCCGCGCCGCCGATCGCGACCCGCTCGTTGTCGAGCGTGGTCTGGGTGACCCGCCAGCCGTCTCCGACCTCGCCGAGGCGGAGGGAGTCGGGGATGCGTACATCCGTGAGGAAGACCTCGTTGAACTCCGCCTCGCCGGTGATCTGCCGCAGGGGGCGCACCTCGACGCCCGGATCCTGCATGTCGCAGACGAAATACGTAATACCCCGGTGCTTCGGGACATCCGGATCCGTGCGCGCGATGAGAATCGCCCACCGCGCGTTGTGTGCGTTGGACGTCCAGACCTTCTGGCCCGTGACGACCCACCCGTCACCGTCCCGCCCGGCCCTCGTGCGCAGCCCTGCCAGGTCCGACCCGGCCCCCGGCTCGCTGAAGAGCTGGCACCACACCTCGTCGCCGGTCCACAGCGGCCGCAGCAACCGCGCCTTCTGCTCCTCGGTCCCGAACCGCAGAATCGTCGGCGCTGCCATCCCCAGCCCGATCCCGATCCGCCGCGGCTCGTTGTCCGGTGCCCCGGCCGCCGCGAGTTCCGCCTCCACGACCTCCTGCAGGGCCCTCGGCGCCCCGAGGCCGCCCAGTCCCTCCGGGTAGTGCACCCAGGCCAGACCCGCGTCGAACCTGGCCCGCAGGAAGTCGCCCCTGTCGGTACTCCCCGGGTCGTACGCCGCGACCAGCGCCGCCACCCGCTCCCGCAACGCTTCCGCCGTCACCATCCGCCGCACCCTCCTCGTTCCTAAGCAAGCGCTTAGTAACGTACTCGGCGAAAGGGCCGTACGCCACCCCGCGGGGGCGACGTCTGTGCGCCGTTGCGGTCAGAGTGCCGGGCAGCCAGCAGCCTGCGGGGCCTGCCCCGCGCAGACCCGGGCGCCGTCGCCGGTCACCCCGAGGCCGCGCGTCGGGCCCTGGCAGCCCTGTGCGGCCGCGATGCCGAGGGCGACCAGCAGGGTGACGGTCACGAAGACGATGAGCCGCTGCCGCAGCAGCCTACGGTCCGACCCAGGACCGGCCGACCGGGGCGTGCGGGCAGGCGTACGCGGCACCGGCCTCGGTACCGGCCTGGGCGTGGGCCGAGGTGTGGGTCGAGGCGTGGGGCGAGGCGTTGGCCGCGCCGACGCCGGCGTACCGCCGGTGCCGGTCGTGCCGTTGGTGCTGCCCGCCGCGCGCCGCTCCGTACGCTGCTCCACGTAGGCCTGGGCGCGCGCCCCGGTCGGCCGCTCCGGCCCCCGCGGAGCGCCCGCGC